>SLOE01000055.1 GCA_007132715.1 Bacteroidales bacterium
AATAACTAACCGGAATGGCAATAACCGATGCAATGGCAATCCATTTGATGGTACCTGAATAAAGTATAGCGAGCATTTTTGTTGTTGAACCGCCAAGCACCTTGCGTATCCCTATCTCTTTGGTACGCCTCAATATGCTTTGAGACACCAGCATAAAGATGCCCATCATCACGATGACAACAGCCACGATCGCACCCACGCGGATTATTTTTCCAAGCCTTTCCTCACCTGCATAAAAACTCCTGTAGATATCACCCGTATTACTGGTAGTAATTATGTAACCTTCATCAAATGACCTTAAAGTCTCGCCAATCTTTTTCATAGAGGTGGCATAATCCGCGTGTGATTCGATTCGAACTACAATGTTGTTGATGTTACCGGAATATGCCGTAAATACCAGCGGCTGAATTGTATTTGCGGCTGATGAGTAATGAAAATCTTTTACCACACCGATAACTTCCAGGGGATCCTGGAACATCACCACCCTTCTTCCGGTTGCCGAGGTCAGTCCGAGCATCCTCTCTGCCGCCTCGTTCAATATTACGGATTGCCTGTCCGTTGCCAGGTCAGGATCGAAAAAGCGTCCCTCCTTCAGTTCCAGTTCCATCAGCCTGCACAGTCCCGGCTGGACGCGGTATTCATTAATGGCAAGAATGTTATCGGCCTGGTTTTCAGCAAGCCTGATGCCCTGTCCACTGCATCCTCCGCCGATGGTATGGCCCGAGGCTGCAACGCCTGCCACTTCGGGAATGTTGAGCAGCTGGTCACGTATCTCAGGATACTGCCTCTTCATGTTGTCATTTAAATTGTAGATATTGACAAGTCCCTCCGGGTTAAACCCCGGCGGCAGGTTTTTCATGTACTGGATCTGATTGTTTATCCCGAAAAGGTAAGTCAGCAGCACAAGCGTAATTATCAGCTGTATCCCGCCCGTAAGGTTCATAACCACTTTTCTACGGCCCATCTTTGCATCCTGCTGCTTTATAATGGCAGCCGGTTTTAACCTGCTCAGATAAAAAGCCGGGTAACTGCCTGAAAAAACCACCGTCAGGATAAATATCCCTGCGAGCGCACCAACAAGTGCCGGTGACAGAAATATGTCTTCAGGAAAACTGCGCCTCATGAGATCGGCGAACTGGGGTAAGAGAAGGGTGGCCAGTACAAGGCCGGCAGCAAATGATACTGACACTATGAATGTTGTCTCAGTGAAAAACTGGATTATGATATCCTTCTTCCCTGCCCCGTTCACCTTCCTGATCCCGATCTCCTTTGCACGCTGCTCGCCTTCAATTACAAACAGGTTGACAAAATTTGTAAGCGCAAGGAACATTACAAGGAGCGCGATCGCTCCCACAAGGACAACGGTCTTTATACTGCCGCGCGGACCCAGGTCATATGATGCGTTGGAAAAGAGATGCAACCTGGTGAGTGGTTCAATTTCAGATAAGAATTCAGAACCATGAAACATACTGAACCTCTCCGTAAGTGTTTCATTATTTGTTTCGCATATAGCATCACCAACTGTTTGGGAATCTGCGTATGGATCAAAGAGATAATATGTGAAAAACTCAAGCCCGCCAAGCTGGTGCATGAAATGGAGGGCATTCATGGGTAAAAGCAGGTCAAAGGAAAAATGTGTGTTCTCAGGTACATCATCCGTAACAGCCGATACGGTGTAGCTTTTATTTTCAATCTCCAGTATCTGACCCACTGCCGGATTATCACCGAACATCTTGTTAGCCAGGCTCCGGGTTAAAACCACCGAGCCCGGGTCATTAAGGGCATATTCAGAAGAACCCTCACTCATCCTGAAATCAAAAACAGAGAAGAAGGTCGTATCGACGTATAAAAGAGTGTTATGGGCATACCTTACATTATCATAAATAATCTCGGTACTCCAGCCCCGGTAGATCTGAACGGCTGTTTCGATGCCCGGAACATTTTGCGGAATTTCAGTGAAAGCCTGGCGTAAATTTATCGGGTGAACCGTCTCACTGTCTCCATCCTTCCATATCGTGTGGAGACGATAAATCCTGCCGGCATTTGAAAAATGACGGTCGTAGCTCCATTCAAACAATATAAAAGCCACCAGCAGGATCGTTGTTGCAAGTCCGATAGATAGCCCTAAAACATTGGTTGCCAGGGTGGCTTTGTTTTTCCCGGCCAGCTGATAAAGATTCTTGATTTTTCGTATCATGGCACCTAAATTTAATATTCATTCATATTTCAAAGCCTCCACCGGGTTTCTCCGGGCCGCCCTCCAGGTCTGCCAGCCGGTGGCAGCAAGGGTCACGGCCACGATGGCTGCCGCCGAAGCCAGAAGTATCCATGGGTAAAGGGGCAGCTTGTAGGCCCCGGGAAATGCGTTGTGCACCATCCAGACTCCCGGCCATGCCACCACCAGTGAAATACCCAGCAGAACAAAGAACTCCCGGTTAAGCAGAAGGAATATGGTACCATCCGGACACCCGTTTATCTTCCTTATCCCTATCTCCTTGGTCCTCCTCACAACACTGAACGATACCAGTCCGAGCAACCCCGTAACCGCCAGCAAGATGCTGAACCCCGTAAACAGCAGAACCGCTTTCTTAACAGTCTGGTAGCCCCTGTAGGCATTTTCATTCATGAACGCCGATTCGAGCTCCTCGATCTCAAAAGGATCATCGGGGAACTCCCTTCCGAATTCGGAGGCAAGGAGGCTTACCGCCTCATCCCTGTAGCCCGGCTGATAGCGGAACGCGTAGACCCGGCTGCCGGTCATCCCGCCCGGTGCAAGAGTGAGAACCACCGGGTCGAGCGGGTTATGGATATCCATAACATGATAATCTGCAACCACACCCACCACCGTAAACCTGTTGTTGTCAAGACGCCTGCCTATAGGGTCGTCCCACCCGAAATAACGAACGGCCGTTTCATTCACCAGGCAGGCATGGCTGATATCAGAGGGGTGATCCCTTGAGAAATCGCGGCCCCTGACCAGCCTTATCCCCATATTGCCTACGAAATCATATGATACCTGGTTGGGCCTGTATCTTACCCTCTCACCGGGTTCGCCACCCTCCCGGTTTATCGTTCCGCCGCCAAAGTTCACAAAGGGCAGGTTCTCCGACATTGATGCATTGAGAATGGCCGGACTTTGAAGCAGCCGGTTCCGGAACTCCTCAAAAAAGGTCCCCTCGGCCGATGTCGTCAGCTGCACATAGATCATGTTCTCCCTGTCAAAACCTATATCTTTGGTAGTCAAGTGGTTTACCTGAATCAGAAAAAACAGGCTGAGACATATCAGGAAAACCGAAATTGAAAACTGCAGCAGCACCAGGGCCTTGCGCAGCCTGATCCTGTCGCTGCCGGCCCTGAACTCTCCCTTGAACAGGTTCACTATGCTGTTAGACGACATCAGGAATGCCGGGTAAGCGCCTACCAGCAGTCCGATCGCGGCCGCCCCCGCAGCAAATAACGCCACAACACTCCAGTTTCCGTAGAAATCCGGCTCGATCGCAGTACCCATTATACTGTTGAAAAAAGGAAGCAGCACTGTTGTAAGGTAGAGGGAAATTGCAAGTGCAATTACCGACAGAACCATGCTTTCACCCAGGAACTGCATTATCAGTCCCCCTCTTTTACATCCGTTGATCTTTTTTATCGCTATCTCCCTGCCCCTGACCGATGAGCCCGCAATTGAAAGGTTCACGTAGTTGAACACCGACATCGAAAGGATGAACACCCCGATCAGCCCGAATATCCAGATTATGTTATAATAGTCGGGCACGCTGTCAAACCGCATATCTGCAAGGGCTCCCAGCCGCAGTGTCTCCATCTCCATACCCTCCCGCCCGGCAAACAGGTCCTTTATCGCTGCCGTCGCTGCTGCCGGGTCAGCGCCCTGCCCCATCAGTGCGAACGTAAGAAAGGAGGCCGGCTCAATTCCATCAGGGCTGATCCCTTCGGTCCTTTCCAGTGTCGGCATCGATATGATATATTCCGGCCTTATGCTCGAGTTGACAGGCAGGTCGGCAAAAACACCCACTATCACCAGGTCATGTTTACCGTCGATCGTGACAACCCTGCCCTCAGCCCCGGCCCCTTCAAACAGCCTTCCGGCCAGGTTTTCTGAAATGACCACCATAAAAGGGCGTCCGAAATCATCAGGCTGCTGGCCGTCAGCAAACCGGTAGGTAAAGAGGTCAAAGTAATTATTATCAGCATAGATCCCTTCCTCTATCCTGTATTGCCTTTCGGCGGAAACCGACAGGAACCTGTCCCCCGCCCGGTAGACAGATGTCACCTTCTCAAAACCGGGGTACTCCTCCAAAAGGGAGGCGGTGACTGCAGGGGTGAACGGCGTAATACTGCCGGTGGCAGCATTCGTGGCCGACAGTGCAACATTGCGCTGCACCAGGAATATCCTGTCATAGTTCCGGTTGTGCTTATCCCAGCTCAGCTCGTATCTGATAAAAAGGCTTACGAGTATAACCGCAACGAAACCGACCACGAGGCCCAGCAGGCATACTCCTGATGTAAACCTGTTCTTCAGCAGGTTACGTATCGATATTCTGAAAATGATATTGTTCATCTATAAAAATACTTTGTCAAATCAGTCACCAACGATATTTTCAAATTATCCTTGCTACAACTATAAAAGCACCTTATCGACCTCTTTTTTAAGGTTCTCGGTAACTATGCTGCCGTCGAACAGGTTCACTATCCTGTGGGCAAACTCCGAATCATGGAGCGAGTGGGTAACCATTATGATGGTCGTACCCTCCCTGTTAAGTTCGGTCAGCAGGTTCATCACCTCCAGCCCGTTTTTCGAGTCCAGGTTCCCGGTAGGCTCATCGGCAAGGATCAGCTTAGGGTTTGCAACCACGGCCCTTGCTATGGCTACCCTCTGCTGCTGTCCGCCGCTCAGCTGCTGGGGATAATGGTTGCGCCTGTGGCTTATCTTCATGCGCTCCAGCACGCTGTTCACCATATCTTTCCTTTTCTGGCCCTTGATCTTCAGGTATACAAGCGGCAGCTCAACATTATCCTGCACGTTAATCTCATCTATCAGGTTAAAGCTCTGGAAAACAAATCCGATATTGCCTTTCCTGATGTCGGTGCGCCGGCTTTCACTCAACCGGCCCACCTCACTGCCGTCAAAATAGTATTCTCCGGCAGTAGGATTGTCGAGCATGCCCAGGATATTCAGAAGCGTTGATTTGCCGCAGCCTGAAGGGCCCATAACGGCGACGAATTCACCATTTTTCACCTCCAGGCTGACCTGGTCCAGTGCAAGGGTCTCAACCTCATCGGTGCGAAAGATCTTGTCAAGGTTTACAGTCTTAATCATGTTGTCGGTTTTTTATAATATTCAGGTTATTGTTTCTTATTGCTTCAAGTTGTCTATCTGTAACCAGGCCATATAATACCAATTACATGCCACAACACGTTACCCGCTGCAAACAAGCCTGTTACCAATCAATTATCAGTCCGCGTGTAAAATTTTTTTACACATTGGTGACAAATTTTTTGACACTTAATAGTATTTGATAGAGGGTTGAACTCCCCATGGATTATCATGGGTATATACAACAGATCGTCAGGTGTAACAGCCGCAGCAGCGTTGAGCTCCCCATGGGTTATCATGGGTATATACACACGTGTTATGCAACTGATGGAATGCAGGTAGGGAGA
>SLOE01000122.1 GCA_007132715.1 Bacteroidales bacterium
CTTTCAGTATCGGCAAGGTAGAGTTCGTAATCGTCAAATGTGGCATCTGCTGTTCCGGCGTCACCTGTAACTGCCCTCTCACCTGAGGGTCCCTGGCAGGACCACATGATTGCCAGGGCAAGCATTATGAATGAATTTATTGTATTGTTCATCTCAGTAATAGTTTGGGTTAACATAGCTGTTTACTGTAACATGTTAACCAACAGAAAAACTACCGGGATGTTTAAAAAATTAAGGATTTTTAAGCAAACCCGAGAGAGACTGCTATAAATAAGGGATATCTTATTGCTGTTACTTCTCTGGTGAGGTCGGCGACTGGTATTTGTTAATTGCATCTTGAAAGCCTTCCACCAGGTCGTTGAACACCTCCTTTACCGTAGTTATCTTGTCGGCCAGGTAGGCATTGCTGCCGGCAAAGGCATAGCCGCTCTTCATATTGCCCCTGTAAGCGTTGTAGAGGGCTGCTATTATGCAGTAGGGGCTGCTGGATACATCGCAGGTTTTTATACAGTGGAAAGGGCACTTTATGGGCTTTTTCAAACCCTGTTTCATTTTATTCAGGAATTCGTTCATGATTGCCCTGCCCGGCATGCCCACCGGGCTCTGTATTATCTCCATGTCGGTTTCCCGGGCATTGACATAGCTCATCTTGAATTTCTCTGAAGCATCGCACTCCTCGGTGGTCACGAATCTTGTTCCTATCTGAACGGCCTTAGCACCCTTCTGCATTATGTTGAAAATATCCTCACCGGTATAGATGCCGCCCGCGGCAATTACAGGTATCTCCTTCCCGTATTTCTCCTCAAACAGCCTGACTTCCCTAACGACCTCAGGAACAAGCTTGTCGAGCGAGTAGCCGGGATCATCGATGTTATCCCTTTTGAATCCGAGATGCCCGCCGGCCTTTGGCCCTTCGACGACAAAGGCGTCGGGGAGGTAATCATACAGGGTCTTCCATTTGTCACAAATCAGTTTTGCAGCTCTTCCTGACGACACTATGGGTACGAGTTTTGTGGTGCCTCCCTCCTTCAGAAAGTCAGGTAATTGCAATGGCAGTCCGGCCCCAGAAAAAATAATGTCAACTTTTTCCGATATTGAGGTGCGTACCAGGTCGGCAAAATTTGTCATTGCTACCATGACATTCACACCTATTATACCCTCTGTCTTTTCTTTCGCCTTCCTTATTTCAGTCCTCAGTCCTTCTATGTTGGCCTGGAGGTAATCCAGGGCAGGGTTACGATGCACCATTCCAAGTCCGGCAGCTGAAATAACGCCAACTCCACCCTGGTTCGCCACCGCCGCTGCCAGTCCCGACATCGATATACCCACTCCCATACCGCCCTGTACGATGGGCACAGGTATGTTTAATCCTCCTATATTCAATCCTCTCATTATTTCAGTCCCCCGGTTATGTTGTAAAACATCATGTAAAGGTAAGTAAAGAAAATGGTAATCTGCTATGCCTGATCAATATTAAGATGTTAAATAAAAATAAAGTTATATTTTTATCATCACCTAAATGATCAGGACATTACGCAATATGACTATGAAAGCTGTCTAATTAAACAAACTTTCTCATGAAGATATCTTTGTTCATGCCGGTTTTGGCAATGATCTGTACCTGCCTTACGGCGGATGTCAACGCACAGGATGCTGACGCCATCAGGTCGGCCATCGACAGCATTGCCCGGGAGCATGGGATCCCATCCGTTGCCTTCGCTGTGGTTAACCGTGACAGTATAATTGTGGCTGATGCAATCGGACTGGCAGCCGGCTATGAAGACCCGGAGAGGGGCTTTCCTGCCACCTCCCGGTCAGTCTACCGTATCGGGTCGGTTACCAAAACCTTTATTGCGTTGGGTATCATGAACCTGGTTTATGAAGGGAAGCTTGACCTGGACGACCGGTTATCAGATATAGTTCCTGAAGTACCTGTAAAGAACCGGTGGGAGGATAGCCACCCGGTATTGCTCAGGCACCTCCTTGAGCATACGACCGGGTTCAGGGATCTTTATCTGAGGGACTTTATGATACCGGAGGGCACTCCGTTGCCCGCCCTTGAAGAGGTTGTGATGAGACAGCCGCGTTACTGGTCAAGCCGCTGGCAGCCCGGCACCAGGAGCGCATATGCAAACCCGGGGTACACGCTATTGGGGTATATCATTGAAAAATACAGCGACATGCCTTATCACGAATACCTCGGGAAGATACTTCTTAGCCCCCTGGGAATGGAAAGCAGTGATTTCCTGGGGAGGGACCAAAGCCGCCTGGCACTTTCGTACGACAGGGGAGGCAATCCGCAAACCCCGCTTCCCATAATGGACCACCCGGCCGGTTACCTTCATTCGACGGCTGAGGATATGGCACGGTTTATCCGTTTTATGCTTCTGCGGGGTGCAACAGGCCGGGTTGGTGATGGTCCGGGCGGTAAAGATCAGCCGGGTGTCGGTTCAGACGCTACAGATCAGCCAGGTGACGGTCCCGGCGGTACAGGGCAGGAGAGAGGAGCCGGCCGTGATGAATGGGAGGGGAATCCATCCTGGCAATCAGGCAGCGATCGCGGGAGCCCCTGGTTCATGCCCGAAGATCTTTTCAGGCTCATGGAGAGGCCATCTTCAATAGCCGGGGCAGGCAATGATATGCTGGGCTACGGACTGGGTCTCTACTCGATGGCAGTAAGGGGGAACATTGGCGCTGGCCATGACGGGGGCATTGATGAATATCTCTCCTCATTTGCCTGCTTCCATGATGCCGGTGCTGCATACTATTTCTCGATAACTTCAATGAATCCGCAGGGGGCAGAGGCAATAACAGAATATCTGCAGGAGATACTCCTTGATGAGGTCGAACCGGTCTCCCAAAATATTCCCGACCATAATGACGGTATTGAAGGCTGGTACAGGTTACGGTCATACAGGCTTGCACTGGCAAGGATACTGCACGACCTGTTTGACCCGGTCAGGCTGGAGGTTGTTGATGATACCCTCCGGATGGGCGGTTTTTCGGGCGAAGGCACCAATCTTATCGCTCTTGGCGGCGGTTATTACCGTCTGGAGGAGAGTCCCCTGCCAACGCACTGGATAGGGGAGTATGACGGAAAGATGGTGATCTCCTCCAGCTTCGGCCAGTCCGGCGGTTATTATGAGCAAACAGGGGCATTCAGGGCTTTGGGGAAAACATGGGCGCTGATGATCTCTTTCAATATATTTATTCTGACCTCGTTGATCTATTTTATAAACTACCTGGTAGTCCGGAAAAGGAAACAGGAAGTGAACACCCGTCCAATGGTATGGCCGGTACTGGGAGTCCTCTGTCTGGTTCTTATGGTGGTTGTTTTCAGCGGGATGACTTCGGTTTATTTGCTGGCTTCTCCAAATACCCGGTCGGTTGCAGTGGCTCTCTTTTCAGGGTTGTTTGCCATATGCCTGGTCATGGGGCTGCTGAGTTTGCGCAGGGGGGCAACCCACGCCAGGCCATGGAAAAGAGTCCCGCTGCTAGCCTGTTATGTGGCCTGGCTGTACATTGCAGTATTGCTGGCGGCATACGGGCACATGCCGTTAACAACATGGATCTGGTAATCAGGCGAAGAAAGGATCAATACAAAAGCAGACAATCTGCCATGATATAATCTTTAGATATCACCATGTCAACCATGCTTTGCTGCATCAGGTGACCCCCAGCATTGTCAGCAATAACGGTATGCGGCACCCCCTGCTGCTCCAGCTCCCAGGCAGTCAGGCTTGCACCCTGGTTCCGGGGACGGGACTCATCCACCCATATATGAACATCAATTCCCCTGCCGTTTTAAATGCAATGGCTGTCTTCTCCCCGGGGGATTCCCCTTTTCTTATCGCCTGCAACTGCTTTTCAACGGCCCAGGAGAGGTTGACAGCGGTGGGCCGGGAAGCTTTGAGCCTTTTCCCGGCGTTCCCGGTATTGTAAAAAGCCGGAAATATTTCCTGTCAGGGCCTTTCGGCGATGACCGGGTTGTCCATTACTACAAAAAAGTCATTGATAATGCCGTAAATGTCGTACCACTCCCAGATAGTGATCGTGCGGGGATTATCAGGCCTTTCAACCCATTGCCTGTCAATATAGATGGGTGCCGGGTGCTCATAGCTCTCTGCCCAGTCAGGGTTCTTGACTATAGCAACAGCAGCCTGGTCGAACAGGGCTCTTGCCGGGGGACTTCCCCACATACCGTAATGCTCGAAAAGGTTTGCCGAATAATCACCCCATGTATAGAACTCGCCGCCGTGACGCCCGATAACAGGTTCGGGCAGGCGCGGACCCTTACCCGGCATCCTGTGCAGTATCTGGGCCTGTGTAACCTTCACCGCATCGGTGCCTGACGGATCACCATAGCGTACGGTTACCATATCGAACGGAACATCCTGATCGAGTATATAGTTCATTGATGGCACATCCCAGTCCTGGTTATGCTCTCCCGGCCGGGGATAGTTTGAGCCGAGCCATACTATTCGCACATTTTCTGCTATTGCAGGCTCCTTCAGGAGTGCCAGTGCAATGTTGGTCAGCTTACCCACGGGCAGCAGTATCAGTTCCTGTCCCCTATTCTTGAGAGCCTGTTCGATTATGAAGTTGACAGCCTCGTGCCCGTCAAATTCCGGTTCATTGATATGGTCTTTTATTTCCTCGAAAGAGCCCTGGGCACCTGTATAAAGAGGTATACTGTTCCACACGCCGCACAACTGCATGACCCGTTTTGCCTCGTCGTAGTGATCGCTTACCGGCGAATATGTAACCGCATCGTCGGGACTGCTGGTTGCATTTACTGTTACTCCTTCCACGGCAAAATCATCACCACTGAAAAGCAGATAGGCCAGCGCATGCTGGTCATCTACCTCATTGTCGGCATCGGTGTCAAAAATGACGTGGTGCCTGAAAACAGGTTCTTCAGGCTTTTCAGGAGCTTCCGCGCAGGAGAGCAGTACGGCTCCGAATACCATAATTACTGCGGTCAGGAATACGCCCGAACCGCCGAATTCATTAATCATACTGATAATTGATTTTTTCATCTTTATAGGGTTTTTTGGTCAGATCAAACCTGCCTTGCAAAAATTTTCACATCTATTTCTGGAATTTTTCACATTGCTCATTTGATCAGGTTTATAATAACTGTGAAATACTAATTCGCATTGTTCTTATTATGCTTTCGCAGATCCATGCAGCAGCCGGAGTTGTATATGAAATCAATCAAGTACCCTTACCACTGCAACATACGACCGGTGATTATTAGGTGCAAGTGTGATAATACGCTGAGGGCCCCACCAGTCGGTGCCATCGTAATTGTCCCATTGGGGTTCAATTATTTCTTCATCACTCCAGGTAAGTGATGCAACATCAAGCCATTTTACAGATACCCGTTCTGTGTGCAACCACGGATCAAGATGCACCGTGGCCCTTCCCCCGGGAAAATATACCGCGTATTCTTTACCCATATTCGCCAGGCAATAAGAATCGACCGAGTTGCCTACTGTTGAGAATGCCTCATAAGGTTCAGCATTGAAAATGTCAAACTCCTCAAGGAACATATTAACGGCCCGCAGGGTTTGTTCAGCTCTTTCAGAAAGGCCTATTCCCCAGTAAAAATCGCCTCCCCTGTGAGCCGGGCGGTGAAAGCGTGTGGAGGCTGCGCCACCAA
>SLOE01000075.1 GCA_007132715.1 Bacteroidales bacterium
CATGATAATCGGCGTTCATGTCAATTATACCGGTCCCCAAAACAAGATCGAAGGCGCAATGTCAATCGTAGAAAGGTCGTTCCACCTGAGTATCGGTGCCAGGATAGCCGAAACAGCAAATGACTGTGATCTGTTTATTGAGCCTGAGGAGCTTCAGGATTTCAGTCTGATGGACATGTCGAAAGGACGTGAGATGTTCGAAATAGGGTACCGGCATACAAAAAAGCTGCTGGACGGATGATTTTCGCGGAAACCAGTTATAAACCCAAACATTACTGTTATGGCAAAAAAATACAAAACCGGCCTGGCACTCAGTGGTGGGGCGGCACGGGGACTGGCTCACCTGGGTGTTGTTAAGGCCCTTTATGAAAAAGGAATAAAACCCGATGTTATATCAGGCACCAGTGCCGGGTCTGTTGCAGGAGCCTTCCTGGCCGACGGACACGATCCGGAGAAGATGCTCGATATTTTTCTTGAGAAGAAGCTCTACCAGTTTTTGGGTCTGACGTTCGGAAAGCTTGGGTTGCTAAAGATATCCGGTTTAAGGGATGTTCTTAAAAAACATCTTAAGGCAAAAAAGTTTGAAGACCTGGAGATTCCCCTCTATGTGGCATGCACCAATTTGAATTCGGGCGAGGTTGAATATTTCAGCGAGGGCGACCTTCTCGAGAGGGTTGTTGCCTCGTCAAGCATCCCGGTACTGTTCACCCCTGTTAACATGAACGGTTCGCTCTATGCTGATGGAGGAATACTCGATAACCTGCCGGTGACACCAATCAGGAAAAAGTGTAAAAAGCTCATAGGTGTTCATGTAAATTATACGGGTCCTGAGAAGGAGATAGACAGTATGATAAAGATAGCCGAGCGCTCCTTCCACCTCAGTACCGGTGCGAGGATCAGGGAGGTGGCAGAGGAGTGCGACCTGTTCATTGAGCCTGAGGAACTGAAGAAATACGGACTTCTTGATGTGGACAAGGGGAAAAAGATGTTCGAGATAGGGTATAAGGAGGCAAAGAAAAAGCTTAAGGAGAGCAAGATTTTTAAATAACGGGAGGGGGCCGGCTGCATCGGGCCACGCTGCGTCGGGCCTTGTTCCGGAAAATACGGGGATGCAATCTGCATTGTTTTAGTGCCGGGGTTAATAATCCCGGCATCCGCTCTGCAATGTGCCGGGAAACTGTTAATTTTGCAACAACAAATTATATAATGAGCAGGTACAAAGAAAAAGAACTATACATTTACAATACCCTTTCACGCAAAAAGGAACTTTTTGAGGCACTCAGTCCCCCCCATGTGGGTCTTTATGTCTGCGGTCCCACCGTTTACGGCGATCCGCACCTGGGTCACGCACGGCCGGCCGTGACTTTCGATCTGCTCTACCGTTATCTGAAGCTTCTCGGATACACGGTGAGATACGTGCGCAACATTACCGATGTTGGCCACCTCGAAAGCGATGCCGACGAGGGGGAGGACAAGATCCTTAAAAAGGCGCGAATTGAACAGCTTGAGCCCATGGAGGTGGTGCAGCACTATACCAACCGTTACCATGAGGCAATGAACCTGCTGAATGTTCTGCCACCCTCCATAGAGCCCAGGGCAAGCGGGCATATCATCGAGCAGCAGGTGATGGCAGAGACGATACTCAGCAAAGGGTATGCTTATGAGGTCAACGGCTCGTTGTATTTCGACGTGCTGAAGTATAATGAGCAGCACCACTACGGCAAGCTGTCGGGAAGGGTGCTTGAAGACCTTATCAGTAACGCGCGCCAGCTCGGCACACAGGATGAGAAGCGCAACAGCGCCGATTTTGCGCTCTGGAAAAAGGCCGGCCCCACCCATATCATGCGCTGGCCCTCAAAATGGGGCGAGGGTTTCCCCGGCTGGCACCTTGAGTGTTCGGCCATGAGCAAAAAATATCTCGGCGACCGGTTCGACATACACGGTGGAGGGATGGACCTGCTGTTCCCCCACCACGAGTGCGAAATCGCCCAGACGGTCGCCGCCACGGGCAGTGATGCGGTGAGGTACTGGATGCATAACAACATGGTAACGATCAATGGCCAGAAGATGGGTAAGTCGCTCGGCAACTTCATAACACTGGAAGAGCTGTTTAACGGCAGCCATGAACTGCTTGAAAAGGCCTACAGTCCGATGACCATCAGGTTCTTCATGCTGCAGGCACATTACGGCAGCACCCTCGACTTTTCAAATGATGCGTTGTCGGCAGCGGAGCGGGGACTGGCACGGTTGATGGCGGCGGTGAGTGTGCTAGACAGGCTTAAGCCGGGCGAAGGGGGAGATTTCGATGTTGGCGCCTTTGAGCAGAACGCATTTGCTGCCATGAATGACGATCTTGGCAGTCCTGTTCTCGCGGCCCACCTGTTCGATGCTGCCCGGTTCATCAACTCGGCATACACCGGTGGAGCTTCTCTTCCTGCCGGTGAGATGGAGAAGCTGCGTGAACTTTTCAGGATGTTCGTGTTCGATGTGCTCGGACTTGTTGAGGAGAAGAAGGAGATGGGCGATCTTGCAGCCAGGCTGGTTGACCTGCTTCTGACCATCAGGATGGAGGTCAAGAATAAAAAGGACTACGAGCTATCCGACCGGATACGTAACGAGCTGACCTCCTTTGGCATAACCGTGAAGGACAAAAAGGACGGTTTCGAGTGGTTGTTCGATCAGTAGGGTTTTGGCGGTAAGCTGGAGTGGCCAGTGATTGCTGGAACTCTGCCGTGGCTCCGGGGAAAATTTCCGGGGGACGCTGGTAATTTCTTGCAGACTCGGGGTTAGTAGTTTTTGTCGCTACCCGACTGGGTACCGGTAAATTTTTGGCAGGCGCTGGGAGAATTTTCGGCTGATAGCCGGGCCGGCAGTATTTCCAGGCAGTTGGTTTAATAGCAAGCATTGATGGGAAAGTCTGATTTCATGCGTACAGGCAGAAGATCACCCCGTGAGGTAATGGTTGGTGACGTAGGCATCGGTGGTGGCAACCCCGTCAGGGTCCAGTCGATGACGAACACCCCGACCCTCGATACCCAGGCGACCGTGGATCAGATAATCCGTATCGCAGATGCCGGTGCAGAGATAGTACGCATGACGGTGCGAAGCATCAAAGAGGCCGGAAACCTTGCAGTGATAAGAGAGGCACTGCACGTCAAAGGCTGCTTCATACCGCTGGTTGCCGATGTCCACTTCAACCCCGCCATTGCCGAAACGGCAGCCGCCATAGTTGAAAAGGTACGGATAAACCCCGGCAACTACGGCATAGCAGGCGGCCCTGCTTGCGCCAGCTTTTCTGAAGAAGATTACAGCCGCGAACTCGAAAAGGCGCGTGCAGCATTTTCCCGCCTTGTGGCCATTTGCCGCGAACATGGCACTGCTTTGCGGATAGGGGTGAACCACGGCTCCCTTTCGCCGCGTATTATAAACCGGTATGGCAACACCCCCGAGGGGATGGCCCATTCGGCAATGGAGTTCCTGAAATTCTGCGCCGAAGAGGAATTCCATAACGTGGTGGTATCGCTCAAGTCGAGCAACATCCTCATAATGATAAAGGCAAACAGGCTCATCGCTGAGTACATGGAGAAGGAGGGGATGGACTACCCCCTGCACCTTGGGGTTACCGAGGCCGGTGAAGGAGAGGACGGCCGCATCAGGTCGGTTGCCGGCATCGGCACCCTGCTGGCCGTGGGCATAGGCGACACCATAAGGATATCCCTTACCGAGGACCCTGAAAAGGAGATCCCCGTGGCCCGAAAGCTTTTAAAATATTTGGAGGGGAGAGGCGGGGCTTCTGATCCGCAACCCAGAATTTCCCGCCCGGTCCGGAATATTGGGGGAGAACAGGTGCCGGTGGTGATCATGACACTCCGGACTGGTTCCCGGAAGCCGCTGGCAGGTTTCACTGAAGGAGGAACCGTCCGTTCAGAAAATGACACCCCAGGCGGGGTTCGTCATTCCCCCGATCACCATGCTGGCAAACGAAACAGCGGCGGCCAGGAACCCGATTACCTCTTTATGCCGGAATCATCAACGGCAGAGAGCTACCCTGTGGCTGCAGCATCTGATTACATGAAGGGCCTGGCCCCGAAAGCGCCAATGGTATTTGTTGAGTTTTCGGGCCCTGAAGATTTTAGCCTTTTGCCAAATAAAATTGCCTCAGATCCGGGGGCAGTTATCGTTGCCGCTTCCTGCACTACCGATCCGGTTTCAGAGATAGCAGCACTGGCAGTTAGGCTTGAAAAGCATTCATGCAGCAATCCCCTTGTGCTCAAAAAGCGTTATGATACCGCCGATGCAGAGCTGTTCCAGGTACAGGCAGCGGCAGATTTTGCCCCGCTCCTGGCAGACCGGGTTATTGACGGCATCTGGATTGAGAATGAGCAGGCAGAGAGCTCCCTGGTACTTTCAGTGGCCTTCTCCATTTTGCAGTCCACCCGGGCCCGGATCACCAAAACCGATTTCATCTCTTGTCCATCCTGCGGCCGCACCATGTTCGACATCCAGAAGGCCACTGCCGGGGTAAAGGAGAGGCTGGCACATCTGCGCGGACTGAAGATAGCGGTAATGGGGTGCATAGTAAACGGGCCCGGCGAGATGGCCGATGCCGATTACGGATACGTGGGCTCCGGCAGGGGCAAGGTGACCCTCTACAAAAAGCAGGTGCCGGTAAAACGCAACATTCCCGAAGAGAGGGCGCTCGATGAGCTGATCAAGCTGATCAGGGAGAGCGGCGACTGGCAGTGAAGATTCCGTCAAAGCCCGCTCCCGCCTTGTGATGATATGCCATTAGTCCGCATCCCCTTGCAGCCTTCACATTGGTTTCCGCATCGTCAATAAAAAGTGTTTCTTCGGGAGTAAGTCCGGCATCCCTTATGACATGTTCAAATATCTCTGCATCGGGCTTCCGCATGTTGACCTCATGTGAATAGTACACCTTTTCAAAAACCTTTACCAGGCGTGAATAGTGGCTGCCATTATCCTCCCGTCCGTGCAGCGTCTCTATGTGTATTGCATTTGTGTTGCTGAGGAGGAAGAGTCGGTATGAACCCTTCAGGCTTTCGAGCACTTGCACATTCTCAGAATGGATGTCCAGCAGCATCGATGTCCACGCCCTGTCAATATCCTGGTCGCCGATATGCCTGCCTGCCAGCTCGCGAAGACCGTCCCTGAACCGGTCACTGCCTATCAGCCCCTTTTCATAGAGATGGAACAGGCTTTCGTTTCCGGGAGTAGGCTGAGCCGAGAGCAGAACTGACAGTTCATGCCTGACATCTTTGAATCCCAGTCTTATAAACTCTTTGATTGAGCTTTCGAAGTCAAGGTTGAGCAACACCCCTCCAAGGTCGAAAATTATTGCTTCGGTTTTTTTGCCCGTAACGGGCGGGATTTTGACATTTCTCATAAAAAAGTGAATAACGCTATTGAAAAATAGAATACAAATATGTAATATTGCAGTCCCAAATAAAAATGTATAAACATTTTTTTCCGGGCCCATAGCTCAGCTGGTTAGAGCACCTGACTCATAATCAGGGGGTCCCTGGTTCGAGCCCAGGTGGGCCCACAATCACTCAAAGCACTTGCGAACGTCACTGCAGGTGCTTCATGTAAATCTAATAGATAAGTTGTTCAAGGTCAGTC
>SLOE01000097.1 GCA_007132715.1 Bacteroidales bacterium
GCGGGAAGATGCTCCCCTGGACTATCAGTAACGGTTCCATTTCCCCGCTCTCTATCCATTGGGTGAATATGCCGGGCACCGGTGCATGGCTTTCGTACAATGCCAGGGGGTCATAAGGATCGTAGTTCTCATGCCAGTACTGGCCGCCACCTATCTCCCAGTCCGTCATATCAATCCGGGCCTGAAGGTCCCATCCCAGCATTATTCCCCTGAGCCACAGGATTACCACAAAAGCAAATGAGAGTACAATAGCATTCAGCCAGGTACGCAGTCCGGCACCTATCAGGTTTCTGAATGCAAGTTTTATTGCGAGCCTCATATTGTCAGGATTATCGTTTTAATTAGCCTGTCCTTTACCGGCAGTAAATCCGGTTCAGTTGGCAGTTATTAATTCATCTTTATCAACCCTGCCATCGAGCAGGAATATTTTCCTCCGCAGGTAATTAATAACCTTATCATCGTGAGTGGCAAACAGAAAAGTTGTTTTAAGATCCCGGTTAAGCCTCTCCATTGTCTCCAGTATATGGTGTGAGTTTTTTGCATCGAGGTTGGCAGTGGGTTCATCAGCAAGCACGAGGGAGGGCCTCTTTACCATGGCCCTGGCGATTGCCACCCTCTGGCACTCACCGCCCGACAACTGTGAAGGCTTCGACTTCTCCTTATCAGTCAGTCCCACCCATTCGAGGGCATCCATCACCATCTTCCTGCGTTTCTCACTTCCGTACTTCAGAAGCAGGAGAGGGAATTCGACATTTTCAAAAACAGTGTGCACCTGCAAAAGATTGTAGCTCTGAAAGATGAAACCGAGGCTCTCCTTTCGAAGCCGTGCTGCCTCTTTCGCGTTGAGGTCGCCTACCGACTGGCCGAGCACCTCCACCCGGCCCTCTGAAGGAGAATCGAGCGAACCAACTATGTTCAGAAGAGTAGTTTTGCCCGAGCCGCTCGGACCGATAAGTCCCGCGAACTCCCCCTCTCCGAATTCCAGGTCAACCTCCCTCAGGGCGGTAAACTCACCCTTACCCATGGGAAACCGCTTGACCAGGCCGTTAATTTTTATTGTCTTCATTTTTTTAGGTTAAATGAATTTTGTTTTTACCCATTAGCCGTAATAGCAGGCCGCACGTCATTGATGGCGGTTCTCTTATTTTTATTCAGCCTCATTCGATCTGTTTATAAGCATAATTAATGATTGAAAACAAGCATAGCCTGAAAGCCTCTTCCCGAAAACATCTGTGCTGCCTCGGCCTGCTGTGGTAACTGGAACGTTTCAGGATTCCGGAATACCATCAGATAAAAGGCCAGCCTGTCAAACTGCCTGTGCCAGTTTACGAAGCTGTATGTATCATCATTGGTCCAGTCCCTGTAAACAATTACACTGATATTGTCAAAAACCCCCAGGGGGTATGAGAGGGACAGGGCCGATAAGTTATTTCGGTTGCCAAGCTGAAAGGCTTTATGATCAAACGATATCATCAATTGCTCGGCTGCGATGTACAGCCCGTTTCCTATGCCGAATGTATAGTCGGCCCCGGCCGTGAACAAGTGCTGGTTTGTCAGTTGCCACACATCTTCCCGTTTCTGTATCAGCGCACCCTCAATCCAGAACCCGATCTCAACATCCCACCTTGCATCAAAACCAAATCTGTTTTCGGGTATTTTCACGAAACCGGAGTTCATATCTTCCTGACCGGTTATTACTGGCGAAAACCCGATACCAGTATGACCTATGTCGGCTTTCCTGTGGTGGAAAGAAAATGCTGCCTCACCGGCCAGTACCGGCGCCTGTATTCGCCCTCCGAATTCCGGTGTTTTGTGGGTCGTTTCTCCAATCTCCCATGTCTTCGGTCCTTCATTGCCGTAGAGTACCCACAGCCAGATGTTGGTGTTGTTCAGGAAATAGTAACGGCCAAGCAGGGCCCACACACCGTCAGTTATCTGCAGGGGGTCGCGCGGGTCAACCTGGTCGAACCACATGAGCGGGCGTACCATTGATGCCGAACCGAAGTTTATCTTCTGCAGTCCGAGACGCAGCTCAAGCTGGTTTGCCGAATACCTGGCCCATGTACGGTAGAGCTTTATATTACCATCATTGTCAAATCTTTCAAACGGGTCGATCAGGCTGCTTCCGGTGATGTTTGCAGACAACTCAAAATCGATCAGTCCGCCGCCGGACAGCGGGATGCCATAGTTGGCCTGCGGAATATACCGGGCCCCGGTCCAAAGAGGCATGTCGTTCTCAGGGTTGACATTGAGCCACCCCGAAGCTTGTCCCCGCAACCTGAACTCACCCCCGGTGCCGGCCAGGCATAAAGTTCCGGAAAGGACCAGAAAGCATATAACGGATACAAATCTCCACATTCGGTTTCTGAATTATTTATGACATACCCGGTCCTGTTCCAACTGTCTGCCGGCCTGCTTGCCTTATCTTTTGCCCTTACTGTCAACTTCACGCGGCAAAATTCCAAAAGTAAAAAACCTTGCCAGTTCCATTATCACATCCTGGGGAGTATCGTAGAGCGCAAGCAGTTGCTTGTCCTTGATAATTTCGCTCAGTTTATTGATCATTATGAGCATGCCTTCAGGTCTGAAATCTTTGCGGAACCATCCCTGCTCCTGCGCTTCGGCAAAATCCGACAAGATATCCTTCCAAACCTCAATGCTCCTTTTTTCCACCCATGATGCCAATCCCAGTTGCTGATTATCGTAAAAATCGCTCATAAACTCCCTGCTTATCTCATTGGTCCCTTCCAGTTTCAGCAACAATATCTTTTCCATCTTATCAAGAGGAGAATTGTCAGGTTCATGCATTATCTCCCTGAACCTGGCTATCCCTTTTTCAATCTCATTGTTGTACACGATCTTTGCCAGTTCGACCTTATTGGGAAAATACTTGTAAAAGGTCATCTTGCTGACACCCGCTTCCCTGCAGATCTCCTCGACGGTCACCCGCCTGATACCGTGTCTCCAGAAAAGCTTTCTTGCAGTTACAAGTATCTGGGCATAAAGAGTATTGGGCTTATTGTCACTCATAATCGGATTACAGATATTTTATAAATATACGAAAAGAGTACAATCACACAATAATCGTACGTTTAATTTTGCTTTGTGTAGATATTTTGTAACTTGAAATACTTTTTTTTAGTACAGTACAGGCTGACCGGCCGGAATACTCAGGAACGGACCAAAACCTTCAAAAGCAAATTAAATTATGGGTACATTAAAAAGAATAGCTGTTCTGACCTCGGGAGGGGACTCTCCGGGCATGAATGCTGCCATCAGGGCGGTGGTAAAGACAGCGCTCTATTATGATATAGAGGTTTATGGTATCTACAGGGGATACCACGGCATGGTGAACGATCTTATCACTCCCCTGAAAAGGGAGGATGTCAAGTTCATCCTGCCGCTCGGGGGGACTATACTCAAGAGTGCGCGGAGTGAAGAGTTCAGGACCACTGAAGGAAGGAAGAAAGCTTATGAGAACCTGAAAAAGCACAGCATCGATGCACTGGTGGTTATAGGAGGGGACGGGACCTTCACGGGGGCCAAATTTTTTATGAATGAGTTTGATTTTCCCGTTATCGGCCTTCCCGGAACGATCGACAACGACCTTTTCGGCACCGATTACACAATAGGCTACGACACGGCTGTCAATACGGTGGTCAGTGCCATCGACAAGCTCAGGGATACGGCCTATTCGCACGATATGGTGTTCATAGTCGAGGTGATGGGACGGGACGCGGGGTTCATTGCTTTGCGGAGCGGACTGGCAAGCGGGTCGGGCAAGATACTGATACCTGAAACAAAAACGTGTACCGATGAGCTGAGCGAGAGACTGCGCAAAAGAATTGAGAGGGATGAGACCAGCGCCATAATAGTGGTTGCCGAGGGTGATGATTTCGGAGGGGCGGCCGAAGTCAAAAAGATCATCAACGAACGGTTCCCCGATCTGAAAACGCGTGTTACCATACTGGGACATATACAGAGGGGAGGAACACCATCGGCCTTTGACAGGATACTGGCGAGCGGACTGGGTTACCAGGCTGTAAAGGGTCTTATGGACGGAAAAAGCGGTGTGATGGTGGGATCGGTTAACCGGAAGATAGAATTTGTGCCTTTTGACAGGTCGATAAAGCACCATGACAAGATCAACATAGAGCTGAAAAATATAGCCGAAATACTGGCTTCCTGATGCAGGGTGCGACAGCTTTTTTGCCACCGTTCCCTGGCAGGCTGCAGGGGTTCATTCAGCACCAAAGCCGCTTGATACCATGAAACAAAAGTGTCCGGTTCGTCACGCAACCATGTTCATTAAGCACCATAGCCGTTTGATGCCCCGACCCTCCGGGGCGACAACAGTGATCTCCATTTGATATTACGGAACTCCTCCGGGGGTAGTGGAATTTTTCACCCTGTCAGCTCGGAAAGAAGTTCCCGTGCCAGGCCTGCCGGCACCTTTTTCCGCCGTGCGTAATCCTCCACCTGGTCGTCGGTTATCCGGCCTATATTGAAATACCTGCTGCCGGGGTGGGCGAAGTAATAACCGCATACCGCCGCCGCCGGGTCCATCATATAGCTCTCTGTAAGCCGTATCCCTGTCTTAGCGGTAACGTCCAGCAGTCTGAAGAGCCTCTCCTTTTCCGAATGTTCGGGACACGCCGGATAGCCGGGGGCCGGCCTTATGCCCCGGTACTCTTCCTTAAGCATTTCGGCGGGGCTCAGGCTCTCATCAGCTGCATATCCCCAGTACTCTTTCCTGACCCGTTCATGCAGGTATTCGGCAAAGGCTTCGGCCAGCCTGTCAGCCAGCACCTTAAGCATGATGCTGCTGTAATCGTCACCGGCCTCCGTAAATCTGGTTACCCATTTCTCAATGCCAAGTCCCGCTGTAACAGCAAACAAGCCGATATAACCGGTTACCCCGCTTTCCGCCGGAGCGATAAAATCGGCCAGGCAGAGGTTGGGCACACCCGGATCCTTTTTGTCCTGGTTGCGGAGGAAGAGGAAACGCTCAATCTCTTCTTTTTTCGGGGGACTGCTGTAGATAATCACGTCATCGCCGTCGGAGGCGGCAGGGTAGAAGCCTGCAATGCCGCTTAACCTGAGCATTTTTTCTGATACTATCCTGTCAAGCATCCGCCGGGCGTCTTCATACAGTTTGCGTGCTTCACCGCCCTTTGCCGGGTCATCTAGTATGGCCGGGTACCTGCCCCTGATCTCCCAGGCATGGAAGAAGAAGGTCCAGTCGATATAGGGGATGAGGACTTCAGCAGAAAGATCGTCTATCAGAATCTGTTCCCTGGCAGGGGGGACAATCATCTCCTCCTTTAACTCATATCTGAACCTGTTGCTCCTTGCCTCCTCCAGTGATACAAACTCCCTGCCCGACCTGTATTTTTTCTGCTTCTCGCGCAGCTCTTCGTACCTCTCCTGAATATGCCTGACATAACCGGGTCGTTGTTCCTGCGAAAGCAATGAAGAGAGGACTCCGGTGCATTTGGATGCATCACGCACGTGTATCACGGGATTATCATACACAGGCGCTATCTTCACCGCCGTGTGCATCCCGCTGGTGGTGGCGCC
>SLOE01000116.1 GCA_007132715.1 Bacteroidales bacterium
CCTCCTCGGCCCAAATCTCATCAAGTGTCAGATCCGGTTCATCAAGACTCTTGATCAGGCCCTCAACCAATGAGAGTCTATCTTCCGGCTTGAGCTTCAAGGCCTCTGTCAGGAGTTCTTTAGTACTCATTTTTTTCCTCTTTTTGCATTGTTATGACAAATATATATGAATTTTGCATCATTTGAATATTCCATGAAAGTCAAAATCTGTCAAACACATAACTCGTTCCATTAAAAACAGATCAAACTTAAACATAGATATCCGGCCTTGCTGTATTTGTCAGCTTTTTCATTCCCTGATCTATTATTCGGCCTGACCTGTAATAAATTCCAGGCTGTACCAGGCGGATGGCTCATAAAAATTATTATCAACATGTTGAATGATGATTTGTTATGATCAAAAAAAATAGTAAGTTTGCAGCCGATTTTACAGATAGTATAACCAGATAATATCAAGCAGAATGGACTTAATGCAGGTGGTAGAGAATGAATTCGGAAAGAAGAACGACTACCCTAAATTCAATAGCGGTGATACGGTTACCGTACACTACAGGATCGTAGAGGGCAACAAGGAACGTATACAGCAGTTCAGGGGCGTTGTGCTGCAACGCAGGGGCCAGGGACTGGCAGAGATGTTCACTGTAAGGAAGATGTCGGGCAACGTTGGTGTTGAGCGCGTTTTCCCGCTCCAGTCACCTTTCATCGAGAAGATAGAGGTCAATAAGCTGGGTCGCGTTCGCCGTGCCCGCATATTCTACCTCAGAAAGCTCACTGGTAAGAAAGCAAGAATTAAGGAGAAAAGATTCCAGCTTCAGAGCACGATCTGATCAAAGCGGGAGTTATGCCCTGTCAAACACCGGGGCACATTACGGTTTTTCAGATTTCAATACAACTTTATTTCAAATAAAGTTCCTCCAGAGAAAGGCCCGGCTTCTGCCGGGTCTTTTTCCTTTGCCACCCGCAAGGCCTGGTCAATGACAGAAAAAAACTCCAGGGGCAGGGAGGGTCAGGATATACCGGCTTTTATCCTTTGCCACCCGCAAGGTCTGGCCAATGACAGAAAAAACACCCAGGGCAGGGAGGGTCAGGAATTATCCAGGTTCTTTGTTTTAATGGAAATAATCAATATTTTGCGGAGGCTAAAAACACAAAACTCCCATACAAAATGAGTAAAAATCCCAGATCCAGAAGCAGACGCGAATTTATCGGCAATGTTGCAGCGCTTGGCGCGCTCGGCACAACAGGTGCAATTGGTGCAGGTACGGCAGGCGCATTGGGCGCCGGCAGCTTCCTGACATCCTGTTCATCGCGCGGCGAAAAATATGTGCCACCAGTATTCCCCGAGAGGGCACCGGACGGCCCCCCGCTCAAGGCGGGACTTATAGGCTGCGGCGGCAGGGGTACCGGAGCGGCATTCAATTTCATTGATGCAGGGCCCAACCTGCAGATCACTGCTGTGACGGACCTGTTCCAGGACCGCATTGACAGGTGCCGTAACGCGCTCAGGGAGCAGCGCGGAGTGGAAATACCAGATGAGAACTGCTTCACGGGTCTTGACGGATACAAAAAGGTTATAGACTCTGATGTTGACATAATACTGGAAGCATCAGTATCGAAATTCCGTCCGAAGCATTTTGAGGCCGCCGTGCAGGCAAGGAAGCATTGCTTTATCGAAAAACCTGCAGGTGTCGATCCGGTAGGCATGAGATCTGTAATGGCCTCCGGAAGGATGGCAGAGGCAGCCGGCCTGTCGGTCGTGGCGGGAACCCAGAGGCGCCACCAGCTCGATTACATCCATACTTATGCACAGATCAGGAACGGGGCGATCGGCGACCTGGTGTCGGCCAAATGTTACTGGCTGCGCAATGCCCAGGCTGTCACACCAAGGCAGTCAGGCTGGTGCGACTTTGAAGCAATGATAAGGGACAGGGCAAACTGGATATGGCAGACGGGCGACTCTCTTGCCAACCTGTTGGTTCACAACCTCGATGTTGTTATCTGGTTCTTCGGCAAGCACCCTGTAAATGCCACCGGCTTTGGAGGCAGGCACCGCCGCCGTTCGGGCGATATGTACGATTTCTTCAGTATAGACTATGCGTTTGACGATAACAGGACGGTACATGGCATGACAAGGGAGATTGATGGTTGCCATAACAATGTAGGTGAAATAATACTCGGGACAAAAGGCTACACGAATTGCCAGAACAGGATATGGGACTATAACGGCAACCTGATATGGGAGTACCAGTACCCGGTTGGCGCTGACGGACAGCCTACATACAGTGTGGCCATCTCACCATATGACCAGGAGATCATTAACCTGGTGACCGCCATACGGACAAACAACCCCGTAAATGAGGCCAACGACCTTGCAGTATCCTCAATGGTCAGCGTAATGGGAAGGGAATCGGCCTATACCGGCAGGCAGATGACCTGGGAAGACATGATGAACTCCAGTCTGGAGATAGGTCCCGATTCATACGAATTCGGCACCTACGAAGGCCTCAACCCGGTTGTGCCGGTACCCGGCACATCTGCCGGCTGAAAACGCTTTGATCCCGCTACCAGGGACATTACTCCACTCTCGCCGCCTCCCTGCGGGCATCTTCAAGCAGCTTTTCCGCACGTTCATCTGCTTCGCGGATCACGGCTTCAGCTTTCTTGTCGCCTTCACTCCTAATACCGTCGGCCGTCCGTTTTGCAGCGGCCTCGGCAATGCGTCCCCTTCCTGCTGCCTCCTGCTCAAGACGTGCTGCATTGGCTTCGGTCTCCCTCCTGATCGCTTCAGCGGCCTCTGCGGCAGCACTTCTGACCTGCTCCGCCCTCGTTTCGGCCTCTTCCAGGATCTGCTCAGCCCGGGCCGAAGCCTCTTCCCTCACCCTGTCCTCAGCCTGCTCAACTCTTCTCTCAACCTCTTCCGTAGCCTGGGTCCGTATCTGTTCCCTTACATCATCCATGGTAGCCCTCGCTGTCTCCCTCATGTCGAGCGAAATCTGCGGATCAGAGAATGTGCCTGTTATCAGGGCGTTGACATTGACATTGTCCCCGGGCTGGATATTGAGTCCCCGTGCAGCAGCACTGGCCGCCAGGTTATTTATCACCTGATCCGCTCCCGATCCGAAGAGTGACCTGGGTATGGTCATGCGCATCACGTAATTCATGGTCTGGTCAATACCCTGGTCCCCGCCAATAACCATTCCCACGGGCCCTAAACGCGTCTCGAAGGGCTCCAGGTATACCCTGCCGTTCGTTATTGTGAAGTTTATATCAACATCAGTGAGAACATTGTCCCTGTCCTCACGGAGGCTTAGCGCCTGTCCCAGCCTGTCGAACGTGGTGGAGCTGACAATCTCCACACTTGCTGTGCGAAGCCTGCCGTCGGCATTGATCGAATCCATGACAGGCATCATTTGCTCATCGAGAAGAGAATGCATATTCATCGATGTGGAGAACCTGCCCCTCAGGTCTTTTGCTATGGGGGTCAGCTGCTGTACCGTATTGAAGGTATGGAAGGTACCGGGAATATCAAAGTCCCTTATGTCCATCGCGAAATCGATGAACGGCGCCGACATATCGCGGGTATTGTATTCGCCGTTAAGGGCTATTGTTCCTCCCAGCATTTCCATGTTCACACCCTCCATGACAACCCTGCCGCCGCGCACTATGATGCTGCCGGCAAGGTTTGTTATCTCCATATTGTCAAAAAGTATATTGTCAATTTTTGATGTCAGCACAAAATCAATATTGCCGGGCACCTCAACTATGGTCATAGCAGCGGTGTCGGTTTCCGTTTCAGCCGGCTCTCCCATCATCTCATTCAGATCAAGCATGGTCGAGGTAAAAGCAAGGCTGCCCCTCACCGTGCCGTCATTGAACACATAGGGTATATAGTTCTCCAGCCGGCCGCTCATGTTTATGTCGCTACGCCCCAGCTCCATGGCAAAATGGCTCAGCTCAACAAAACGGGGTGAGAAGTTAAGCACTGCACCGGGTATGAGCACCTCCACCGGGAATGCCCTGTCAACATACCGGAACGCTGTAAGCCGCATGCTGCCTGATGCGTTGAAATCCTCATACCTCTCCTCTTCGATATCCGACATGTTCCCCGAAAGGGAAAGGTCCGACTCCAGCAGTCCACGAATCTCCACCCCCTCAAGCGGGATGATATCGGCAAGACTTGTAAAGTCGATAGTGCCGTGGAAAGCTGCGTCGACGAACATATCACTAATAGGCGTACGGATGCTCATGTGCATATCTAACGGGTTGCCCCCCATCTCCATATGGAACCTCCTGAGGTCAACCGTGGTATTGTCCTCATCAACACCGTCGTAAAGCAGGCTGAAGTGTACGTGAACATTATCGACCGATTTCGGCAGGTCCGGGTAGCTGAACCCGCCATCCTCAACCAGCAGTTCAAGTCCGACCGACGGCCAGATATCATCCACCATACTGCCCCTGACAAATCCCTCAACGGATACATTGCCTGTTGCGTGTAAATCTTCAAAACCGGCCATGAATATTGCAGGCACAAGTGAAAGCACCGTCCTGAAGTCGGTCCGCGTACTGAAAAACTCAATATCCATATCAAACCCTTTCTCCGGCATCGCAAAAAAGCCGTCAACCCCCATGGTCAGCTCGTTAAGCATTATCTCGCTCTCCCTGAACTCAAACCGCCATTCCGCCAGGTCAGCATCCAGCAGGGTGACAAGGGAAAGCCGCGCATTACTTACGTAACGTATTTCATCAAACCAGAAATTGAAGATTTCGCTTGACGCGGAAATATCCAGTGAGGTCAGGTCCTCTGTCAGGTCACCCTTCATCACCAGGTTCAGTCCGCTCAGCGTGGTGCGCACCTCGAAGGGCACATCATCATACTCAATCCGCCCGTCCCTCACCTCAAAACTCCGGAGTGCGATCCTGAAGGCGGAAGGTTCTGCCGGTTCTGCCGGCAAATCAGGATCGACAGGCGGCACATGATCAACGGGATCTTCAGGAACAGCCGGATCAACGGGATCAGCAGGCTCTGACGGGATCATTATATCCCAGTTGGCACGGCCGTCAGCCAGCACCCTTGCTTTGGCGCTGGGCCTGTCAAGCAGGATGGAGCGCACCTCAACGGCATCGCCGTAAATGACGCTTTTTATATCCACAACGGCGCGGAATGCAGGGAATGCTACAAGCGTATCATTCTCAAAATCGCCGACCCCCACAACCGAGAGATCGATAAGAGACACGCTCAGGTTGGGAAAGTTCCTGATAAGGGACAGCCGCAGGTCGGCAAACTCGACCCTGGCGTTCAGGTGCTTGTTCATCTCATCCTGTGCAAGCTGAAGTATCTTACCCTTGAATGCAAAGGGGATAATGATCAGGAGTGCGAAAAACGCAACCACCACGATCAGCAGGATCTTAAAAAACTTCTTCATCGCTGTGAGGTATTGTTAGTGTTTGATTAAGTCATCTGCCGGATTGCAGCCGGATTGCAGCCGGATTGCAGCCGGATTGCAGCCGGATTGCAGCC
>SLOE01000094.1 GCA_007132715.1 Bacteroidales bacterium
CCCATGATCGTCAGGAAATCCCGGATTTTTCCCCGGGATTGCATTAAACAATTCCTGTACATGTTTCTTTATATAGTTGATGTGTAACAAAAACAGCAGCTATGGAAAGAAACAGGAAAAATTTCAAGGTACAACCGGTTAATATCAAGACATTGGTAATACTTGTTATTGCCACAGCAATAACTGGTATCTCACAGGCCCAGGTCAGGGTCAGCGAAACAGTCATCGAAACCCGGATTAACAGTGAAGCCGGAAATTTCAGAATTGTAAGGGTGGTCGAGAACCTCGAGCATCCCTGGGCAATCGGGTGGCTGCCTGACGGCAGGATGCTCGTAACCGAAAGGCCCGGGCGTATACACATAATCGACGGTGCGACCGACCTGGTGGACCTTCAGACAATATATACTATGATGCCCCGCACCCAGCCGGGAAGGCATTACGGTTCAAGAATACTCTTCCCCGGCGACGGTACGGTCATTTTTTCTATAGGAGACAGGAGACTGCGCCATCCATCGCAGGACCTGACCGATCCTGCCGGCTCAATGATCAGGCTCCTTGAAGATGGCGGTGCAGCGCCCGGCAACCCGTTTGCCGGCTCGCTTCTCAGGCAGGAGATTTACAGGCTGGTGCTGGAGGATAACCGGGTTGTTCACAAAGAGACACTGATATAAGGCAGGGACCCGATGGCTACCTGTACATTGCAACAGATGAGGGCGACGGTGGTATTTACCGGCTGGAGCCGGTAAATTAGGAACTCCATTTATCGCGGCCGTTTTGGTGTGCGAACCATTTTTTCTATCTTTCCCGGCACCTTTTAAAGATTTTCCTGCACTCATGAAAAAAGGGCGGACAGCTTATATTCCAGGCAAGGCCAGGAGATGGACCGTAACAATAGCAGCCCTCGGCATTAACATGCTGATCGGCATACTGTATTCATGGAGCATTATCCAGAGGGCCATGGTGGTCAACTGGGAATGGAGCAATACTGAGGCATCGCTCCCCTACACCCTGTGCATTGCCACATTTGCAATTACTATGATATTTGCCGGCAGGGCACAGGACCGATACGGCCCCCGCCCTGTTGCCCTTCTTGGCAGCATTATGTTTGGCGGGGGACTGATAGGGTCGGCCTTTGCCCCTACCCCGGCCCTGATGATGGCAACCTTCGGCATAGCTTGCGGCATTGGGATAGGCCTCTGTTTTTCGGCGGCCACCCCGGCGGCGATCAAATGGTTCGATCCCAATAAGAAAGGCATTGTCACCGGGGTTGTCGTTGCAGGGGTGGGACTGTCGCCAATCTACACAGCCCCTCTTACAGAGGCGCTGCTGAGGGCCTGTACAATTGAGCACACCTTTCTTGTACTGGGGATCATCGCACTTGGGGGACTGCTGCTCCTTTCGCTTGTTTTGACCAATCCACCGGCCGGGCATGAAAATGCCTCCACTGACGTAACAGCTGATCCCCGGGTTAAAAACTCCGATATCCCCTGGCGGGAGATGATCCGCACGCGGACATTCATAATTCTATGGTCATCCTACCTGCTGAGTGCCGCTGCCGGGCTGATGCTGGTGGGGCACCTTGCGGGTATTGCCATTGTACAGGCACAGTGGGAGGCAGGTTTTGTGCTCGTGGTAATACTTGCCATCTTCAATACCCTGGGACGCATAGCAGGCGGCTACATATCAGACCGTTCAGGTCCGGTCAGCGCCCTTATGCTGATGTTCATGGTACAGGCGGTAA
Source organism: Bacteroidales bacterium (assembly GCA_007132715.1). Taxonomy (GTDB): domain Bacteria; phylum Bacteroidota; class Bacteroidia; order Bacteroidales; family PUMT01; genus PXAP01. The sequence goes on from SLOE01000094.1 coordinate 1,742, forward strand.
ATATCTTCCTTTTCACTTTTTACCGGAGCGTACCGGCGTTAATGGCAGGATCTGCCATAGCCGGATTTGCATACGGATCGCTGCTTGCCCTGTTTCCTGCCGCAACAGCAGGGTATTTCGGGCTGAAGAACCTTGGAGTAAACTACGGTATAATATTCACCGGCTGGGGAGCAGCAGGCATCGTGGGACCCATAATAGGAGGTGCGGCAGCCGATATCACCGGGTCCTATGTCATGTCATATATAATTTCAGCGGTTATGCTGCTTGGAGGGGCGGTTCTGGTAAATCAGCTCCGGGCAGATCCCCGCCTCTGATTTCGTAGCGGGCAATGATGATCCGGGTCCCGGTCCGGTTTGATCAGTACCTGTAGATTATCTCCCTGAGAAATGATTCGGTGGCCCTGCGTACATCGTTTGAATTTTTGTTGTGATTGTTCACGAGCACGGAGAATATCAGTGTCCTGCCCCTTTCTGTTACCAGGAACCCGCTCAGTGCAACGGCATTGCCCCCCAGGGTTCCGGTCTTGGCAAAAATACGCCCGCTCTCCTCGAGGTAAAGGTTGTCAAGGGTTCCTTCACCACCCGTTGGAAGCAGTCCGCTTACCCTCTCGAAACCGAATTCATCCTTCATCTTTTCCAGAAGCCATACGAATGAACGGGGCGAAAAAATGTTGTACCTGCTGAGACCGCTGCCGTCAACCCACCGGGGATTGTCAGGCATACCTTCAAAGTCATTTTCAAGGAGATGTTCAATGACCAGCATCTCATCCATAACCCCGAAAAGCTCATCGGAAACCATTATGAGTACCTGCTCGGCAAAGAAGTTATCGCTGTGCACCATCATCGGCCTGAACAGCGAATCGGCAACCGCTGATTTTATGGTTTTGAACTCTACTGGTCCCGTCCGGGGAGGTACAAGGGGGATCTCCCTCTTCAGGGTGTCTGCAAGCAGCTCAAGGGCGGCCTGCATTCCATTTGTTGCAAACGGCACGAACAGGTCCCTCTCTCCCTCCAGTCCCAGATAAACCTTATAATCATTCACGGTACCAGGTCTTTGCACCTCAAACACCCCGTCAGGAGAATCCTTCACTTCGACCGGCCAGTTATGGACCGGAAATGATGAGGCATAAGTTATCTTTATATCTTCACCATACAACCCTATATCCCTTTGTGCCCAGATCACCACGTTGCCGTATACCGGGAAGGGGCTTCGCTCAGGCATGTAGTAATTAAGGTAAAAATTCCACGGCCAGCCATAGCCGAGAGCGCCGGTCTGCCATGCAGGCTCAATAAAAGCCAGTGGATTTTCCGCATTACGAAGGAACTCAAAAACAGGCTGTTCGCAAAAATCAGTCAGCATGAAAACAGGGTCGCCCGTTGCACGAAGGAAGACCGTATCGTTATATTCAAAATACCTGATGCCCGGAATTCCGTCACCAAGATATTTCAGCCCGGCATAAAGAGTGGGGATCTTTACATTGCTGGCAGGAACAAAGAATTTTTCGCTGTTATGAGTGTAAACATACTCCCTTGCCCCCGCATCATAAACTGCAATTCCTACATGCGTGTCAGAAATAGCCGGATCATCAAGGAACCTGCCCGGCAATGCAGTCCGCCCAAGATGACGCGGAGAGGTGCATGAAGCAACAAACAACGCAGGCAGAACAACGAACAGTGCAACCTTTCTGTAAAATAATTCAAACTTGCCTGAAGTAATTTTTACCATACGCATAAAAATAGTTGAATTTTAGCAAATCTGTGCATAAAAGACCGGCTTTGCCGGCATTCCCGATTAATGCTCAACGGAGGCATTTCTAATTTTACAACGAATTATTTAGTTTTATAACTAATTTCTTATTATTATTTTTTAACTTGTACTGCTGTTAACCATTATACACAATCTTAAACCTTTAAGTAATCATGAGAAAATTACCTGCCCTTCTGATTATTACAGTATGCGTGGCCTTCGTTTCATGCAGTGGTCCCGGCACAGACCGGGGAAACCTGATAATTGTTGCAGGAAAGATCGATGGACTTGACCAGGGAACCATCTCCGTCAGGAGAGACGATGTACTGGCAACTGCCGAAATACATCCTGACGGCTCTTTTCACCTGCCCTTCAGTTATTATGCCAACTATTATTTCCAGTTCAGGGTTGCCGACCGGGGATTCTGGCTGTACCTGGATCCGGGCGACAGCATTCATATTTCGGCCCATATCGATGATTTCGGCAATACATTCAGCGCATCGGGCGACAAATCAGTCGAGGCCGAATACATGGTAAGAAAAGAGCCACTTGACTTTGGACCCGAAGTGCAGGTTATGACAGCCGGCCTGGATGAATATTTTGAGAAGAAAAATGAGTTCCTGACCCCGCTGATCGAACTGGTAAATGAACTTGAAAAACAGAGTGACGTGGATCCCGGTTTTCTGAAACTTGAAAAGGCCTACATCGAGCTCCGGTCACTTCAGCTGGATTTAAATTTTCCAATGAGCTACAGGATGCGTAACAATATAGACCGTGATGCACCGATCGATTTTCCCGAGGATGAGACAAAACGGAGGCTGGAGAACCTGGATTACAGCGATCCTTTACTGTTACGCTTCGGCAATTTCAGAAATTTTGCCAACAGGAAGATGCACGAGTTAAGGCAGCATATGATGCACGGGATTAATCCCGTTGAAATCGGCCCTGACAGCAGTATGATATATACAGTGCTGGCGGCTGACTCACTGTTTATACCAGAAATAAGGGATTTTATGATATATGAGATGCTCCGGGCCAATATTGGTTTTTCAGGACCGGCCAATGCCCGGCGGTCCGTTGATCTCTTTACATCAATGAATAAAAACCCCTATTATGCAGAAAAGCTAAACGAAGCCATTGCTCAGTGGGATATGCTTTCACCAGGCAGCCTTGTTCCCGATTTTACCTTTACCGATATTGACGGAAACAGCGTAAGGCTTAGTGACCTTTCGGGGAAGCTTATCTATATAGATATCTGGGCAACATGGTGTGGCCCGTGCATTGCCGAGCATCCTCACTGGAACCGCCTGATTGAGAAATACGTTGACAATGATATCGCGTTCCTTGCCATTTCGATAGACGAATCACCCGCCCCCTGGGAAAAGATGGTGAGAGATAAGGAAATGAAAGGCTACAACTGGTATGCTGAAAATGCCTGGCAGTCGGAAATCGCAACCCACTTTCTCATAAGGGGGATACCAAGGTTTATCCTGCTCGACCGCGAAAGAAGGATAATAGATGCAACAGCAGGCAGGCCCTCAGGCAATATCAGCGAATTGCTTGATCAGCATATATAGAAAACGTTAGCGCGGATTCAACTCACAAATGCAACTATACTGCATATTTGAGTCAGCATTGCCCCATGACTTTTAAAAAAGAACCGGAAAAACTTGATTTTTCGATAGTTAATTTCGTAACTTGTCCGTTCAACCAGAATAAGTATTAACGAAAAACCTGTTTTTTTAAGTTTTCTCACCTCACAGTTTCAGTGTCTGATCTCATCGCGTCACAATTTCAGCGTCTCAGCGTCTCATTTTCTCACTTCCCAGTTTTATCGCATTCTGTTATCTGCTCACCCGGGTATTTTTTACCGGGTTACCGGGATACAACAAAACGGTATTACCAATTCTGAAACGAGCCATCAGCAATAATCCACTAGTAGAGATCCATGTTGCATGGCGATTTCCATCCGGCATTTTATTAACCAACCAAAACCTTAATGTAATGAAAAAACTGATTTTTATC
>SLOE01000013.1 GCA_007132715.1 Bacteroidales bacterium
GACGGTGCAAGCCATATCGGACCGGGTCAGGACAGGAATGCCCGCCTGTTCAACGCAACCAATGATCCGGAAACCGAAAGGGATGTAAGCGGCGGGTGGTACGATGCCGGCGATTACAATAAATATACAAGGTGGAACGCAACCTATATAGTACTGATGATGCAGGCGTACCTGGAAAGACCGGAGGTATGGACCGATGACTATAATATACCCGAGTCAGGCAATGGGATACCCGACCTTCTTGATGAAGCCAAGTGGGGCCTGGATCACCTGCTCCGGATGCAGGAGGAAGACGGCGGGGTGCTGAGTGTAGTGGGTGCCGCTCATGCCAGTCCCCCCTCTGCAGCAACTAACCCCAGCCGTTACGGTCCGCCCAGTACATCTGCTACCACGGCAGTTGCTGCCGCCTTTGCCATAGCATCAGGCGTTTACCGCTCTATCGGCATGACGGAGTTTGCAGATCTGCTGGAAGAAAAGGCAATCGCCGCGTGGGACTGGGCTGAGGCCAATCCCAATGTGATATTCCGCAACAATGACCCTGCTTTCGGGTCGCAGGGACTGGCTGCCGGCCAGCAGGAGACCAACGATTACGGCAGGTTGATGGGAAAGCTCCGGGCAGCCTGTTTCCTTTTTGAGCTGACAGGAGATGATAAATACCGGGAGTTCTTTGACGATAATTATAATAAGGTCAATATGTTTGCGTGGAACTTTGCATTTCCTTTCCAGGCCGGGAACCAGGATTTTCTCATCCATTATACAACTGTTGAAGGCGCAACACTTGAAGTTGTAAGCCATATAAAACGGGTATATGGCAATGCCATGATGAACGGCAGTGAAAACTGGCCGGCGATTACAGGGAAAAAAGACCCGTATATGGCCCATATAGCGGATTACACCTGGGGCAGCAACGGAGTAAAAAGCCGGCAGGGGATGATGTTTTACAGTCTTTTCCAGTACGACTTCAACCGGCTTGACTCTGCTCAGATTGCCGATGCAGCCATAGGTTATATTAACTATACTCATGGCGTTAATCCGCTAAATTTCAATTATCTGTCCAACATGTTCCGTTTTGGGGCGAACAATGGGGTAAGGGAGTTATATCACTCATGGTTCCGGCATGGCAGCAGGACCTGGTCAAGGGCGGGCACCTCCACTTACGGACCGGCACCCGGGTTCCTGACAGGTGGTTCCAATCCCAGCTATGACTGGGATGACTGCTGTCCGACCGGATGCGGCTCAGCTTCGAACAACCAGATGTGCTTCTCGGAGTCTATTTATCCGCCGAAAGGCCAGCCCGATCAGAAGTCCTACAAGGATTTCAATAACTCATGGCCACTGAACTCATGGTCAGTTACCGAGAACAGCCTGGGCTATCAGCTTCCCTACATTCGCCTCCTTTCCAAGTTCGTCAACCCCGAGTACGATTGCAACGGCGACCTGCACGGTGAGGCGTTTTATGATGCCTGCGGCATCTGTTCAGGCGGAAATACCGGTCGCGAGCCTTCAGATGATCCTGGAAATTGCGCAGTTCACCGGTTGGAAGTTATTGCAGAAAACGGATCGGTTACTGTTCCCCTACCTTCAGACGGAGAGCTTCATAATCATGGCCGGATCATGAGGATAAATGCCATTGCCGACAACGGATATGTTTTCTCAGGCTGGATGGGAGATGCAAGCGGAACCGACAACCCGCTTACAATTGTGATGAACGTAGACAAGGAGATCATTGCAAATTTCGAAGAAACTTATAAACTGACCGTAAACAGCGGCAGCGGCAGCGGCGAATACGTGGAGGGAACCGAGGTGGATATCGAGGCAGACAGCCCGCCACAGGGTCATGTTTTTGACCGGTGGACCGGCGATACTGACTATATTGACGATGTAACCGGCAGCATTAGCATTGTGACCATGCCTGCAGATGACATCACGGTTACAGCCGTTTATGCTGCCGAACTGTACATCCTGACGGTAAATCATGGCAGCGGAAGCGGTGAATATGCCATGGATTCCGTAATTGTTATAGAGGCTGATACACCTCCTGAGGGGCAGGTTTTTGATGTGTGGACAGGCGACGTTCAGACGGTGGCTGATATTGACAGCAGTATCACGACCATTATCATGCCGGCTGCCGACATCTCTGTAACAGCCACTTTTATGGATGATACCCTGAGTGTGGGGATCATATACCCGGGCATCGACGAAAAGGAGGTTACACTCTATCCAAATCCTGCTGCAGGGGAGGTGAGGATCATTGCACCGGGTTTTGACGCCGAGGCCGTTGTGAGTCTGCTTGACATAAACGGGGTCATCGTGATGCAGGAGCTTTTGGGTTCGGGCAGTGAACTGCTGATCCATACTTCAGCGCTATCTGGGGGAACCTACATAATACGGGTGTCGTCAGGCAGTAAATCAGTGTATGCGAGGATGATCCTGCTTTAACAAGTAACTTTGCAACTCAGTATTCATTACCGGTAAATTTTATCTGAATGCAGGCTGGTTAAAAACTTATAACTATGAAAACCGGAATTTATATGCTTACCAGCATTCTCTTCATCATTTGCACATCTCTTTTCAGTACAGGGAGATCTTACGGCCAGCCCACCCGGGAAAAGATACGGGAGATGGAATCCCTGATTGAGTCCGGGAGCTCCGGGGAGCTGCTGTCCGTTAAGATGGATATTGAGGAGGATTACCTGGCTATGGCCAGGCATAATATTGAACAATACCGTAAAAGTGGTGCGGTTCTGGTGTTTGCTGACCGGAACGGGCAGCCGCTTGAGAACATTGAGGTGAGAATTGACCAGGTTTCGCAGGACTTCCTTTTCGGGGCACTTCTTTTCGAAATTGCCGGTCACGCCGGGTCCCAGCCATATAAAGAGGATGAATTCAAAGATAGATTCAAAACCCTTTTCAATCTGGGGATACTGCCATTCTATTGGGCAAGCTATGAAAGGACAGCCGGCAACCCATTGTGGCAGCGGAACCAGTCCGCCATGGAATGGGCGCTTGAAAGCGGCATTACATTAAAGGGACATCCGCTCGGCTGGACGAGTCCGGCCGGTACGCCGCGATGGTTGCTGGGGCTTCCGCCGGAAACGGCAACAGATCTGTACCGGGCAAGAATTCAGAACAATGTTATCGGTTACAAGGGAAAGATCGACATATGGGATGTTGTAAATGAACCGGTCAATACCGTTCCCTGGGATGTTGCACTGGCAGACACTGACAATGACAATAGTCTGAGATATAACGTGACCGGATATACAACAGGTGATTTTGCCGGCTGGGTTGAGCAATCCTACAGGTGGGCCTATGAGGCAAATCCTGATGGTGATTATATCCTTAATGAATATTTTACACTGGCAATACCGGAGATACGGGACCGGTTTTATGATCTGATCAGTGAACTGGTAAGAAGGAATACGCCGATAAGCGGAATAGGTATCCAGGGTCACGAACCGAGGGAGATGTGGTTCTCACCTGTTGAGATGTACAAAACCTTTGACCTGTACAAGCAGTTTGGCCTCCCTCTTCATATTACCGAATTCATCCCGCAGTCATCCGGAAAAAATATCACAGGCTGGCGTGAGGGTGTGTGGACTGAAGAGACCCAGGCGGAATTTGCAGAGCAGTTTTATACCCTTGCGTTCGGGCATCCATCGACTGCTTCAATTACGTGGTGGGCCTTTACTGACCGCAATGTCTGGCTCGAGGGCGGGGGGTTGCTGGATGCGGAATACAATCCCAAACCCGTATATGACAGGCTGAAGAAGCTTATTAAGTATGAGTGGATGACGAAGAATATTCACCTGGTAACCGATCATGACGGCAGGATCTCTTTCAGGGGTTTCTTCGGCAGGTATGACGTATCAGTCACCAAGCCCGACGGCAGCACGGTAAAATTTGATGTACACCTTCAGGAAGGAGAGACCAACTACTGGCAGTTTACCTTGTAACGCTCAGGCACCCGGGGCAGTCCCCGATACAGGCGGCTCGTTTCCAGCTGCGCCTTGCAGTTACTGCGGATCTCAAACTCAGGCGCCCGGGGCAGTCCCCGGTACAGGCGGTTCAGGCTTTATATCGACAGGTCCCATGACATATTCACGCGGACCAAGCCGCATGCCCGATTCCATCATCTCAGTCCATGTAACATCCCTGCCGGTATAGGCCGATTCACGGCCCATGATGCCCACCAGCGTTGATGATGCAACATTCTGGGCTTCGTTTACCGGGTTGTTTGTCCTTATTGCAGTAACCAGGTTTATTATCTCCTGGTCGTAAGGGTTGACGGCGACCCTTGACATCTCAGAGCCGGTTCCCTCAACAGGGTAGTCATATTCCCATATCAGGTTGCCGTCATAATCGAATATCTGGTTCTGGCAGTTTGTGTACCCTTTTGTGCCGTAGAGCCACTGACCGACATAGTTTGTACAGCCGTTTATCTGCCTGCACATGCTGTGGTAGTGCCTGCCGTCGTCAAATACGAAATCGATGCTGAAAAAGTCGAACTGATCGCCGGTGGGCCTGTGATGCCTGCCCCCAAATCCGGTTGCTTTGGCAGGATACTTTTCAAAAAACCAGTTGAGCACATCTATCTGGTGTATATGCTGCTCTACAATATGGTCGCCCGATAGCCAGCACCAGTTGAGCCAGTTCCTTACCATAGCCTCCATATCGCTCCAGCCCGGCTGCCTGTTTACATGCCACAGCATCCCGATGTTATAATAGCAGTTTGCTGAGACAATGTCGCCTATCGCACCGTTCTTTACCATGTCAAAAGCAGCGACATAATCTCTCATATGTCTGTACTGGGTGCCCGCAACAACTGACAGTCCGGCTGACTCGGCCATTTTGCCCGTAGCCATTACCGATCTTGATCCCCAGGGGTCGACTGCTACCGGTTTTTCAAGGAAACAGTGCTTCCTTGCCTGTACCGCGGCCTCAAAATGCATGGGCCGGAAGTGCGGTGGTGCGGCACAGAGTATTATATCCACGCCGGAGTCTATAACTTGCTTGTAGGCGTCAAATCCTACAAAACAGTTCTTATCGGCAATCTCAACTCCGTGCCGGTTCCTGAGACTCTCGCGGCAGCTATCTATCCGGTGCTGAAAAACGTCACCCAATGCTGTCAGCTCAAGGTTTGGCCCGGCATTGATGAAGTTGGAAGCTGCACCTGTGCCTCTGCCTCCGCACCCGATCAGTCCGGCCTTTAGCAGTGGCCCGTCCGGTGCGATATCGGGGAATGCGGGGGTTCTGTATTCGGTCCGGCGGGAGGTGCAGGATGAGAGCAGGCTGCCTGCCCCAATGGCGCCGAGCATTGCCATCCCGGCTGTATTACCGATAAACCTGCGCCTTGAAGAAGATTTGGGATTCTGGTTCATTTGTTCGAAATTTGTTCAGATGCGAAATATATCGAATTAATAGGAATTAATAGGAATTAATAGGAATTAATAGGAATTAATAGGAATTAATA
>SLOE01000012.1 GCA_007132715.1 Bacteroidales bacterium
ATTCGTGATAATATAAGAGTTTGCAGTCTGATGAGATTTATAACAAAATACTTAACAGAACTAATCTAAAGTTGCCGTATCATGAACCAATCCCCCTTCAAATTCCTCGACAGCTACACCAGGGACGACCGGGAGATATTCTTCGGGCGGGAACGCGAAACTGAAGAGATCTATCACCGCGTCTTTGAAAGCAAGATATTGCTGGTATACGGGGTTTCCGGCACGGGCAAGTCGTCGCTGGTGCAGTGCGGACTGGCAAACAAGTTCAACAGCGCCGACTGGCTGCCGGTCAATATCCGCCGGGGCGCAGACATAGTAAACAGCATGGCCTCTGCCATCAGGCAGTCTGCAATGACACCCATTAATGGCAAAATTGATACCCCCACCCGGTTCAAAAAGGCGGTCCGCTCCCTCTACCTTGACCACTACAAGCCCCTCTTTTTTATTTTTGACCAGTTCGAAGAGCTGTTTATCTTCGGGAATCCCTCTGAGAAGAAGGAGTTTGCAGCAGTGATTAAAACCCTTGCAGAAAGTGACCTGCAGTGCCGGTTCATGTTCGTACTGCGAGAGGAGTACCTTGCCGGGGTGACCGAATTTGAAAAGGTTATTCCCACCTTCCTTGCCAACAGGGTGCGCATAGAGCACATGACGCTATCCGGCGCCACCCAGGCCATAGAAGGACCATGCAGGGTCACTGGCATTGACGTTGAAGAGGGGTTTGCCGGCAAGATGCTCGAAAAACTCAGCCCCGGCAGTGCAGAGGTCGAGCTGACATACCTGCAGGTGTTTCTTGACAGGCTCTACCGCCTTGCCGGGGAAGAGGCCGGCGATAAATCACCCCGGTTCCATAGCGGATTGCTGGAAAGGACAGGCAACGTGTCTGACCTGCTGGGCAGCTTCCTTGACGAACAGATAGACTTGCTGCCCGATCCTGACACGGCGCTGGCAGTGCTCAAATCCTTTGTTTCGGTAAAAGGCACAAAAAGGCAGATGACACCCGGTGAGATCAGTGATTACGCTCAAACCCTCGGCAGGCCGATCGACGAGAATGCGCTGCAGGAGCTGATACAGACCCTTATTCAACTGCGAATTCTGAGGGACAGGGACCAGAACGACCGGTATGAGCTGCGCCACGATGCCCTTGCCACAAAGATCTATGAAAAGATCACCCTGGTGGAAAAGGAGCTGCTGGAGATACGCCACCTTATCGAGAACGCATACAACAGCTGGGAAAAACGGGATGTATTGCTCTCGGCAGAAGATCTGCAATACATTGCACCTTATGAAGCAAGGCTTTACCTTCCTGAGGAATTTGATAAACTGATTGAGAGAAGCAAAAATGAACTGGTCAAAAAGCGTCTCAGGCGGAGGAATATCTTCTCTGCAGCTGCCATTGCACTGATCATTGTTCTGGGAGGATTTACCCTCTGGGCATTGAAGGAAAGAAACAATGCCATTGAAAAGGAACTATTGGCCAATGAAGCAAAACTAGGGGCCACAGCGTCGGAGAGCGAGGCCATTAAAGCCAGGGACAGGGCCGTGGAATCGGACAGGCGGGCCGTCGCCTCGGAGAAGGAGGCCCTTGAAGCCAGGGACAGGGCGCTGAAATCAGAACAAAGGACCAAAAGGGAAAAGGAGCTGGCAGAAATCCGCGAAAGGCAGGCCCGGGCAAACAATTACAATTATTTATCAAAAGAGATCACTGCAGAGGATCCTACAACCGCCCTGCGGCTTGCAGAATATGCCAGGGAGCTCGATCCCGCGAACAGCGCCATCCTTGCCAACCTGAACAGGATATACTACGATAATTCATTCTACAATCTCTTTTTTAAATATAAACCAGGTAATTTTTGTCAGATCTCGTCTGACTGGACCAGGCTGGTCTCAACCAACGGAAGGACGGTGAGGATGACAGACCTCAGGGAAAACATATCACGGTTATTCATAGGCCATATAGTTCCTGGGGGATTTCATTTGGATGCACACCAGTTTTCAAGGAAAGGCTTCGATGATATCCTGGCCATGGAAATCTCCCCGGACGGGAACTATCTTTTAACCGGATCGGACGACAGGACCGCACGGCTCTGGGACATTAACGGGAATATGGTTCAGGTGTTCAGGGGTCATATCCTTCCTGTTTGGTCAGTTGCCTTTTCTCCCGACGGGTCCACTGTCATGACCGGATCAGCCGATGTAACGGCAAGGTTGTGGGACCTGCAGGGGAACTGCCTGCAGGTATTCAGCGGACATACTGGTGGGGTTTATTCAGTTGCCTTCTCGCCCGACGGGAAGTACATTCTGACCGGATCAGAAGATCAGACAGCAAGGCTATGGGACCTGCAGGGAAATATTCTGCATCGGCTTGAAGGGCATGCCGATCTAGTCAGGGTTGTAATCTTTTCTCCTGACGGGAATTCAGTGCTTACAGGCTCAAATGACAGGACAGCAAGACTGTGGGACATGAACGGGAACAACTTGCAGGTTTTCAGCGGACATACCGACAATATCAGGTCACTGGCCTTCTCCCCCGACGGGAAAAGCATACTCACCGGTTCTTCAGACAAATCAGCCAGGCTCTGGGACCTCAATGGTAATCCTGTAGATGTCTTTCACGGGCATACCGGTACCGTAACCTCTGTAGCTTTCTCTCCTGAAGGAGGCAAAATACTGACATTCTCCCCTGATGGCACCTCAAGGTTATGGGACCTGTCGCAAACAAAATATACCAACCTGGCCGGTCACCAGGACCATGTAAAAAAGGTAACATTTTCTCCTGACGGAAAAAACATTCTGACAGCGGGAATTGATAATACAGTCAAACTGTGGGATACTGAGGGAATCTTTCACCGGGATTTCCGGCTGATAACTAATGATATTGCATTTTCTCCTGACTCAGAGAAGTTTCTGATCGGTTCTTTTACCATGCAACTCCTGGATCTAAAGGGAAAAGTTATCATGACCTTCACCGGACAAACCTTTATCACTTCCGTTGCCTTCTCCCCGGACGGGCAAACGGTTCTTTCGGGATCACAAGATAGAACAGCCAGGCTTTGGGACCTGGATGCAAATACCTTACGCGTATTTTCCGGGCATTCAGGCCCTGTGAGTTCTGTCTGTTATTCTCCTGACGGAGAATACGTCTTAACAGGTTCAGAAGATAATACAGCAATGCTTTGGGATATGAACGGAAATACCTTGCAGGTTTTCAGGGGGCATATGAATCTTATTAGGTCAGTAGCCTTTTCCCCTGACGGGAAAAATGTCCTTACGGGCTCGTATGATAATACCTTAAGGTTATGGGACCTGGACGGAAACACATTGCAGGTATTTTACGGCCACACCAGTGGGGTATTGGATGCTACCTTTTCACCGGACGGAAAGACAATATTATCTGGATCATCGGACAATACTGCAAGAATTTGGGATCTTGACGGAAATTTAGGTCAAATTATTAGGGGATCCAACAGACCTGTATACTCAACAGCCTTTTCACCTGATGGCAGGACAATTCTGACCGGATCAGGTGATAATATTGCGAGACTTTATAGCCAAAAAATGCCTCTTGATCAATATCTTATAGAGGATGCTTCAGAAAACTTAAGCCTCAGGCAGGAACTGCAATACGAACTGATTGAAATTGATCAGTTGGAAAAAGAAGATGATATCACCAGTTTATTTGAAGGGCTTGAATATTGCATGGAACAGGCACGACTGGGGGACGGCAGGAAAGCAGAATATCTTAAAGCAGCAGAAACCCTTTTTAGAAAAGCATGGACCGGTATCGCCGGCACAAAGGAGTTGCATAAGTTTATTTCCCATGGCCTTGAATTGTATTTGCTTAATCCCGGCAAGTATGTCGCTGACAGGATTGAGGAAGCAAACCTGATGTTGCACTCTCCAATAACAAAGGATGAACTTAAAGAAGCATACGAGTTCTATTCTGAAATATGCAGTTCCACTGATTCTATCCAGGTTTTAATGAAGCTGCCGGAATATTTTATAAAGATCGCTGAAAAATTATTGAGGGTTGATGCCACTGCAAGGCCGACCATTGCAACTGATCTTGCGGCCCTATCCTGGCCTTTGCTGCAATACATGCAATTTGAATCATCGATGGATGCTATTTCACTCGCCCTTGAAGCGGATAGCACCAATGAATATATTCTTCTTACCCTCCCGCTGGTCCTGTTACTGAATGACCGTTTTGAAGAAGCTGAAAAGATATACCTTGAGCACTATAATAAATATCCGTTCGGCGGTTCAGGACTATTCAAGAATTATCGTCTGCATTACCTGGAAGACATTCAAAACCTTGAGAGACGTGGCATCACTCACCCCGATTTTGAAAAGGTAAGGCAATTGCTTGCCAGCTAATTCATGCCTGGTTTGGCAAAAATTGAATCATCAACGGCAACATCAAATTCTACGTTGTTTATAATGAAAATTTGCGTTACCTGGCCATTCACAAGCATTTCGATCCTGTAAGGAATCAGGACACCGTCAACATCTTTGTAATCCCTGTAGATTATTTCACTTTTAAAAGTTTGACCCTGTTCCGTTTCCGTTGACCTGACTTTCAAAACGACAAATTCAGAGGCATCCATGAAGTAATTGACTACATAGTCATCCTCAAAAGTGAACTGGAGGTTATACACAGGCCTGTTGTCAAATTGCTCCATACCAATTAGTTCTGCCTTAAACCCCTTTTCCTTCCAGTTAACAAAAGAGTTGTGCCATTTTGCAGTCGGATCTTTGACACTTTCTCTTTCCAAATTATTGATCATAAACTCAGGGAGGTCCTGTGGTTCAGATGAACCGGTTATGGGATTGATTGTCCACCCTGTTTCTCCATCCCCGGCAATTATTATTTTGAGGCCCTGCATTTCTATTTCTGAATAGTTTAATTTTGGATATTTCTCGATAGCAAAAATTGGAAATTCCATCCCCTCTATATTCACAATCCCATCCCTTCTGATAGTTCCAAAACTCATAACTCTTTCCTGTCCTATGGTTGCAAGGTTTTTGGAAATGATCTCTTCAATTGTCAGATCCTGGGCAACCAAAATGGCTGCCGTAAGTAAAAGAAAAACCATAAAAATCAGTCTTTTCATAACCGGAGGATTTAGTTACTAATTGAAAATAATTTAGTTATTCTCAGTAAATATATGCTGAATTTCATCATAAGTCAAGTATCCGGTTTCGATAAAGGCCGGAGTAATCACTCTGTGGCGGGAATAACATAGGTGAAAATTGCAATTTGCCACCCTGTAAAGATTGTGTATCCTAAAAATTCCTAACTTTATAACTTAATAGTCAGACATTATTATACTGGCTCTCTTTCGAAATATGCCGGCGTTTTCGTGCATACGCATTATCCTTTTCTCATTTCGATCGTCTGTTATGTAATTTTTTAAGCCATGAAATCACCCTTCAAATTCCTCGACAGCTACACCAGGGA
>SLOE01000143.1 GCA_007132715.1 Bacteroidales bacterium
ACCTTGTACAGAACCCGGGATGGTAATTAAGTTAACCGGCACAACTTTTTTAAATTCTTAAAATATAAAACATATGATATCATATATTAAGCGAAATGCACTTATTCCTTTCTTTGCCCTTTTGTATTTAAGTGCTTTTCCTCTCAATGGTTTATCAGGTTCCCTGGAAGATACTCTTGATATTAAGCAGGGTTCAGTACAGGTTGCCTACGGTACACAGCCTGAGTGGATGGTAACAGGTGCGGTTTCTTCAGTTGCGGGCGACATTCTACATTCTTCTTTTACCCAGGATTTCACCAGCAGGCTGTTTGCCAGGGTTCCCGGGTTAACAGTTACTGCCAGCGGGACCGAACCGGGATTTGAGAATAACTCATTATACAGCAGGGGTGTTAACACCCTGGCAGGTGCTGGCAACGATGTTTTAATTCTTGTTGATGGCATTGAAGCCAGTTATTCTGATCTGATCCCCGAGGAGATAGCCTCGGTTGTTTTACTCAAGGATGCTTCTGCAACGGCAATGTACGGTAGCAGGGGTGCCAACGGTGTTCTTCTGATAACCACCAAAAGAGGCCATGTTGGAGCTTTAAGGGTAAATTTCTCCACCCAGCAGGGCTTTCAGCAATCGACCCATGTGCCCCAGTTTCTTGGTTCATATGATTATGCCAGGCTCTTCAATGAAGCGCGGGTAAATGACGGACGTAGTGAGCGTTATACTGCCGAGGAACTGGAACTTTTCCAAACGGGCAATGACCCCTATTTTTATCCTGATGTGGACTGGTACGATGTTATTTTAAGGGAAACGGCTCCAATCAATTCCTATAACCTTTCTTTAAGCGGAGGCAGTGAGGAGGCCAGGTATTTCCTTATGATCAATCATGGTACCACACACAAAATGCTCAGGGCTACCGGACGTGAATCTGAATTCAGCGAGGATGGGTTGTACAGGCGGTTTAATTTTCGCTCAAATGTTGACATAGATATTACCAGCAGCCTTACAGCAGAACTGACACTTGGTGGTTCGGTAGTCAATACTTCCAACCCCTCCAGGTTCAGCACGGGTGGGTTGCTGGGGCGTATTTCAAGAATGCCCCCCAACAGTTTTCCTATTTATAACCCTAATGGGACTTACAGCCGGACTTCCCTGTTTGCCAATCCGCTGGGAGACATGCTGGAAACGGGGTTTCAGACAGCCAATGGCCGGACCCTGGTTGCAAGTCTCGGACTTACACAGGGGCTTGATTTCATTACTGAGGGTTTGAGTCTCTCAGGGCGTATAGCCTCAACGAGTTTTTTCATTGGCCAGTCCAATAAGGTCCGAACCTATGCTTCTTATGCTATTTCAAGGGATCCTGAGGGAGAAATTGTTTACACCCCTTATGGCCTGGATTCATCCTTAAGCGGTCAGGAAGGAGAGTCTGATCAGTACAGGACCTTTGCTTTCCAGTCGTTTTTGAATTATGACCGGTCATTTGGCACAAACAGGGTTAACGCAGTAATATTAGTTAATGTCGATGACTATGCCGAGACGGGTAATGCTGCATCGGAAAAGCATGTTAATGTAAGCGGCAGGGCCACCTATGCATATGATCAGAGATATATTGCAGAATTCAGTGGCTCATATATGGGTTCAAGGAATTTCCCTGAAGGTGATCGTTTTGGCTTTTTCCCTGCCGCTTCAGTTGGATGGATACTTTCCAATGAAGGATTTCTGCGGGACAACGATGTGGTTAACTTCCTTAAGTTAAGGGGTTCTTATGGGATGGTAGGTAATAACAGGATTGCCGGACCCGCCTATATGTTCCTTCAGTTCTATCCCGGTGCAGGCGTTTATCAATTTGGTACGGGCAACACGAATTCTCTAACAATAACCCAGGGAAGGGCAGCTAACCCGTTTGTTACCTGGGAGAAGGAAAGAAGCATGAACATTGGCCTGGAAGCCACCCTTATGAACCGTCTGGATCTGGGAATTGATCTGTTTAACCGTGACAGGTATGATATTCTTGTAATTCCGCAACGCACCGACCCTGACTTTATGGGTTACACCAAGCCCTTTATGAACGAAGGTGAGACCAACAACAGGGGTATTGAGGGTAGATTACGCCTGTACAATGACAGAAGTGCAGATTTTAATTTTTACGTAGAATCAACTCTATGGTATTTTAAAAACGAAATAGTCTTCAGCTCCGAACAGCTAAGGGAGTATGACTATTTATACAGGGAGGGCCAGCCAATTGGTCAGCCTTTCGGACTTGTTGCCCAAGGGTTTTTCAGTGACCAGGAGGATATAGACTCAAGCCCCAGGCAGACATGGGCCCAGGTTCGCCCCGGAGATGTGAAGTATATGGATCAGAACGGAGATGGAGTTGTTGACGAACTCGATGTTTATCCTATAGGCAATACAGGTATTCCAAATTTAACTGCAGGGTTAAACTTTGGGTTTAACTACAGAAATTTTGATTTTGATATTTTCTTTCAGGGCGTAACGGGCCGATCAGTAAATCTTATGGGCAATTATTTCCATGCTTTTCAGAATGAAGGGCAGGCCGGTACTATTGCTCTTAACCGGTGGACTGAGGAAACAAAAGAGACTGCCAGCTATCCCAGGTTATCTTCTATGAATGATGAAAACAACTACAGGTTTTCCACCCTGTGGCAAAAAGACGGGAGTTTCATCAAGTTACGGAGCATTGAACTGGGATACAGCATTCCCCCCACTTTAGGTCAGACCCTGAATATTGAAACCGCCAGGGTCTTTATCAATGGCACAAATTTAATTTCCTTTGATCACCTCAATGGCTACAGGCACCCTGAATACGGTCCCGGATATCCCCCGGTCAGGACATACAGTATGGGAGTTCGCGTTCAATTCAGATAACATACAAATAAATTCAAATCTCATGAAGAAAAACAATTATATACTTGCAGCCTTTTCTGCACTGGTTATTATGACATCCTGTGATCTGGACCCTGGGGTTGAACTTCTCACCTCACTACAGGAAGAGGATGTTGCCACCCGGTATGATTACCAAATGAGGCGTTTAACAAGCCTCTATCTGGGTTTGCCCAGTGGTTATATGGAGATAGACGGTGCAATGCTGGCCTCGGCTACAGACGAGGCGGAACATACAATCCAGAATTCAAACGTTCAAAGGTTCAACCAGGGCAGCTGGAATGCTGTGTCCAATCCTGATGATGCCTGGTCGGGCCTGTTTAACTCGGTACGAAACGCCAACCTGTTTTTAAGAGATATCGATAAGGTTGACCTTGATATGTACAGGCTCAATCCCAGGACTGACATGCAGCTTATATATCAGGAGAGAATAGAAGAGATGGAACGATGGAAACGTGAAGCAAGGTTTCTGAGGGCTTTCTATTATTTCGAGCTGATAAAACGCTATGGTGGAGTTCCTTTATTTGAAGATGTTTTTGCTCCCGGTGATGATTACGGTGGTATAAACCGCAATACACTTAAAGAGTGTATAGAATATATTGTAAGTGAATTAGACTCTGTGGCGCCGGGATTGCCCGTTGAATATCCTGCCGGTGATCTTGGACGTGCTTCAAGGGGTGCTGCACTTGCACTTAAGGCAAAGGTTCTGTTGTATGCGGCTTCCGATCTGTGGAATGATCCCTCCTGGGCTGGAGGGTATGCAGAACCTGAGCTTATTTCACTGCCCCCCGGGGACAGGATGGCAAGATGGGAAGCAGCTGCAGATGCTGCCAGGGATGTAATTGACATGGGGCATCACAGGCTGCATCCTGTTTATCCGGCATTATTCCTTGCTCCTGAGTCTTTCAGAAACAGGGAGCATATCCTAGTGCGTCGGCACGGAGCCTCTAACCAGTTTGAAAGGATGAATTATTCGGTTGGATTTGATTTTGGAAACAGCGGTACAACACCTTCCCAGAACCTTGTTGATGCTCATCAGGTAGTGGTTGATCCCGTTACTGCCGTGGACTTTGACTGGAATAATACAAATCATGCTGCCAACCCCTATGCTGATAGTGGTCCTACCGCCCGTGACCCGCGCCTGTTCCATAATATCGTTGTCAATAACAGTGTGTTCAGGGGACGTAACATGGAGATATGGGAAGGCGGAATAGACGGGCCTCCCACCGCGCAGTCAACCAGAACGGGATACTACCTGAAAAAGTTTGTTGATCCTGATCTTAATTTGCATTTAAATACCACCAGCGTGAAAGCATGGCCGCTGATACGTCTGGCCGATGTTTTTTTAATGTATGCCGAGGCTCTGAACGAATACAGTCCGGGGCATGCTGATATAGCAAGGTATGTAAACTTCGTTCGTCAAAGGATGCCGTCAGTGAGGATGCCCCGTATTCCTGACGGACTAAGCCAGGATGAGGTAAGGGAATTCATAAGGCGTGAGCGTCGGATAGAACTTGCCTTCGAGGGTCATCGCTTCTGGGATGTACGGCGATGGATGATAGCGCCTGAGACACTTGGTGCACCGCTCAGGGGAATGGAAATTACAAGAACATCGGCAGACCCGCCGGCATTTGATTATTCAACGCGTATCGTTGAAGAAAGGGTATTTGAGCCCAGGATGTATTTCTATCCCATCCCCCAGAGTGAATTAATGCTGATGCCTGAATGGATGCAGAACCCTATGTGGTAAAAAGTATAAGTAAATGGATCATATAACATTATATGAATTAAAATAAATAAAATGAAAAGAATTCTCTTTAACAGCATAAAACTGATGGTCCTGGTCATTTTCCTTACATCATGCGGATACGAGGAAATAATTGATGCCGAATATCCTGACCCGGTCATTTATATGCCGGCTGCAGCAAGGGGTATGTTTGTTATTAACAATGTTCCCGGCAGGCCGGAGTTTCATCCCACACCTGGCTATCCTTCCCGGTTCAATATTGATGTGGACAATAACAGATTTGTTGTGCCCTTATCAGTGTACCGTTCGGGTTTTGAGCATAGCCAGTCTGTAGATGTTGATATTCATGCAGATACAGACACAATCTCTCAGCTTATCTCAGCAGAAGAGGGGCTGGCAGAAAACGTAGGTATCCTGCCTTCGCAACATTATTCTTTACCATCTTCTGTAACTGTGCAAAGGGGAGATGAGATAGGGTCTTTCAGCATGGAGGTTGACCTGGATTACCTGCTTGCATCTGTTGATACAGTATTTGCCCTGGGGGTAAGGATCTCTTCAGATCAGATTGAAGTTAATGACAATCTGGGTACAACAATTATCATTATCCACACCAGAATACTATATCCACAGGCAGCTTTCGGTTACAGCATTGCTACCGTAACACCCGATACTGCACAGGTAAATTTTGAAAACAATTCCATTTACGCGATGAGATATCTGTGGGATTTTGGCGACGGAAATACAGATACCGTCAG
>SLOE01000105.1 GCA_007132715.1 Bacteroidales bacterium
GCATCCATCTCAAAAGGTTCGATCGTTATTTCGCCGCTCCTTTGCGGGAATATTATGAACCGCCTCAGGATACCGGTCCCGTAAATCTCGCCGTCAACCACTTCACGGTCAAGGGTGCGCAACTGGGGTGTCTCAATATCCTGCTGGAAGAAACCGCTGAATGGAGGGAACCTTACATTCTCTATGCCGGTGAGGTCAAGCTTTGAGTACAGCTTAACCGTCACGACGATCCCTTCTCCCTGGTATACATCCTGTTTGTCGGTAATCAAACGGACAAAAATGTCCTCTCCGGCCGGAGCCGCCGTGGCGCCGGGTGCAGCCTGATCTCCGGGCCTTGACGGCAAAGCGCTCCGTCCTTCACTGCCGGCAGTGACTTCTATTGTAACAGGGTTACTTTCATACCGTTCCTGGTCCACGCCAATCGATGCGGGACCAATTGTAAAACTGCCTTCTTCGGTTGCCAGCAGCACATAGGTGTAGGTAACCGACACCGTCTGCGTCATCTCCCCGTCAATGATCTGCACGCTGCGGCTGCTTGATGTGGAGGGACCGGACAGAAGCCTGAAAATGCCGAGGTGTGGCAGCCTCAGGTCATTGCCCTGTGCATTGAGCGAGTAGGTAAGCCTGAACTGCTGACCCACCTCTGCCACCGGTGGTGCCGATGCCCTGAACTGGATATCCTGTGCCGCAAGGCACAATGAGGACAGCAGAAAGAGAGCTGCCGTAACTGTTATCCTGACCTTATTGCAAAACACCAGGAGTGCAATGAAGGACCATATGGCGGTTAAAAAGCCTGGCGCCTTTATCATCTTTCCTCTGTCTTGTTTGGTAACTGACTGCATTTACACTGGCTTAACCTTTATTATTCCTGACTTCTGATCGCTTTTAATGCTGATATGATAAACAGTTCTGATACGATACCGGCTGACACTCACCAGTTCCTGCCCGACCGGGGCCTTTGCTCCTGCTCCATCTGTTCCATCAGCTTCTCCAGGACACGCTGCTCTTCCCTCCCGGCAGCCTCTAGCATCCTCATGGCATCTTCGGGCGATATCTGGTCGGGCCGTCCGGAATGATCAGCTTCATCTGCATCATCCTCCTGCGGCCGGTCCTCTCCCTGCTGATCCCGTTCGTCATCGCTGTCATCGCCGTCGTCGCTGCCATCTGTATCATCTCTGTGATCGCCATCATCGCCATCTTCTCCGTCACCGCCCTCCTGCCGGTCCTCTCCACCTTCCGGCTGACCGCTCTCATCGAGCAGGCTCTGGGCAAATGCAAGGTTATACCTGGTTTCGGGATCACCGGGATTATTCCTCAAAGCCTCCTTGTAAGCCTCTATACTCTGCTCCAGCTGCTGCATCATCAGCATAGAGTTACCCAGGTTATGAAATATCTTTGAACGGTTCAGCGGGTCATCGATCTCATCGGCAAGTTGGCCGAAATACCTTGCGGCCTCATCAAACCTCTCCTGCTTGTACAAAGCGTTGCCGAGATTGAACCTTGCCCGGGGCGAATCCTCTTCACTCTCAAGAGCCCTCCTGTATGAGAGCTCAGATTCGTCAAAAAGCTCCTTGTTGTACAGCCGGTTGCCCTCACGGATATGGCGCCTGTCGGATTGTGCGCTGACCTTTTGGGTGCCGGCGGCAAAAACAATAAAAGCCAGGAGCGGCCATAAACCGAAAAATCTGATGCCGCTCAGCAACCTGTTCCTCCGGTTAAGGAGCAGGAAATCCATTATCAGCAATATGAGTGCAAATGCGGCCATATACTGGAACCGCTCATCGAACTCGGTATATACCATCTCTTCCAGTCCAACCCTTTCCATGTTGCCTATCTCTTCCAGTATCGTACTCAGTCCGGTCCCCGACCCTCCGGCCCTGATATACATGCCATCACCGGCTGCAGCTATTGACCTTAACGTTGCCTCGTCGAGCCTGGTAATCACGGTGTTTCCCTCATCATCGGCAAGGAACCGGGACTGTCCCCTTCCAAGAGGAATTGGTGCTCCTTCGGGCCTTCCTATCCCTATAGTGTGTATCGTGATGCCGCGCTCCCTTGTGGCAGCGGCAGCAGCCACAGGGTCATCCTCATGGTCCTCGCCGTCGGAAATGATAATAAGTACCCTGCTTGCTTCCGTGCCGGGAGAAAAGGACCTTTCTGCCAGTGAAATAGCCCTGCCTATTGCGGTACCCTGCACAGGGACGATATCTGTGGTTATATTCTCAAGTATCATCCTGGCCGCCGCATAATCGCTGGTTATGGGCACCTGTACGTAGGCCTCGCCTGCAAATACAAGGATTCCTATCCGGTCATTGCGCAGGTTGCCCAGCATCCGGTTAATGGCCATCTTTGACCTCTCCAGCCTGTTGGGACGCAGATCTTCAGCCAGCATGCTGTTGGAGACATCAAGCGCAATGATAATTTCAACTCCTTCCCGTTTTACCTCCTCAAGCCTCGACCCGAAACGCGGACCTGCAAGTGTCAGAATGATGAAGGCCAGTGATGCGGCAAAAAGTATAAACTTGATGACTGGGCGCCATCCCGACACCTCCGGCATGAGTGTGGCCATCAGTCCGGGATCGCCGAAACGCCTTAATGCCCTTTTCCTTAAGTACCTGGCAAGAATAAAAATAACCACCAGCAGCGGGATCAGCCAAAGGTACCAGAGTAATTCACCGTTTTTAAACTCGAACATCTTTTACCTTGATTATATTTAACGTAATCATCAATTCATGGAATGCTGCGCAAAACAGCACCCTGACAAGCCACTCAGCTCTCAGCAACAACCCCGTCAGGGAATGCTGCGCAAAAACAGCACCCTGACAAGCCATTCGGCCATCAGCAGCAAACCCGCCAGAAGCGCGAACCCCTTGTATTCCTCACTTGTGGAGGCGAAGTGCCTTACATCAGTAAGTGACTTCTCCAACTCCTCTATTTCAGAATAAATCTCAATCAGCTTGTCCTCATCCTCAGCCCTGAAATACCTTCCGCCTGTTATCTCTGCGATCTCCTGCAGCGCCTCCTCATCAATATCTGCCTCTATACTCTGGTACTGAACTCCCCTGGGCGTCTGTACCGGGAAAGGTGCCGGTCCGCTGCTTCCAACTCCCACTGTGTAGACCCTGATGCCGAAGGTGGCAGCAATGTTGGCCGCAGTAATGGGATCTATTGCGCCCCGGTTGTTCACCCCATCTGTTAACATTATAATGACCCTGCTCTGCGAGTCGCTGTTGCGCAAGCGGTTGACCGCCGTGGCTATCCCCATGCCAATGGCCGTACCGTCCTCTATCATACCAATCTCAACCTCCCTCAGAAGGTTGACCAGCACGGCATGATCTGTCGTGAGAGGACACTGGGTAAAGCTCTCCCCGCTGAATATGACAAGCCCTATACGGTCATTTCTCCTCCCTGCGATAAACTCAGCGGCAATATCCCTTGCGGCCTCCATCCTGTTGGGCCTGAAATCCTCTGCCAGCATGCTGCTGGAAATGTCGAGCGATATCATGATATCAATACCCTCAGTCTCCGTCTCTTCCCATACATCATGCGTTTGGGGCCGGGCAAGCACGACTATGAGAAGGGCGA
Organism: Bacteroidales bacterium; assembly: GCA_007132715.1. Lineage (GTDB taxonomy): Bacteria > Bacteroidota > Bacteroidia > Bacteroidales > PUMT01 > PXAP01. The sequence continues at coordinate 3,586 of SLOE01000105.1, forward strand.
CGGTAACCATCCTGAACACAAAAGGCAGGTGCCTGAGATAGTTCCGTATGGTTAGCGGTGTCTTCTCACCCCGATGCAGTCCGCTCACCCTGATCGCCGGGTACCGTGACCGCTGCCTGAGCAGGTACCAGGCCGTCATGGCAGGTACCACCAGCAGCAGCCATAGAAACTGGGGATATGCAAAACTAAACTCACCCATCTCTGTTGATATTTGTTTCATCAGTCGTCCCTGAGGGAGCTTCTCCTTCTCCTGTGCCTGCCGTTCCGGCATCCTGTATCATGGTGCCGTCATTCCCGGCTCCCGGCATCCCATAAGCTTCAACTCCTCGTTTTGGTTCACCGATACTGCCTGCAGCCGGACCGTCGTGACAGTTGCAGGTGGCCTTGACAAAGTGAAAAGCAGTTTCAAGCGAACCATCATTCTCATCCCCGGCGGGAGCGGCCCTGGCAAATTTTACCAGGTCGGCCAGTGCCAGCATCCCGTCCAGCGCTCCGGTCACTTCACCATCAACCGCATCAGCCCTCCTCAAATCATTCATGATCTCTTCACTGGTCCGCTCCATTGCAGGGATACCAAATTTTCTCTCAATATATATACGTGTGATCCCGGTCAATCTTGTATAGTATTCCTTAACCTCTCCCTTCTGCCACAAAGCCTCCTTTTTAAGGTCCTTCAGCTCCCGCAGAGCAGTTACGTGAGCAAGCTCAGCAGGTTCGGCAGGTCCCGGATCTCCCTCTCCGGCCGGAGCATCCTTCCTCTTCCTCATATATCTAAGCAGCCACCATACGGCAAACGCAAGCACTATGAGAGCAAAAAGCCAGGGAAGCACTTCCGCCACTCCCAACGGTATGCCGAAGGGGGCCTTGATATCGTATATTCCTGCATCTATGTCCACTTCAGGTGCAAGGACCTCCAGGCGGGTGCGCCTTGTGCTGAGCACCTTTTCATCATCATCGACAAGGAAGGCAAAAGGCAATGCCCCGGCAAAATGTTCGCCGGCATAAAAAGAGGTCACCCGGAAAGACTTTGTTATTCTCAGTCTTCCTTCCCCGGCCGTTATTGTATCTGCAGGAACGGTGGAAAGTATCTCTATCCTTTGTGCAAGCGTGTCCTGCAGCCGGGGGAAGACAACATACATATCTTCAGGCTGATCAACTGTAATGATGAACATGGTCTGCTCACCTATCATGATCGTTGTGGTGTCAAACCGTGCAGAAATGCTGATCAGCTGTGCGCCGGTCCGTGATACCGACAACACCGGCAGCAGCAGGATCAGCACTGCGATCTTTGCGAGGAATGCAATGCGTGATCTACTTAAAAAACCGTTATACTCTTCCCCTTTTATGTCCATATCAAAAACAGCTTCCTCTGTTCTGGTTCATTGTCATACATGTGTGTATATTATCTTCTCTTGAACAGGCTGATCAGCGGCCTGACGTAATCACCGCCGGTATCAACCGAAACGGCATCGACACCGTTCTTCATGAACAGTTCGTTCAGCCATCTTTCGTGCGATCTCCACCATTCCGAATATTGTCTCCGAACCTTTGCTGAAAAGGAGTCTACCCATCTGGCATCACCTGTTTCGGCATCTCTTACCCTCAGCATACCTACTGGCGGCAGCTCCGCTTCCCTCCCGTCATATATCCTTATCGCCACCAGGTCGTGCTTCCGTGCCGCTATCCTGAGAGTATCCTCAAAGCCTTTATGGTTGCCGTCTGCTTCCTGCATGCCTGTACTGTCTTCCTTGTCTGAACCGGGCTTCACCAGAAAATCTGAAATTATGAATGCCGTGCTTCTCTTTTTGATTGCATTGGTGAGGTACCTGAGTGGCCCGGCAATGTCGGTCCCCCTGTTTTCAGGAACAAAATCGATCAGCTCCCGTATTATATGCAGTATATGTTTCCGGCCCTTCTTGGGCGGTATGAACTTCTCCACCTTGTTGCTGAAAAAGATAACTCCAATTTTGTCATTGTTGTGGATTGCCGAGAAAGAAAGTACCGCTGCAATCTCGGTCATCATGTTCTTCTTCAGCATGCCGCTGGTGCCGAACTCCCTCGAACCGCTTGTGTCGATAAGCAGCATAACGGTTAGCTCACGCTCCTCCTCGTAAACCTTGACGTATGGGTGGCTCAACCTGGCAGTAACGTTCCAGTCGATGCTCCTGATATCGTCGCCCGGCTGGTATTCCCGAACCTCGCTGAATGCCATGCCCCTTCCCTTGAAAGCCGAATGGTAATGGCCGGCAAAGATATCACGTGAGAGTCCCCGTGACTTGATCTCGATCTTCCTTACCCTTTTAAGCAGTTCCCTGGCTTCCATTTTTTATATTACTCTTTGAACCTGCAATATATGAACCCTACCCTCATCATTCACTGTCAGCTTTTCTTACAGTTACAGTAAACATCCAGTCACCCTCCTCAAGTGTCAGCATGAAGGTCTCTCCCCTTGTTCGCGCGATCCAGCGGTTATCTCCCCGGTTTTCATAGTCTTTGTCATACCTCCCTGTCATATCATCCAGGTAATCGATGTCAACCATGAGCCTGGTAAAGATGCATGTGCCCTCCCCGTCCATGAATACCAGCAGTGTCATGTCGCCCGATACGTGCTCGAAGGTCATGAAATCCAGCTTATCGTCATTGGGTGGTTCCCTGAGAGCATATCCCTCGTAAGACCCTGCCAGGTAACCCCGTATCTCGGGGCCCTTCATCCCGGGCAGTATCTGAGCTGATATTTCCGCCGTAAGGCTTAAAAAGAGTATGACCAGGAGTACGCGCATTGGCTGGGTGGCTATTTAGGGTACCTCAACAGTATTGAGTATTTCGGTAATTATATCTTCAGATAATATATTCTCCGCCTCAGCCTCATAGCTGAGACCTATCCTGTGCCTCAGCACATCATGGCACACCGCCCTCACATCTTCGGGAATGACATAGCCGCGGCGCCTTATAAATGCATAGGCCTTGGCGGCACGGGCGAGGCTGATGCTGGCCCTGGGCGAGGCCCCGTAGCTGATCATTGTCTCAAATTTTCCCAGCCTGTAATCAGCAGGGAACCTTGTGGAGAATACTATATCAAGTATGTATTTCTCGATCTTTTCGTCAATATATACATCCTTAACCACTTTCCTGGCATTTACTATGTCGTCGGGCGACAGCACCCTGTCAGGCTTTGGAAATACGGCTGCCAGGTTCTGCCTGATAATGATGGTCTCCTCGGCCCTTTTGGGGTAGGTTATGACCACCTTAAGCATGAACCTGTCTACCTGTGCCTCGGGAAGCGGATAGGTACCCTCCTGCTCAATGGGGTTCTGGGTTGCCATTACCATGAATGGCTCCTCAAGCCTGAATGAATCCGAACCTATGGTAACCTGGCGCTCCTGCATCGCTTCAAGGAGGGCGGACTGCACCTTGGCAGGGGCCCGGTTGATCTCATCGGCCAAAATGAAATTTGCAAATATGGGCCCTTTCCTTACATGAAACTCCTCTTTTTTCTGACTGTAGATCATGGTACCGGTCAGGTCGGCCGGCAACAGGTCGGGAGTGAACTGGATGCGGTTGAAGCGGGCATTTATAATGCCGGCAAGGGTGCTGATGGACAAGGTCTTTGCAAGTCCGGGCACCCCTTCGATAAGTATGTGCCCGTCCGACAGCAGTCCTATCAGCATACTGTCGGTCAGGTGTTTCTGCCCCACTATAACCTTCGACAACTCGTTGTTGATGGCATCGATGAAAGAGCTCTCCTGCCTGATACGCTCGTTAAGCTCCTTAATATCTACTGTTTCCTGCATAGAAAGTTTTTTTTAATGAACTGCCCCGGGGCAGAGCCCCTAAGTATCCAATGATATTTGTTATTTTCGACCCAGAGGGTCGGGGTATTAAACTACCTTATGAATAATGTTCCGTTGACGACGGTAGCACAAATTTTGTAAATTAACGCCGGTCCGGAAAATGTTATTATGGTTCTTTTTTTTAAAAATTGTTAACGGGTCGCTGACTGATCCCAAAAATACAGTAATTCCGCCAAACACAAAACCTGCCAAAGTACCGTGCAATGTCAAATTTTCACAAATAGTGACATTTTATCAACAAAGGCTGACCTGATATGGACCGGCAGCACGTTGCCATTCCAAAAAAGCGGATTATATTTACCGCGAAACCAACACCGTGTGATATGTTCGAATCACTGGAAGCCATTGACAATATCAGGCTGAACTTTTCGGAGGGTGGACTGCTCTATATGAATATAACCCTGGCCTGTATCATGTTCGGGGTCGCTATGGAGATAAAGATAGAAAACTTCAAAAAGATATTTCTTTATCCCAAATCGGCCGTACTGGGTATTGTTTCGCAGTTCCTGATTCTGCCCGCACTCACTTTTGCCCTTGTCATAATGCTCAATCCGCCTCCCTCGGTGGCAATGGGCATGATACTGATCGCGGCCTGCCCGGGGGGAAACATCTCGAATTTTATTTCGGCACTGGCGAAAGCCAACATAGCCCTTTCGGTGGGACTTACTGCTTTTGCAACATTGTCAGCCACGTTTTTCACCCCTTTCAATTTCGCCTTCTGGGGAGGGATGTACGTCCGCTATTACCAGCAGGCCGGCCACCTCAACATTCCGATTCAAATAGATTTCCTTGAAATGGCCAAGACGGTATTCATACTCCTTGGGATTCCGCTTATCGCGGGAATGTTGTTTGCACACCAGTTCCCGAAGTTTGCAGAAAGAAACATGAAAAAAATTAAGATCACATCTATCTTGCTCTACCTGTCTTTTATTGCCGGTGCCCTGATTTCAAACCTGGAACATTTTACATATGTCATATTTCCGATAGGGCTGCTGGTCTTCCTGCTGAACGTGCAAACACTTTCAACCGGCTACATGGTCGGGACGGTGGCCCGGGTCCCTAAGGCGGACCGGCGGACACTAAGTATAGAGACCGGAATTCAGAATAGCGGACTCGCACTTGTGCTGATATTCAATATTTTCCATGGCAACGGAGGCATGGCCTTCATGGCCGCATGGTGGGGTATCTGGCAGATGGTGAGTGGACTGCTTGTGGCCTGGGCGCTTTCGCGGATAAGGATACCGGAAATGAAACTCTCAGAAGTGCGGGTCAAATCCGACAGGTAGCATCATTTTGCCGGTTATAAAAAGTCAGCAGGCCTGTAAGCCGGGTTCTGTATCCCCGTTATCGGGGACTTCCATCATCTGTCTGGGACAGCCGTCACCGGCTGCCTCTTGCGGCCTACCCCTTCCGGTCATCCCCTTTGGGGAATGCAGGACGGGCAGCCCTGCTTTTCTGAATTAACAGAAAACCCGGAATATACATGGCCTTACAGCTCACGGAACGGACGGCTCCGCCTGTCGCCAAACGGACCGGTGAGCTCTTACCTCACCTTCTCACCCTTACCCCGGCATGCGGGGCGGTTATTTTCTTCTCCGTTAACATACCCTCACGGGTATCTTCCCGTTAGGAAGCGTGATGCCCTTTGCTGCCCGGACTTTCCTCCCCCCGCCTGCGGCGGAAGGCGATGGAACGGCCTGCTGATTTATTTTTAACGTTATGATCACGCAATCAATTGCGCGACCAGAAAGCAAAATTACAAAAAAGGGACTGACAATCAACAGGTCATTTCAAATATTGTGCCGGAATGATTTATGGCCGTCCGGTACAGTCCGCCCGAGCCTGATCAGATGCCCCCGTAGTCCGGTGGTATTACCGGCCGGAGCCTGGGCAGATACTCTTGTCGGACTCCCGGTACTGCCGGCCGGAGACCCTGTAAATCACTATTTCCTGATGATGACCATTGTGGCCCCGTAACCGTATTCTTTAAAGGAGGCATCCTGGTAGCGAAGCTTAGAGTATTTTTTGTCAAGCGTTTTCCTGATCTCGAACTTCAGCTTACCCTGCCCTATTCCGTGTATAAATACTATCCGCCTGGTTTTTCCCCGCAATGCACCCTCCAGTGCTGTTGTAAAGCGGGCCATCTGGATATCAAGAGTCTCCTTTCCGGAAAGGCTGCCGGGATCTTCCACCAGCTCGCCTATATGGAGATCGACCTCTTCAACCAGGGGATCAGCAACCGGTCTCTTTCTCCTTGTGGTATGCCTGCCCTCTTCGGCCCCCTCCATTTTTCCGGCTACCAGCCTGCTTACCTCCAGTTCCCGTGCTTTTATAACCTCCCGGTCATATTCATCTGATATCAAGGGTATTACCTGCGCATTCTCCTCGAAGAAATCGTTTTCTTTAAATCTGCCGTCCGAATAAATATAGACCGGGTCAAGCTTCAGTTCAGCCTGTGATGGTGATACGGGATCATAAATACCGTCTTTGTAAAAAAGAGCCTGCATCTTTAATGTTATGAAAGAGTTAACCTCTTCCCTTCTGAAACTGCATACCCTGATCTTGGTATCGGGGTCCAGGTTCCCTGAAGTGATATTCAGCCAGGACGGATCATCTTTCCTCAGAAGTGTATAGAACACCATAAAACTGCTGTCATTTATCAGCCATAGCTCCAGCTCACTTCCGTGCTTTGCTTCAACAAGTCCGCACAGTATATTACGGACGGCAGAACCTGCACCGGGGGTGCTCCCATTAGGGTCAGTCAATATTTCCTCCTGCCAGCCGCTTCCCGGGTGAGGTTCATTTTCTGACATTCCCTGGTCAATGTGATCTGCCTCATCATGCTGATCCCGATAAACCTCCTCAGTAAGCTTATCGCTGTGATCAACCTCATCAACCTCATCTTTATCCTCCTCTGCATACTGTTCGTCGTCCTCATCAAAAGTATCCCTGGCAGGAATACCTTTACCGGAACGGGAACCGGTACCCGGACCGGAGTTTTCACTGCCGTACCTTCCCGAAGATTCGCCGGGTACAGGAATTAACTCCGACACAGGAACTGCCACCTCGAATCCTTCGTCAATCAGCACAATGGCCATCTTCGGATCGTTCAGGCTGATTACCACCCCGCCACCTGTATCGTTAAGGAATTTCACCCTGTCACCTTCACTTATCATATTTCAGCAGATTTTGTTCAGATTATGGTACAAAAATAGTTAATTTCGCCGGACTAAACTGAGTGATGTTTCATGCACCTTTCTCCCGGAGATATCAGAATGGAGGATTATACCTACGATCTTCCCGATACAATGATCGCAAAGTACCCTTTGAAGGACAGGTCTGATTCCAGGCTGCTGCTGTATGACAACGGCGCGATTACCCATCTGCCCTTCCGCGGGATAACAAGCCTTGCAGACAATGGTGGATTAATGGTATTTAACAATACGCGGGTAATACAAGCCAGGATAATCATGTACAAATCCACAGGCTCAAGAATAGAGATATTCCTGCTCGAACCCCTGGAGCCCTCCGGATACACAAAAGCATTCCTGGCAAAGCCGGGGTGCCGGTGGAAATGTATGATTGGAAATAAAAAGAGATGGAAGGGTGGCCACCTGGAAAAAGAGGTAATAATTGACGGTACTGCAGCCGTGCTGCTAACCTCACTGGTCAAAGACCATGGAAGCTGGCAGGAAATAGAGTTCAGATGGAAGCCTGAAACCCTGGCATTCGGGACAATAATAGACGGAGCCGGACTGACTCCCGTGCCGCCTTACCTGAAACGCAACCCGGAGGCAGGGGACAAAACCTGGTACCAGACTGTCTATTCCAGGCATGAGGGCTCAGTGGCTGCACCTACTGCAGGCCTCCACTTTACCGGAGAAATCCTTGATGAGATAAAAAGATCCGGTAATGCCACCGGTGAGATAACCCTCCATGTGGGAGCAGGCACCTTTGCACCTGTCAAATCCCCCACTGCAGAAGGGCATACTATGCATGAGGAGCATTTTACCGTTTCAGGTGATATTATCCGCCGGATATTACAGAACAATGGAGCGGTTACCGCTGTCGGCACTACCACTGTTCGCACACTGGAGAGCCTTTACTGGCTGGGCATCAAAGAATTACATAAAGATAAGACAAACATACCGACCCGGTGTAACCGCGGTCATTCCGAAACAAACAGTCTCAGCCTCGGACAATGGGACTATCTTGACCTGCCCGGTGATGTCGCTGTCACTGAAGCAATGAATGCCCTGCTGGAAAAAATGGCAATTGAGGGTAATGATCTCCTCAAAGCAAGAACGGGACTTATGATAGTTCCGGGCTACCGGTTCAGGATAACGGACAGGATGATGACCAACTTTCACCAGCCGGGCAGCACGCTGCTGTTGCTTGTGGCCGCATTCATAGGAAATGACTGGCGAAGGGTTTATGAATATGCACTGAACAATAATTTCAGGTTCCTGAGTTACGGAGACACAGCGCTGCTAATTCCTGCAAAACAGAAGAAAACAGCTGAAATGATTTAACATTCCTCATGGGTAAGGGTAATGACCGGAATACCGGTGCAGCGGATTCTATATTCAGACTTTCAGCTTTTTCTCTATCTCCTGTATGCAATGCATGAAGCGCTTGTCGGTTTCCATAAGGTTGTTAACCGTCTTGCAGGCATGCAGAACAGTTGCATGATCCTTACCCCCGATCTGCGATCCTATCGTTGCCAGTGACGATTTGGTCAGGCTTTTCGAGAAGAACATGGCAACCTGGCGGGCCTGGACTATCTCCCGCTTCCTGGTCTTCACCTGCAGCTGGTCAAGCTGAATATTGAAATAGTCGCAGACCACTTTCTGTATATGCTGAATGGATATCTCACGCTTGCTGTTCCTGACAAGCCTGTCTATCACCTGCCTGGCAAGTTCGTTGTTTATTTCACGCCTGTTAAGGGTGGACTGGGCCAGAAGGTTGATCAGCGCTCCCTCAAGCTCCCTGATATTGGTGGTTATGTGTGTGGCAAGTGTCTCAATCACATCTTCCGGGATATCAATGCCGTCGTTATAAACCTTCTGCTTCAGGATGGCGATCCTGGTTTCAAAACCGGGTGACTGCATATCGGCCGATAACCCCCACTTGAACCGTGACAGCAGCCGCTGCTCCATCCCCTGCAACTCCACAGGAGGTTTGTCGGATGTCAGTATGAGCTGTTTGCCGGACTGGTGAAGATGATTGAATATGTGGAAGAAAATGTCCTGTGTTTTCTCTTTTCCGGCAAAATCATGCACATCATCAATTATCAACACATCTATCATCTGGTAGAAATGCAGGAAATCGTTCCTGTTATTGTTTCTTATGGCTTCAACAAACTGGTTGGAAAATTTGTTCGCATCGACGTACAGCACGGTTTTTTCCGGAAACTTCTCTTTGACCTCTATGCCAACAGCCTGCGCCAGGTGAGTCTTACCCAGGCCGTTGTCACTGTAAAGGAAGAGCGGATTGAAAGCCGTCCCGCCCGGTTTGGCTGCAACGGCAAAACCGGCCGAGCGTGCAAGGCGGTTGCAATCACCTTCGACAAAATTGGAAAACGTCTTGTCAGGGCATAATTGAGGATCTACATGGAGTTTTTTAATCCCGGGTATTATAAACGGGTTCTTTATAGTATTCTCCCCGTCATCAAGCGGGATTGTAACGGGCTTGTTGCGTGGCTCGGACTTCGATCTGCCGGGAAACATCACCGTATATGGCTTGATATCAGAGAAACCGTTGTTCTCCATCACAACATTATATTCAAGCTTGGCATCATTACCCAGCTCTTTCCTTAGTGTTTTGCTGAGTATATCGATGTACTGTTCTTCCAGGTACTCGTAGAAGAAAGGGCTGGGAACCTGTATCGTCAATACGTTGCGGTCAATTTTCAGGGGTACAATAGGCTCAAACCATGTCCTGAAACTTATTGAAGGCACATTATCCCGGATTACCTTGAGACAATTATTCCAGATCGTAACGTGATTATTATCCATTTAAACACTATACCTTTAAAAATACTACTCCTTTTTTTACGCTGAAGCAATTTTGTTAAAAAAATAATAAAAAAAAAACTGCCCCACCTATTGACTTTGTGGAAAAGAAAACAATGGTTTTATTAACAAAGCCTTAAAAGAGAGAAAAAAATGAGAAATCATTCATTATACTTATTATCAACTAATTAAGTAAGGCCTGTGTTAATAAATTGTTAACTACATCTTTACTCGCTGTTAACTAATGTTACTCTTAACCGGGGGGAAAAAACTTGATTGTTTAATCAATTAAAAACGGCCATTTGTCAAAATAGAAAAGTTCCTTATTCGCGTTTCCGGCCAAAAATGGAAAAGTGTACATACCTTCCCGGATGCTCTTTCAGGTCAATTACCAGCTGGTCAAGATTCCTGGCTGCACTTTCCAGATTGTTGTACAACTCTTCATCAGCCAGAAGCTTACCTGCAGTCCCTTCACCGCGGTTCAGCCTTTGCATTACCTGGTTAAGCTCCTCCAGGACATTGTTCACATTGCTGACGGCTGTTAAAAGGTCTGCCTGGGCCAGAGAATCGGACACAGAGACAAAATTATCGGAGATATATTCAAGGTTGGACATGATATTGCTGAAACGGCTCTCCTGGTCTGTCAGCATGCCCTCCAGGGTACTTACCGACCTTTTCAGACCTGCAATTGCATCTCCTGCATTTATTACACCTTCTGAAATACTTTCCTGTACATCCTGATCCAGAATTGACCGCATAATAACAAAAACAGAATCAACAGATGCAAGCATACTTTCAGCTTTGTCGCGCACCGGCTCTACCTGCCGGAGAAGCCCCTCCACAAGGTCAGGCTCTACCTCCGATCTGAGGGTGTCACCGGGATTGTACCTCGCCGATGATTCTCCCATGATAAGGTCAACGGCCTTGGTGCCCATGAAATCTGAATTTATAATTCTGGCAATCGTGCCCTCTGGCAGTTCAATCTTCCGGTCGATCGACAACCTTACCTGCAAATACCTCTGTCCGCCAGTAAATCTTATATCATCAACATAACCAACCTTGTGACCGCTCAGCATGACATGCCCCGACTCCTTAAGTCCCCCGACCCGGTCATATAAGGCATAATAATCACTGGTAGGCGAAAACATATTCTTGCCTTTAAGGAACCCGTATCCCCAGATGAAGAACGCCAGGGTAATGATCATCAATAACCCGACCTTTGCCTCTTTGCTGAACTTTACCATCATGCTGATAATTTTCTGTGTGTATTGGTCATAAACAAATCCCGGCAGCGAAAACTGTTTGCCCTGTATATTTTCAATTGCCGTTCAGTACTTCTTGCAGCGATACCAGCCGGCCTTCACGCACTGCAACAATGAAAGCATCGGGAAATATCTGCTGCAGTTTTGTTCTCATTGCTGCAGCATCAGCAAGATTGGCAGAAGCACCGACAATATACCTGAATAACCCGTCAGATTCAAATACCTCAATATCCTTGATGCCTCCAAAAAAATCGGAATCCAGCGGTATTTTGTTCCTGGATGAGCCTACCTGAACCTTGAAAACAACCTTGCCACCTTCACCGGTTTCCGGCACAATATCCTGTCTCTCCGTCTCCTTTGCCTCTTCTTCACTGTCAACAGATGCTATATCTGCACCATTTCCTGCCACGGTTCCTGTATTACCAGAAGCGGCACCTGCAACACTGCTGTCCCTCCTGCCGTTCCTGCTCAGGTTTCCCCCACCGGCAGCATAAAGAGCATCGCTCTTTCTCTCTATCGAAACCTTGTAATCCCTGAATGCCCTGAAAATTGCCGATGCTATATATGTCTGGCCCTGCTCCGACATCAGGAACCTCTCTTCCTCTTCGTTGCTGATAAATCCTACCTCAACCAGCACGCTCGGCATGGTTGTCTGCCATAGCACCAGGAATCCCGCCTGACGGACTCCCCTGTCAACCCTGCCTACCCTTTCCCTGAACTGACTCTGTACATAAGATGCAAAGTCCAGACTCTGCGAAAGATACGTGTTTTGCATTAATGAGAAGATAATATATGATTCGGACGAATTGGGATCGAACCCCTCATATTGTTCATCGTAATCTTCTTCCAGCAGGATAGCGGCATTCTCCTTCATCGCTACCTCCAGATTTTCCTTTGAGGTGTGATGTCCCATCACAAATGTATCCGTTCCCCTGACGTTACGGTTGGTATTGGCATTTGCATGTATCGATATGAACAGGTCAGCATTGTTCCTGTTGGCTATTTCAGCCCTTCTGTGAAGCTCCACAAACTCATCGGTCGACCGCGTATATATTACATTTACATCGGGAAGATGCTGGTTGATATACTCGCCAAGTTTCAAAGAGACAGCGAGTACAATGTCCTTCTCCCTGCTTCGTCTTCCCACGGCACCCGGGTCCCTGCCTCCGTGACCGGGATCAATAACGACTGTCCTGAGCCTGTAAGCGCCGTCACTGAGGGCTTGTAAGGGAGAGCCCAAAAAAAATGAGAAGAAAACAAGAATAACCGGGGAAATCCGTTTAGATTGAATAAAAAGGGACTTTAAATTACCGGCCATCTGACTCCAAATTGATTTTATTGGTTAGTTTTGAGAGTTCAAGTTCTTAACTGATTTGGTTACAAAAATAGTATAATAAAATTGCATAATAAGGATTATATCAAGCTTTTTAAGCTCCTCTTCCACATAATACCTTCCATAATACTGGTGCTTTTGATCTCCGGATTCGACAAATGTCCGGGACCGGTTGCTCCGTATTTGGCTGCAGATACACTGCTGCCCCCTGATCCTGGTCAGGAACAGCCTCAAAGTGTCAGGCCCGATACACTGGATCAATTACCCCAGGGTGTAATACCCGATACACTGGATCAGTTTCCTCAAGGGCTTATACCCGATACACTCGATCGTGATATCTATTATCCGGGCATTGAGCCGCTGTTGGATACCGGCGAAGAACCGTTTGAGGCCGACCCTGAACAACCATCTTCGCCGGATAGGGCAGAGCGACGGTCCGACCGCCTTGAAGCACCACTAGAATACAATGCTGAAGATTCCATAGAAATTTCTGTCACTGAAAATAAAATATTCCTGTACGGAGACGCATGGGTCAAATACGGGAATATTGAGCTCAGGGCTGCCTATATTGAAATGGATATGAACGCCAGGGAGATATATGCAAGCGGCCTTCCTGATGAAAACGGTGTAATAACGGGACGGCCGGTAATGACCGAAGGCCGCGACACCTACGAGGCACAGATAATGAGGTATAATTTCGAGACCGAAAAGGGATGGATCTCCGGTGTTATAACAGAGCAGGAAGGCGGCTTCCTCCACGGTAACGTAACAAAGAAACACGAAAATGACCATCTTCACATTCACGGGGGTAAATACACATCATGTGACCATGAACATCCTCATTTCTATATCGCCCTTACCAGGGCAAAGGTGATACCCGATGAAATGGTTATCAGCGGGCCGGCCTACCTGGTAATTGAAGATATTCCGCTGCCCATTGCCGTTCCGTTTGGTTTCTTCCCAAACAAGCCAGACCGCACTTCAGGGGTCCTGATGCCCAGCTATGGCGAAGAGGCAAACAGGGGCTTCTACCTGCGTGAACTGGGATACTACCTGCATCTTAACGATTATGTGGACCTGCGGCTTACCGGCGATGTTTACAGCCTTGGATCATGGGCGGCAAACGCCATGTCAAATTACAATCTGCGTTACCGGTTCGGGGGAAGCATGAGATTGGCCTATTCCAATAATGTGGTGGGTGACCGGGGTATGGCAAATTTCCAGCAGAACACCTCCTACAATATTGCCTGGCAGCACAGGCAGGACCCCAAGGCCTCGCCCTACAGCAATTTTTCGGCAAGTGTAAATTTCGGCTCCAGCTCATTCAACCGGTTCAATACTGTTGACCCTGACAGATTTGCCCAGAATACTGCGCAGTCAAGTATTTCGTTCAGTCACCGGTGGCCCGACTCGCCGTTCAGCCTGACAAGCAACATAAGCGCAAACCAGAACTTCTCCAACCAATCGGTCAGCGTAAGGATGCCCTCGTTAAATTTCAACATGGCCAGGCAGTATCCTTTCAGAAACCCCGACAGGGTCGAACAGCGCTGGTATGACAATATCGAGCTCAGCTATTCGTCAAAGCTTGACAACAGGATAAACACCTTCGACACCCTCCTTTTCAGACGTGAAACGCTGGGCGATATGCAGAGCGGTTTCCAGCACGACATACCCCTGCGTGCCAACTTCAGGGTTTTCAACCTTCTCAACCTGACACCTTCACTTACCTATACCGGTGTCATGTATACCGAACAGATAAGGAAAACCTGGGTGGATGATTATTTTGACCCGGTAAGGAATGAGGTTGTCCCAAGCCTTGTTACCGACACCATACCCGGTATAGTTTACGGACATGCACTGACCCCCAGTTTCTCCACCGGCCTGAGCCAGAATATTTACGGCATGTTCCAGTTCAGGGATTCAAGGGTTGAAGCGATCAGGCACGTGATGGTTCCGTCAGTCGGCTTCAGTTTCACCCCCGATATGGAAGGACTGGTGCCGGATTACTACAGGGAGGTTCAAAGGGATACCCTTGGTAATACCACCGTCTATTCAATATTTGAGGGACAGCTATACGGCACCCCGTCAATAAGGGGGCGTGCCGGATCAGTCAGCCTCAGCCTTGCAAACAATATCGAGATGAAGATTCGCGACCGGACCGACCCTGACGCTGAGGCACGCAAGGTAAAAATACTTGACAGGCTCAACTTTACAACCAGTTATAATGTTTATGCCGACTCTATGAACTGGTCGACCGTGAACATGAGCGGAAACACATCGATATTAAACAACAGGGTCAATATCAATTTCAATGCAGTAATGGACCCCTATGCCGTTGATGAGAATTTCAGGCGCTACAGCGCCTCTCATTGGAGTGTCAACAGGAGACCGGGGCGAATAACAAGGGCGGGGCTGAGCATGAC
>SLOE01000040.1 GCA_007132715.1 Bacteroidales bacterium
AAACTCAGTACGGGCATGGTGGAAACCGGCAATCTGCGGGGCTGTTTCGGCAGCGCGGACTGCCTGCGCCGGTTCATCTGTTATTTGATAATTTGCAAACTGCCGGGATGGGTCGGTAGCTGTGCCGTCCATCGCAAAAGTCTCTGCCGGCCACATCAATAATATTGCGGTAATAAGCAGTAGTAATCTGAAATTATTCTTCATAACTGTTGGTGGTTTGAAATGTTGCCGATTGCGGGCGATCTACTATCAAAGCTATTGCCTTAGCAGCAGCTCCAGTATCTCAAGATCTGTATCTCCGTTCTGCAGCAGCACCTCCAGCAGGTCATGGTACGGCTCGCCAGTACGGCCGTTCACAACCCCGAAGCCGCCTTTGTAATCCCAGTTGGCCCATGCTATCTCATGCTTTTCGAGGATCTCACGCACATCAGCATACCACTGGAGCATCATTCCCCTGTCCACGGTCGGCAAACTACCCCATTCCCCGCAATAGAGCGGCAGGTTATGCTCCATGGCGTACCTGACAGGGATCATGATCATCTCTTCCATCGATTCTTTGGTGTAGACACGGTTGTGGTGACCGATAGCAGTAACCACTTCTTCAGGCAATCCCTCGAGATCGGCCGGATCAACAGAAAGTCCGGGATAATTGACCGGACCGCTATAATCACGGATATGAGTCCACGAAGCCTGGTGGTGCGTCAGCAGAAAGGGCTCATAAAAATGAAAGCTCAGAATAATATGAGGATCATCCTCAGGAATCACCAGGTCAGGAAAAGTATTGACCGACTGCCAGCGGTTGGATCCGATAACGATCTTACGCGTGGGTTCAAGCTCCCTGAGTGCCTCAATGGTCTCTGCCACCAGGTTGTTCCAGTCGTCCGGATCATCAGCCACAGCTTCATTCATCAGCTCATAGGCCACCATGTCAAGCGGGTAGTCTTTCAGCTCACCTGAAAGCTGCCTCCAAATTTCGACGAACTTCAGCTGCTCAGCACGGTCGGTCCACAGCGGATTTTCAGGAGCATTGAAATGGTGCGACCTGAAAATGTGAAGATCGACTATCAGCCTCAGGTCAAATTCAAGCGCCCAGCCGATCGCCTCATGCAGCAGCTCAAAAGCGCGGGTTTCCTTATTGCCTTCCTCATCCCACATCTGCTCCTCATCAATGGGCAGACGGATATGATCATAGCCAAAGCCGGCAATCTGCTCGACATCATCCCTGGTAAAGAAAGCCTCCCGCTCAGCCCCCCGCCTTCCACTCTGAGATAACCAGTGACTGATGTTGACGCCCTTTTTGATGTCAAAGTCATGAAACCCCCGGTAGGCTTCATCAGCAGGTTCCGCTTGCGGACTGCAGGAGGAGAATATCATAAAGATTATCAAACCAATGATCGTCAGTCGATTAAACAGTGAACGCAATAATTGATTCGTTCTCATAATTGATGTGGTTTTAGTGAATTTACCAATTGCCGCGGTTAATACCCGGGATCAAATACATATGAATATATCTTCGTGATACAATACTCTCTGTGTTTGCGTTCGTAATACCAGCAGGTAGCTGGAAGTTATGATCTCAAATATACGATAAAATGCCATTTAACCCCGGTTTAGCGGTGAGTTGACATCGGGATCAGTAAAACCTGATACGTTTCAACATGTCGTATGGAATTCCGGTCTGCCGGGATATGACACCCGAATCGATTACGGCGGTGTATTTTGATAAGCTGCAGGCTCATAACCGTGGCCTGAGTGATGAGAGGTCGATACCTGCAGGCAGGCCTTGCGGGAAACGCGAGTATTTGATCAACTCATCCAGGCTGACTCCCGGATAATCCAGGTAGTTATCGCGGTTAGATTCGCCACTGGATGTGGTAATTCCTGCAAGCAACCATGCCGGGAAGGTAACGATCAAAAAAGCCCCGTTTGAGAGAGTACTTACACTGCCCAACATCGTCCATAAAACGTATTCACTTGTATTCGTGTCATATATGATCAACCTGGCTGAAGCGATATCTTCTTTTGAAACCTCCCTGGGACCATTCTGCGTCAGCACCAACAGAGATTCTCCGGTAGCAGAGATCAGTTCCCCCTGTAAAACATATCTATCATAATTTATCAGTCTGATCCAGCTGCCAAAGGCGTCGGTAGTGATAGCTTTCCGTTTGGGAACTGTTCCTGACGGAGCCCTGACGGCCGTGCATCCTGCCCCCAAAACCAGCAGGCATACTATGATACATAAGTTATTTTTCCACATAACGGCTGTTCCAGAAGGTTTCTTCCATTAAAGGTTCTATCTCTTTGAATTTTTTCGCCGCGGTCTTCAGGTAGCGTTCGGGGTTTCTGACCATCAGCCTGAAATTTCTTAATGATTGTTCCTCAACCCATTCATCCCTGATCCATTCCAGGTAATAACCTCTTGAATCAAGAAATAGTTCAGCATTTTCAAATGGCAACTCATATGACAGGTCGTAAATATCTCCCGGATATGTTACAAGATGATCATGTTCGTCAAGGAGTTTATCCAGCGGTTGCTCTTCATCGCCTTTTATCCTTTTAACTGCATGAGGCCTGATCACAACAGGCTCGACCTCGCCGATAACCGAAGCCAGCGCCAAATAGTTGACTCTCCATAATCCCTTGTTCATAACGAGCTTCATCTCCACATCTTCACCATTGCCGACCGACAGGGGAACTATATTGAAGTCGGTGGCAATGGGGCCGGTCTCATGCACCTCTCCTTCATAAGCCCATCCACCGTCGCTGGTTTTTCTGTAGATCTCAATGCTTCCGAGCAGATCGAAAATTGTTGTTTCCGGCTTAAGATTTCCCCGTTCTATTTCAGCCATCCAGTAGCTTACAGAATGTCCCATGTAAGATAACCCCTGGTACATCAGATAGGTTGTAAGCAGGGTCTGCCGTTTCCCGATGATCAATCCCGTATTGCCGGGTCCGGGGTTCCGGAAGTTCAGCAACAACTCCTCTTTCGTGTTCAGGTCATCGGGATCAGCCTCACTGAAGTAATCTACCCCATCAGGGAATAATACCTTGTCGAGGCAGGATATCCCTGAGACCCGGCAATCTTCCGGAGAAACAATATTATCGGTTAGCAGGAAGCCGCCTCCCGGAGTTGCAAACACCCTTTCATCCCCGTTCTTTTCCGCGATAAGCAGATTGGCATAACGGATAACATGAGTTTCAAGGGCCTCATTTGTAAGCCTCAGGTTCATTGTTTTCTGTGGCACTGCATGGTAGAGCATGTCAATATCGTTGTCCTCCAGTGACGGGGATACACTCTCGCTGAACCCCTCTGCCATCAGCACCAGGCTGTCGCCGTTAAATGCATAGAATGTGGGGCATGAGCCGAAACAGGCCTTTGGATTGATCAGACAGAATACGGCAAATCCGGCTGTCACGCCGGTCACCACGGCCAGGCCACCAACGACGGAAGGCCCGGGATCATTGGTTTCAATAATCGCGATATCATCAACAGGAACAGTAAAAAATGGTGAAACAGTCTGACCCGTCATCCCAACTCCACGCTCTTCGATCAGCCTCCTGTTTATATCCAGATGCTTCCCCGAACCGGTCAATTGATTTTCATGCTGACTGAAATTCCATCCATGCATAATATAGACCGTGCCATCGTACATATGTGCCTTGATATACCGGTTCTCTTTTCCGACAGAGGCTATTTCGCCGGTACTTCTGATCTCACGTTTAATTGCCACCGTTTTGCAGGAAACAGATGCAGCAAGCAGAATACCCAGGGTTAACAGCCTGAAGCATGTACGGTTGTTTAATGTTCCCAAAAATGTTGTCACCATTACTGATTTAATTACAATTGCACCCATCCGTTGTTATTCCCCCGAAAGGGATCTCCTACGCTAAAAGCAGAAGAGCCCATAACCGGCCGGCAAAAAAATTCCCGGTCCATGTGCATTAATTGTTAAGTTAAAGATAACTCTTTTTTATGATTGCGGATTACCTTCGAAATTAACCGGGACAGAGCCGGCAAGAGGACGGCGTGCCACGAAAAACTCATAGGCATAGAAATCTGAATAGCGACGGTGCATATCAGGCTCCGCTTCAAGTTGGCCGAGTATGGCCGAGGCTTCTGCATCGTTGGCATATTTGTCCCGTAACTCCCTGATGCGATTCTCCATGGGCGTGTAGAAATCGTCCCACCACGCTTCATCAGGCAGGGTAAAATGTCCGGTGAGCTCGAATCCACAGTCTTGTATCACTGCCAGGTCATCACCCAACGACCCCATGGCCGGATAGTCAAAGTCGAAACCGGCCTTGACTTCGGGAGGCGGGTTCTCCTTGCGCCAGATCGCATCGGTAAACGAAAGGTAGCCACCAGGGCGCAACAACCCATGACAGATACGAAGGGCGTTCCGGAGCCCGATACTGTATAGCGCACCTTCCGACCAGATGAGATCGAAGCTGCCCGGCTGGTATACCAGATTCGCCATGTCGCCAACCCGCGCATGTATCCGGTGGGATAATTTCCGCCTTACGGCAGCCGCCTGAAGTACTCCGACAAACGGGGCGTGGTTATCAACAGCCTCTATCGAGCCTGTAGTTAATTCTGTGAGATAGAAGGTCTGTGCTCCTACGCCACATCCCAGGTCAAGAATAGCCGGGGATTCTCGCAGCTCACTGCAAAGATCAAGGGCTCTGGCAGCGCAGGTTCGGTTTCCCGGGCCCTGACGTGGCAGGTTCTCATAAACCTCGAAGAATATCTTCCAGAAACGCGGACTGAGTTCATTCATAAATGTTAAGATTTAAATTCTGGTCGAACGATAAAACTAACCGACCACCAACCAAACTGCCGACATTGACCACGTGCATAAACCCGAAAAGAGCAGAGGTTATCAAAATACCCCAACCATAATTGACATCCATAAACTTAAACGGCTTACCGAAAGCATAATTTAACCTGAATTGGATATAACCACGAAATAACAGCTCCTCCCCGAACCCAAAAAAAACCATAGAAGACAATGGCAGACAGGGCATTCCCCTAAATGTATGCGCCATCATTATGCCGCG
Organism: Bacteroidales bacterium; assembly: GCA_007132715.1. Classification (GTDB taxonomy): domain Bacteria; phylum Bacteroidota; class Bacteroidia; order Bacteroidales; family PUMT01; genus PXAP01. The sequence goes on from SLOE01000040.1 coordinate 5,059, forward strand.
TATTGTTTCCATTTATATTGATGATAAACCTGACTGATTATTTTACCAGGGTAATGCTTTTCTGCCTGGTATATTCAGTAAAGAACTTATATACCTTAATTCTATGATCCCTGCCCATGAAGTGTAGCAAAACCTTAACAGTCTTACCTTCCTTTCGGACTATTCTGACCGAATCTTTACTCAGAATAATCCTCTCAATATCAGACTCCTGCACAACAACTTTTTTAATCCATCCATCCCATTTGATTTTTAAACTACCATTGAAGATCTCGGCTTTTGACCTGGC
>SLOE01000166.1 GCA_007132715.1 Bacteroidales bacterium
CCTTCGTGATCAGGCACCTTCAACCCGGCCCCACCGGTATCCCAATAGAGATCATGGTATTCAGCAAGGAGCAGTCCTGGCCGGTCTATGAATCCCTGCAGGCAGATATCTTTGATCATATACTGTCGGTGGTCCCGGAGTTCGGGCTGAGGGTGTTTCAGAATCCCACCGGCGAGGATTTCAGGAAGCTGATTGAATAAAACGATACCGGGATCGGCCGCCTATACCTTCGAAAATCTCTGCCTGATCATCTCGTATACCAGTACGGAGGCTGCGGCAGATACATTGAGAGAGCCTATCGAGCCGAAAACGGGAATTCTAACTCTGATGTCAGCCTGCTCCATGACACCGGGTGAAATGCCTTTTTCCTCTGAGCCCATGATCAGTGCCGCAGGTCCCCGAAGGTCTGCCTCATGGTACAGAAGGTCAGCCTTTTCGGTTGCCGCCACTATTTTTAATCCACTATCCTTCAGGAATTTAACTGTTTCCGGCAGACTTTGTGTACGGCATACCGGAATGGTATGAAGGGCTCCGGCCGAAGTCTTTACAGCATCGGGACCGGTCATCGCGCTGCCGCTGGAGGGGACAACCAGGGCATGTACGCCTGCACATTCAGCAGTACGCGCAACAGCCCCGAAATTCCTTACGTCGGTAATGCCGTCCAGTACGAGAATCAAAGGCGTTTCTCCGCTTTCATAAATGCCCGGTATTATCTGTGCGGTGTCCTGCCAGGTTATGGCCGAGATCATCGCTATGACACCCTGGTGGTTGATCCGGCTGATCCTGTTAAGCTTCACCTCGGGCACGAACTGGAAGGGGACCTCATTCTGGCGGAGCAGGTTCAGGAGCGATTGCGCCAGGGGTCCCCGCAGACCGTTCCGCATAAAGACCCTGTCAATCTCCCTGCCGGCCTCAACGGCCTCCATTACCGGCCGTATGCCGTAAATTATGTCTTTTCTCATGAGCTCATTTTTTCCAGTTTGCCGGCAAGTTTTTCCCACCTCTCCATCTCATCGGCCAGCTTTTTCTTTTTTCTTTCATAGCGTGAAAAGAAGTCCTGTTCGAGCCTCATCAGCGTCTCCTTGTCCGGTGCAGCAAGCAGTTCATCCATCTCGCCGATCTCCTTTTCAAGCTCGTTTATCGTGTTTTCGGTGCGTCTGACCTGGTTCTCCAGCTTCCTGACCTGTCTCTCCCTATCCTTTTTCTTCTCCCATGAGATCTTTCCGTCGCTTGCCGGCTTCTCTTTTTGGGGGGCAGCTTCAGCCTTCACGGCACTATCCAGGGCATCGAGCGATTCGAGTTTCTTCTTTCTCAGGAAGTCCCATATCCCCCCGACGTTCTCCTTAACTTTCCCGTTACCGAATTCGTAGATTTTCCCGGCCAGTCCGTCCAGGAACTCCCTGTCATGCGACACCAGCACCAGGGTGCCGTCATATTTGAGCAGGGCCTGCTTCAGCACATCCTTTGAGCGCATGTCGAGGTGATTTGTGGGCTCATCAAGTACCAGCAGGTTATAAGGTTCCAGCAGAAGCTTAGCTATAGCCAGCCGCGACCGTTCGCCTCCCGACAGCACCTTCACTTTCTTGCCGGCATCCTCTCCGCTGAACAGGAATGCGCCCAGGATTGCCCTGACCCTTGTACGTATCTCACCCACGGCAATATCGTCAATGGTCTGCAGCACGGTCTTCTCCTCATCCAGCAGTTCGTCCTGATTCTGCGCGAAATAACCAATCCTCACGTTGTGTCCTGTTTTCATCATGCCATCGAAGGGTATTTCACCCACCAGTATGCGTGACAGTGTGGTTTTGCCCTCACCGTTGCGGCCTACAAATGCGATCTTTTCCCCCCTCTCGATAACCATATTGACCTTTTGAAATACAGTATGGTTACCGTACCGTTTGCCTGCATCCTTCATCTCGGCCACAATGCTTCCCGACCTCGGGGCAGGGGCAAAGCGTACATTCATGGTGGCTGTATCCTCTTCGTCTATCTCGATGATATCAAGCTTTTCAAGATGCTTGATGCGTGATTGCACCTGCACTGCCTTGGTTGCCTTGTACCTGAAACGGTCTATGAACTTCTCGGTGTCGGATATCTTTTTCTGCTGGTTGCGGTATGCGGCAAGCTGCTGTCCACGCCTCTCCTTACGCAGTTCAACGTACCTGGAGTAGGCAGCCTTGTAATCATACACCTTTCCAAGGGATATTTCAATTGTCCTGTCCGTTACCCTGTCCAAAAAGGCCCTGTCGTGCGATATCAGCACCACTGCTCCGGGGTATGCCGCAAGGAACTCCTCCAGCCACTGGATGGATTCAATGTCGAGGTGGTTGGTAGGTTCATCAAGCAGAAAAACCTCAGGTTTCTGCAGGAGCAGCTTGGCAAGCTCGATCCGCATTCTCCAGCCCCCGCTGAACTCAGAGGTGGCCCTTCGGAGGTCCCCTTCCCTGAAACCCAGTCCCCGCAGCGTCTGTTCCACATTTGCGTGAATATTACCGCCACCGATAAGCTGGTACCTTTCGGTCTTCTCGGCCAGTTTGCCGATAAGCTTCATGTAATCGGCGGATTCATGGTCTTCCCTTGAGGCGAGCTGGCCGTTTATCTGCTCCATCTCCCGTTCAAGGCGGAGCACCTCCGAAAAGGCCGACATCGCCTCTTCAAAGACGGTCTTCCCGTCCCGGTGCACCATCTGCTGGGGCAGGTAACCAATGTTTATACCTTCGGGCACCACTATCTCTCCGCTATCGGGTGTGACCAGCCCCTTGATCATCCTCAGCAGGGTTGTCTTTCCCGCACCGTTACGTCCCACCAGCCCTATCCGGTCTCTCCTGTTAATCTGGAAGGAGATGCCGCTGAACAGCTCAAAATCGCCAAAATTTATTGCCACCTGGTTTACCGAGATCATAAATGCCTTGTTTAAAGTGAGCAAAGATAAAAAATATTTTGCCCGCTCCGTGTGGTCGGTATCCTGGTAACATTACCGGCCGGGAAAATGAATGTCCGGCAAGTTTTGCCGGATTGTCGGTTGTGTGCCCTTTGTCCCGTTAGTGTGCGGTTTGTCCCGTTTGTGCGCCCTTGGAGTGCACTTTTAGCTGCCTTGTGGTATGCAGTGAGACCGGATAATATTAACTTTGCATCAAAAAACAGAAAGTGCGAAAAAAGAAACCCCTGCCGCTTCTTGAAAAAATCTCAATAACCGGAATAGCTGCCGAAGGTAAAGCAGTTGCCAGGCATGATGACAGGGTGGTGTTCGTGCCGTTTGCCGCACCGGGTGATATCGTCGACGTTCAGGTTACGAAAAAGAGGCGGAATTTCCTTGAGGGGAGCATTGTAAGGTTTCATGAGAAGTCCGCCCACCGGATCGAACCGCTTTGTGAACATTTCGGCATATGCGGCGGCTGCAAGTGGCAGCATCTGTCATACGAAATCCAGCTTGAAGCGAAGCAGCAACAGGTAACCGACCATTTCAGGAGGATCGGAAAGTTTGACTTCCCCGCTCCCGAACCTGTCCTAAAAGCCCCCGCAACGGAGTTTTACAGGAACAAGCTGGAATTTACCTTTACCTCCAGGAGGTGGCTTACCGGAGAGGAGGTTTCGTCGGGCGAAACTTTTAATGATATTAGCGCTGTGGGGTTTCATGTACCCGGCAGGTTTGACAAGGTTCTCGGTATAAAAAAGTGCTGGTTGCAGCCTGACCCGTCAAACGCGATAAGGCAGGCAATAAGGGATTACGCGGTTGACCGCAACCTCGGGTTTTTTGACCTGGTGAGGCAGGAGGGGTTTTTGCGTACACTTGTGATCAGGACCAGCTCAACGGGAGAGGTGATGGTTATAGTGGTATTTTTCAGGGAAGAGAGGGAGGAGATCGAAAGATTGCTGGAGTTCACGGCCGGCAGCTTTCCCGCGATCACCTCGCTGATGTACGTCATTAACCCTAAGGCCAACGATACCATTTCCGACCTTGATGTGCACCTGTACAACGGCAGGGATCATATAACAGAGGAGATGGAGGGCCTGAAGTTCAGGGTGGGCCCGAAATCGTTTTACCAGACCAATCCGGCCCAGGCATTGGAACTGTACAGGATAATCAGGGAGTATGCCCTTCCGCGAAAGCGTGAAACTGTTTATGATCTCTATACCGGAACCGGCACCATTGCTGCATTTCTTGCGGGTCAATGCGGGGTGGTGCGGGGACTCGAATATATGGAGGATGCGGTTGAGGATGCGAGGCTCAATGCGGCAATGAACAATATTGACAATGCCACTTTCCATGCCGGAGATATAAAGGAGTTGCTGACACCTTCATTCACAGAAAGATACGGACAGCCCGACACCGTTATTGCCGATCCGCCCCGATCCGGTATGCACGGCGATGTTGTGGGCAGGCTGGCTGAGATATTGCCGCAGAAAATAGTGTATGTAAGCTGCAATTCGGCAACACAGGCCAGGGACATAGGGTTGCTTGACCATGCCTACCGCGTTGAGAGGGTGCGTGCAGTTGACATGTTCCCTCATACGCATCATGTGGAGAGTGTGGCGCTGCTGACGAGGCGCTGACTCCCGCTTTTATTGAGCTTGCCGGTGCAGAAATTCCGGGAATGCTATTCTGCCGTATGTGATCTGACCGGATCCGGCCTTTTTCATGATTTGTCAAGGTGGAAGATAACCCTGCCGAAGCCTTCAATGGCTTTTTTATCGAGATGTGACACCGATTTTTCAACTCCTGTGCTGCTGATCAGTTTTCTTTCAGCCATGTTCATTTTTTCCAGGTTGAACTCCCCGCCGAAAAGACCTTTTGCCACGGCATGAGCCCGCAGCTTTTCACTGAAAGCTTCATTGAACTGCCTGACGGCTTTTTCTCCTTCGCACATATGACAAAGGTACAGTCCGAGTCGTTTTCTGAGCAGGTCAGCCTCATTGTCGCTGCAGAACTTCCTGATTTTCCCCTGGATATGGCCCTGGTGTACCGAGCCACCGATTATAACCGTATCGTAACCCCACAGCGAGGGTATGGGCTTGTCCCTCAGGTTGACCAGGTCGACCTTTTTCCAGTGCATACCGGCCAGCTTGCGGGCTGCCTTTTCTGCACAACCGTGACGTGACATATATATGATTACAGCAGACATATCTGTATTGCACACATTATTAATATGATAAAAATTTAAGTCCGTGCCGGACACCTTACCTGTCCGCCGACCGGGTATTCCCAGGCCTGTAATATTCTGAATAATCCCTTACAACCCTGGCATAACTGTCTGACAAGATCCTGAGGAGAGGATGACCGGGTGAATATACCCTGTTGTCGATACTCCGAACCGCCAGGACTCCCGGAGACGTTCCTGTAATGAAACATGAACTGAAGCCGTCAAGCTCACGGTAGTGTATCTTTCTTTCCTCGCATGTTATGCCTTCCCGGTTGCATAGTTCCAGTATGTATTTTCTTGTTATACCTGGCAGAACATCTTTTTCCGGGGGTGTAACGACCAGGTCATCTTTTATCGCGAAAAAGTTTGATTTGCTCCCCTCAGTAATATAGCCCTCCCCGGCGACCAGGAGTGCTTCCATTGCATTTTCCTGTCTGATCCTGATTCCAATGGATTCCCTGAATTGCATATCAATTATCTTGCAGTGCACATCCAGGCGTTCTGCATTGACCGTAATAAGGTGAATACCCTCCTGATATTCGGTTGCGGCAGGATAGTAATGGGGTATGAAGTAACTGTATATATGAGGGGTTGAAACGCAGTCGCCTTCACAATGCAGCACCACCCTGATATTTCCGTCACCGTACTCACTGTTGACGCCGATAAGGAGCTTTATATTATCCATAATTAACGATGCCGGCGGTATGCCGGGAACATTCCTTCCTGATGCAGACCTGATCAGCCTTTCAATGTGATCTTCAGCAAAAAGAGGGACTTTTTCATGTACTTTTATTACCTCGTAAAAGGATATACCTCTGTTATATATCCCCTGGTCAAAAAGAGATGCTTCAGCAACATTGTTGTTTTTCACAAAAAACTCACCCAACGGTTCGCCCGATCGTGATATATTACCTGTAAAAGTTGTGGTCATTTTTTTCGGCTCCGGCAGCAATTGTTCAATGTAAACGCAAAATTGCATGCCTTGTTTAAAAATCTTGTTTATAAGTTAATTATTTGTATATTGTATTACGATTAATCCCTCATATGATGGCCAGCAGGCGGAAACTGAAAAAACATATAAATAACCTCTGTTTTAAGGTAACCGGTGAATGTTTCACATTCCTGGAGCATACACCCTCGCTGAACCAGGAGAATGTGCAGCTGATAATAGCTGATGCAGTCGAACTCAGGAACAGGCTGGTTTATATGTTAAATAACCCGCAACCTGCTACCGGCAATACCAGAATGTATTACCGGGATATCAGGAAGGAGCTGCATGAGAATACAAGGGAACTGATCGGGAGGCTAAACAGCCTCCCCAGATAGAACCGGCAATATCACCTTTTTTTTATCGTCTCGTCAATTTCCCTTGCAAAGCTGCTTTCAGTCCTTCTTGCAGCCTGCCTGAACGCCTCTTCTCCTGCGCTTTCAGGGCTGAAATGGGAGCCCCTGAAACCCTCCAGATCCCTGCGGTATATAACTCTTCCGCCGGACTGTTCCAGGGATAATGAGCCGGTGAGCCTTGCATTCCTGTATGAGCCGGTCTCACCTGTCACTGTCGTTGAAGCGTTTATTCTCAATATATAATCGGCTTGCGATGTATCATCTGCTGCAATATAGCCCGATGCAATCAACGATTTCCTTGCACTCTCGCCAATGATGCCGGGAACCACTGGATGGCCCAGGTTTTTCTCTTCTGATATAATTGCGATCACCGGTGGTTCTGCCCTTATTGTCACCTCAGTGCCGGGAGAGCCAAAACGCCTGATCAGTCTTCTTATAACGGGATCCCTTGTCGATTCTTCAAGTATCGCTTCAATATCGGCTTCGACCCTGAATGTTTCCGTGGCGTCAATCGACCTTACCACATCGATCCCAAAACCCGCCGAGCCGTCCCTGGCTGTCCTTGTGCGGTTGTTCCTTATGGGCCGGCCGGTATAGGTTGCTGTAAGCGGGAAATCGGGAACGGGTCCCCCGCCGTACTGCGTGACCATGAACCTTAGAAGCGACGAGGGGATCTCAGCCCCTGTTTTTACCGTTATTACACTGGTTTCAGGTTCGATCTCAATCTGCGAAATTGTGGCCGACAGCTCATTGAATATTTCTGTGCCCAACTGCACCTGGCGCCCTCCGAATTCTGACGGCAGAGGATCATCCAGGTAATTCCGAATTGCCTCCATCGAGTTGATGAGGTGGACAAGGCTGGTGCGCAGCTGTCCGTCATCCCTGGCCTTCAGGGCATGTTCAAGGTGCCCGGAGGCAAGCTTTATTGCATCTTCTCTTCTTTTGGCAACAATTTCACGGTGCCTGGCCTCGGAAAGCCTGTAATATATCCAGTAACTCTCCTGATCCTCCCATGTGCCGGCCATTTCATAACCCTCCAGATCTTCAAGCGTCCTGGCTTCGACAGTAGCGGAGAAATCCTCCCTGAAGCCCAGGTTTGATTCAAAGGCATGAAGTACGGAACTTGATGAAATGGTGACCGAAATACCACCAGCAAGGTCGGCCAGTGCATTCTGCCTTGCAGTCTGCTGGTATTGATGAACATTGGGTGTTTTACGGGCCCAGCCGATACCGATATAGTAGCCGGGAATAACGGGTCGCCTGCTCACCCAGTCCGGCGCCGGCTCAGCATGTTCCGGCAGCGACCTTCCCGGACCGCAGCTGCTTACATGCATAAGCAGCAACAGGACAGACAGATATTTTGCCGCACCTGTCATCATTTTTCCGGATCAAATTGGTTTACGGCCTGGCTGACGTGAGATGCCAGACCCTTTACAAGCTCTTCCCTCAGGGCTTCAATTGGTTTTATGGTCTGACGTGCATCCAGGAGTGACCTGAGGTTCCTGATATCTCCTGGTTCATCCCTGATTACATCTTTCGGCGATTCCCTGTCCCTGTATTCCCAGTGACCCGGAACCAGGTTCTTTAAATCGCCGTCGAATACCGCATAATATATCTCGTCGCGGGGATTAAGATCAGCTTTGCCCGAAAGAAGTATCGTGCCTGTTTCAGTTGAGCTTAGCTGGTACTCAATTGATCCCCGTGTACTGTTTGCCCTCCTGAATTCATGATATGTGACCTTATGGTAGACAGTCCGTTCACTCTCCTCTCTTGTGACGTTGTCCCTCACCTTTACAACCTCCCTGAGATAGCCCCTCCTCTCGGTACGCTGCATACCGCCTCCGGAAACCTCAAAGTTTGTTACCCGTGCGGTAAGTATTGTTCTGGCAGCCAGGAGCCCGCCCACCTCCATTTCCCTGCCAAGGGCCGCCGCGCGCTCCTGCTCCCTCAGGAAGGCGTCAATGTTCCGATCATCCACAACCCGGATGAACGGATTGACTGTACCGCTCAGCTGCGATACTATTTCACGCCTGAGTGTATTATGGATCGTGCGGTGCCCGGTGGTATTCTCAAAGTCTGCAACAGCAATTGTGAGCATCCCTTTATCCAGCGCATCCTGCTGTAATTCCCGTGCATCCTTGTAATTTCCGTGATTGTTGATCAGCATGGAGAATGTATAGTATGCCCTGCGATAATAGCCGCTGTTATAATATTCCACCCCATCACGGTACAGCGGTTCGCTGCGGGAGATTCTCATGTGCTGGTCAACGTCGCGGTAGGAGGGATCGATCCTCTTTATCTCCGAAAAGATAGCCTCAGCCCTGCTGAATCGCTCTTCTTCCAGCAATAACCTCGCCTCTTCGAAAGAGCGGTCCAGGAACCTTGGTCTGGCATCTTCGTAATGTGAGCGGGCCTGTGCCGGCATAGCCAGATCAATCCCTGTCGCCCTTATCCGCTGGTGCCAGTTCAGTGCATCAAGATACCGGTATACCGTTTCCCTGTCATCACCTTCATTCCATGCCTGGGTTACCCTGGCGGCTTTTGCCTCAAGTGTCCTCTGCCCTGTCCTCCGGAGACCGGTAGCGGCATCGATGTTGTTGCGGTTGGCATTGAATGACTGCAGGTACCTTTCAGCTGCCATCTCATAAAACCCCGCATCCTCGAGTTTCTCAGCCTGACGGGCAAACCTTCGCGACGCGCACGAGGGCAATGTTGTAACTGCCAGGAGCAGCAAAAGGATTGGCAGGTAGGGCGTTATTGCTGAAATCCTCTGCATTGTACAATTATTTTCCTGTTTTAAAAAGCGGGGAACATTTGTTCCCCGGTCGTTTATCTGTTTTATCTCCCTGAATACCCTGCATCAAACTGCAGTGCTTCAATTGCGCCGCTAAGGTATACCAGGGGTGCGTTCCAGTTAATTGCTATCTCATTGGAAGCGTATGAACACCAGTCATCAACAAAGGATTCGTCAGGAATATCCGATGGATAGTCACAGCCGTCCTGCTGTCCGGGATTTGGTCCCCCGGCAAGAAGTCCGGGTACAGGATCAGGCAACGGATCGGCATCCGAGGGCCGGTGGTGTATATGCATGGGTGTCCGGTGCCCGTGCCCTGTCACGAATGAATAACCTGTAGCATTTCTGCCTGCCAGGTAATCGAGGTTGTGCAGTGCACCATCCAGGTAACGCCTGTTACCGGTACTCAGATATGCATTAATGAGTGCGATGCCCTGGTTTGCGGCGACCGAATTGCTGCCCCATACAAAATCCCTCGGACTACTTCCCATTACGGCATGATAAGGGCGGCTGCCCAGGTCTTCAATAAGTTCGTTAGCCAGCCTTTCGAGCCTGATCTTAATGATCTCAATGTTACCCGATGCAAACTTGGGCAGATCATCTTCTTTCCTCAGCAGTGAGTAGTATGCAAGAAGCCTGACCTGGTTCCACGATGGAATTGGCATTGCAGTATCTGGAAACAGGTTGACCGACCTGAAATACTTTTCATCGCCGGTGGTAATGAAAAGTTCGGTAGCAGCCCACATGAATTCGTCTGTCACATTTCCGTCGCCGTAAGCCCCGGTTACAATATCGGGGTCGTACTGCCTGTTCATATCATTCTGCCTGTAGTATATCTGGGGATTTTCAACAGCCCATTCCCAGGCATAGACGGCGGCATTAATGCAGGAATCTGCGAGTCCCGGAACAATATTCTCATACTCTCTCAATATTCTTGATGCCTGTGCCAGGACTGCGGTAAAATTCAGTGCGGCAGCAGTACTTTTCTGAACCACATACCTCTGGTTGACGGCCTCAGCCGGCATCAGCCTGCCTTCAAAGTTTGCGGTTGTCAGTTTGTGGTATACTCCGCCGTCGTAAGGATCCTGCATCCTTATCATCCATCTCAGGTTCCAGAGCAACTCGTTAAGTATGTCAGGCATGCCGTTCCCTGTTTCGGGTATGTTCACCGCAAGATTTTTATAGTACTCCGGAAAATCTTCGAGTGCCGACAACATTGTTCCCATTGTAATCCCGCTGTTTACAACATATTTGTTGTAATCGCCGGCATCATACCATCCCTTCGGTGCCGATATTATGGTTCCCTCGGGTCTGTTCTCCGCGGAAGCGGAGGCATGCACCATAACATGGCTATCGGGGTGTCCCGCCGGTCTTGCCCACTTACCGGCATACTCCCATGGCAAAGGAGTAGACATCCTATTGAAATAGAATGCCTTAAGCGAAGATTTTGCCAGCGGTTCGTGTACTGCCGCAGAAATCTCGAAGGGCCACGAATATCCCAGTTCTGGAATTACCACTACATAGACGCCTGTGGCTGTAAAATTGCTGAAATCGGCCAGCCAGGTCTCGACTTCCGAATACGGAGCACTGTTCGGCCCGGTAGCTGTCCCGGTATACAGCGTATCTGCCAGGTCTGGTGTGGTTATGTGGAATATGTCTGTTCGGAATTCACGTATAGCTGCAATTTTGGGTGCATTGGGATAATATCCGGTCTGGTTTACCCTTATCTGCTCGCTTCGCCGCTGTGAAAAAGCTGACACCGATACAAGGGCCAGCAGGAAAAGTGATAATAATCTTGTCATGTTTTTGAAAATTTTATAATGAGAAATAAGGTCAGGCCGCAGGGCATGACCTTATTTTAATTTAATTGCAATGATATTTCAGTAGCCACGCTCCTGTCTGAGCTGCTCCATTTCCTGGTTGAAATTCTCTTTGAACTTTTCGTAGTTGTAGTCGAGTCTCAGCCTCTCGTCGCCTGATATCCTCTGATTCATGGCATTAAGAATATCCTGGCCGCTGAGCTCAATAGCAATATAGGTCTTGTACATACCCTGGGCTGTTCTTGTCAGTTCCTCACATATAACCCTGGTCCCTGCCAGCCTCTGGTTTATCACCTCCCTTGACAGCCCTTCATAACGTTGCATGAATTCAGACTGGTCGCCCACAGTTATATCCTGCACATAATTGTCAATAACGCTTTTAACAGTCACCTCTATCTGAGCGGCAAGCTCAGCCCTGGCATTGCTCAGGGCCATCCTTTTTGAATTGGCCTGGTTGCGGCTTTCCGCTACGGAATTTGCCCTGAAATATTCATTGTCGGAAAAGAACTCCGGCCCGCTGCAGAGAACTTCAACCCTGGTTTCTCCCTCAGGCAGTCCCGCAGTGTCCCTTTTCGATCTGCACTGGCTGAAGGTTACCACGGTAATCAGCAATAATGCTGTCAGGTAATAGTAAGATTTTCTTTCCATCTTTTATGATTTAGTTAGCCAAATTATTAACTTTCGGGTTATCAGATCTGCCCGCTGATTGTCAAAAAGCAATTATGATGCCATACACGGTTTTGGCCGATAAATGTATAAAAAAACAATCAACCGGGAGGGCTGTTAAACATAATTTTTTTATTTTGGTGGTTTTTAAATATAATCCATTCATGCAGATTGAGTATGGAACTTCAGTGTAGTACCGTTGGTCTGCCAATCAAATAATTAAAAAGGATATGGGTAACAGGTGGTTTTTATATAAAAGTTCAGTGGTAGCCGCTTTGGCCGGTTTTCTTTTCGGGTTTGACACGGTTGTGATATCGGGCGCCGAACAATCTATTCAGTCGCTTTGGGGTTTAAGCAGTACTTTGCACGGACTGGCAATAAGCATGGCTCTGTGGGGCACTGTTGCAGGCTCGCTTCTTGGAGGCTGGCCGGCCCACTACTTCGGTCGCCGTAAAACCCTGCTATGGATAGGAGTACTATACCTTGTGTCTGCATTTGGGTCTGCCCTTGCCCCGGAGGTGTATTCCTTCATGATATCCCGGTTTATGGGAGGATTGGGTATTGGTATCTCGACGGTAGCGGCACCCATGTTCATTTCCGAAATCGCCCCGCCCAGGTACAGGGGCAGGCTCGCCGGAATGTTTCAGTTCAATATAGTTTTCGGGATACTTGTGGCCTTTCTTTCGAATACCCTGCTGGCAGGCATCGGCGAGAATGCATGGCGTTGGATGCTCGGGGTAGAGGCTGTTCCCGCCCTGATCTTTGCAGTATTCTGTATAGGCATACCTGAGAGTCCCAGATGGCTCATTGTTCGCCGCAGGGACAGGGAAGCCGGGATGGAGGTTTTTGAGAAGATCAATCCCGGGCTTAACAGAGAAGAACTTGTTCAGCTCGTTGACGAGGTAGAGGCTTCCGGCAATCTTAAGCAGAACGCAGGAAAATTTTTCTCCAGGAGGCTGGTGACCCCTATAATGCTTGCTTTTTTCATTGCTTTTTTCAACCAGCTTTCAGGTATAAATGCCATTCTCTATTTTGCCCCGAGGATCTTCCAGATGACCGGACTGGAGGCACAGGCTGCCATGCTGCAGTCAGTCGGCATAGGTGTCACTAACCTGGTGTTCACATTTATCGGGTTATGGCTGATCGACAGGCTTGGAAGGCGCACCCTGCTCTTTATCGGATCTTTCGGATATATCCTGTCGCTCGGATTAACGGCCTGGGCATTTGCCGCCCAGAACTTTGGTATTGTACCCTTGCTTATATTTGCTTTCATTGCCGCGCATGCGGTAGGTCAGGGTGCTGTAATATGGGTGTTCATAAGTGAGATCTTCCCCAACAGGCAGCGGGCTTTCGGTCAGTCCCTCGGCAGCTTTACCCACTGGTTCTTTGCAGCGCTTATCACGCTGTCATTCCCGTTCATGGCAGAAGCTATCGCTCCGCAGTTCATCTTTGGCATATTCTGCGTAATGATGGTACTGCAGCTTGTATGGGTGAAATTCTTTATGCCTGAAACCAAGGGTGTTCCTTTGGAAGAGCTTGAAAAGGAATTGTAGCCGCTCCCTTCCAGACCGTTCAGGTTAAAGGTACATGTTCACTGTCAGGGTGTGGCCGGGATAATCTCTCAGTTTGTGCGGATAAAACACCCGACAGCCTCTTTTTCAATGTCGGTGGCGTAGTTTTCCATGTAATAGCTTACCAGCGGAGGGGGGGGGTTCATCAATACCCACGAATATCATCGCGGCACTGTTCATACAGTATCTTAATCCGGTCGGCGGGGGACCGTCATCAAAAACGTGTCCGAGGTGGGATCCGGATGAAGAATCGATTATTTCGGTACGTATCATACCATAAGACCTGTCAGTCCTGTACAGTATGGAGCCTTCGGTTACAGGCTCGAAAAAGCTGTCGGTTGTACTGGTCGAAGGCAATTCTTTAACTGGTTATCAGGGGTTTTGCATTTGGGGGCAGGTGCTTTGTTGCTGTTCAGATTAATAATTCTGGTAATAAATAGTGGTTTTTTGATTATTATTGTCAAAAAATATTCTTTATGAGACTTTTTCCGGCAATATTGCTTTTTCCCATGTTGCTTCTTCTCTGCGGGTCTGCCGACCCTGGCACGGTTTCGGTCAGCGTGCTTAAATGGAAGGGAGGAGCTGCTGCAGCGTACACTATAATTCACGATGACCTCTGTAATCCGAGTGCCTCCGGGATCCACCGCTATGCAGATACTATCGCATACAACCGCGGGATCAGGTTCGGTGCAGGAGCGATTGTGGGTAGCTGTGTCAGAAAGGGAGAACCCATGTGGATGATCATGGAACGAATGGTCAGACATGGTCATGAGATACTGAGTCACTCCTGGTCGCACGGAGCCGCGGTTGACCTGGGTAGGGGCGGGGCGGACTGGGACGTTGACAGGGATGTTGTGATGACGAAAAAGGTCATTGAAGAGAATGTGCCCGGAGCATCGGTCCTTTATATGATATTTCCATATGATGCATACAATGACGACCGGCTTGAGGAGCTTAAGCACCATGGTTATCTTGGTTCCCGGAGTGGCAGGAGAATGTATAATGACAGGGGAGTGGTTGTTGATTTCAATAATTATGACCCTTTCAGAAGCAACCTGTTTGATGCCTTTGTATCAAAAGAAGAGCAGGAACAGTTACTTGCCGGGAGGGACTCTTCACCGGTCTCGATTTACGATAACATCAATGATGATATTGAAATACAGCATATTGATGCTGCAATAGGAGCTGGAGGATGGAGTATTCAGGAGCTCCATGCAGTTGATGATGAGCAGCCATGGGGCTGGGGCAGGATGGGGGTGGACCGGTACAGGACGCTCCTTGATTATGTAAGCGACAATGTTGAGAGGGGACTGCTCTGGGTTGAGCCGCCCACAACTGTGTTAAGGTATATAATGACCAGGGAGCATATTGACGGACCACATCTTGTTGACGGGAATGCATTGACATTTGCCCTGCCCGGGGGGGTTGATGCGAGGTATGCAACTGAAATTTCTGTTGAGATCCGAACAGGCCGGGATGTATCCTCAGTAACCGGTAAACAGGGAGATAAGACAATTACTGCCCGGAAAACGGGCAGCAGGACTTTTGTAATGGATATAAACCCGGTGTTCGGCAATGTTGTTCTTACCTTTAGCTGACATCACCTTCAGATTACGGTAATGATCTAGAACTGTTCATCGCCGAAGGTATCCACATCCCTTCTGAGTGTACGGCCGTTGAGGTTGAAAGAGTAGGTTGCACTGAGCTCTGCAACAGGGCCGTAACGGTCATAATCCGTCTCCTGGAAAAATATCTGCCGGCCGCTGCTGTCGTATGCACGGGTTGACCAGTTTGTAACATTTGTGCCGAGAATATCAAGTGCCCGTACAGTGAAGTTCCAGCCCTGCCATTGGGATGGTGTATAGTTCAGAGCTGCCCCGGTCACAAAGAACATCTCCTCCGAACCCTGGGCGGTAACGGTAGCCGACCTCCAGTCGAAATCGACAACAAACCTGAGCGACCTGTTCAGGAAAATATTTACATTGCCGTTCAGGGTCCAGTTGGTGCTGCTGTTGTCTTCCATATAGCCGAAGAACTCACCGCTTACATTGAAATTATAAAGAGACCCGCCCAGGTAGATCCTGGCAATCCTGCCAATTGAAAGGTCTGTGTTGAGCTCGGCACCAAGTGCAGTCGATGTGCCTGCATTTGTGAAACTTCGTATCAGTATGTTCTCATCGTCGTAAACTGTATATATCCTGAATACGGCATTGTTTGTACCCCGGTAAAAACCTGTAAGTCTGATATTCTGGTTTCCTGCACGCTTAAGGTAGGACACCTCCAGATTATTCAGGTACTCAGGTTCAAGGGCCGGGTCACCCACTTCGTATACCTCGTGGTGCCTGCGGTAAAGGAATGGCGCCATATTCTGGGTTTGCGGCCTGTTTATTCTTCTGCTTGCCGCCATGGTCAGCTCATCGCCTTCAAAAACGGGATAGCTCAGGTGCAATGAGGGAAACAGGTTTGCCCTCTCGAAGGTGTATCTTGATTTGGTATCCCTATCAAACAGACTGAAATAATCGGGGTTTTCAATGTCCATAACCTGATCTGTATATTCCATTCTCAGACCGGCCATAAAACCAAGGTTGCCCGCATTGCCTGAATAGTTCAGGTATGCCGCATATATTCCCCTCTTCAGATCAAAATCATTCTCAAGGCTTCCATAAGAACCCCAGGCATTTTGGAGTACATTAAGGGTATCATAGCTGAAAGAGCCCCTGTTGTTCAGGTATTGGGGCTGGAAACCGGCCCCGATGCTATGCCCGTTGTTCAGCGCTCTCTGGTAATCGATGTTCAGCCTGAACCCGTCAAGCGGGGTGTCATCCGACTGCATGAAATGTCTCTGTATGCCGGTTATAATATCGGATGCCTCGTCATAGGAGTAGTTGGGGTTACTGAGGTCACGCCTCAGCTCAGTCCGCTCGTATGCTGCCATTATTCCCAGCACAGAGTATTCGTCGGGCTCAAAGCTGTATTGAGCAGTAACATTGTGGATTGTTCCAACCCTGTCACCTGTATTGGGATTGAATGTCCAGTAATCCCTCCCGTCAGCATACGCAGGTATCTCTTCAAGCCCCTCACCACGGTACAGATAATATGCACCCCTGGTCTCGCTCCTGTTTGCAAAGAAATATGACAGGTCAAGTGATGATTGCTCCGACATGTTCAGCACCAGTCCCCCATTCACAGAGATGTTTTCGTGCAGTTCCGGCCTGGCGCCGGCGCCGTGAAGCGTATAGTATTCACCGGTGGGCTGCAGGATGCGGGCATTCCCGTTCCTTACCCCGTTAGTGTTTCTGTTATTATAGTAAAGGTTACTGTAAAGTGTTAACCTGTCGGCGTGGTAGAGAAGATCAAGGTTGCCCCCGTACATATCATTGTTCATTTCGTAACCGCTGTAAGGATCGGTCCTCTCTCCCCATGGAGCAGCGCCGCCCTGCAGCCTGGCCGATACCGACAAACCTTCGATGGCGGCTCTGCGGGTATTGATATTGATGATCCCACCGGCACCCTGAGCGTCAAACCTTGCACCGGGCACGGTAATAATCTCCACACTCTCAATTGAGCCGGCAGAGATCTGTGACAGTATCATGGAGGGGTCCATCGTAGTGGGTCTACCGTTCAGGTAAACCAGGAAATCGGATGCGCCCCTTACCGAAACCTCACCGTCGGGGCTAACCGAAACGGAGGGCAGCCTTGACAGGAGGTCGGATGCAGTTCCGCCCCTTGCAGTCTCAAAATCCGCCGCCCTGTAAGTAGTACGGTCAATCCGTGACGAGGATGTTCTGGCCATGGCTGTGACTTCAACCTCCTCAAGGTCTGTAGCTGACCGTCTCAGGTTAATCGTGCCAAGATTTACACCTGGCGTTTCCGGTGATATCTCAACCGCTGGTATTTCTGCAGGCTCATAGCCGATAAAAGATAATACCAGCCTGTATGTACCGAAAGGCAGCCGGCCAATTGCAAAGTTCCCTTCTCCATCAGACACGTCGCCGGCAACAGGAGTGGATTCGTCGCCGGAATAAATGGCAATATTGGCAAACGGAATACGCTCGCCTGTTTCGGGGTCGGTAATGATTCCTGCCACCGAGCCGGTTTGCGCTGTTAATGACTGGAAAATTAAAAATAAAAGAATTGCTGTTGTCAGCCTGCTAAAATACATATGATTGCCTCTTTATAAAAAACGATTGAACAATATTCCTGATGTTAGAGACAAACAACAGGCTGAATAGTTTAGTTTTTTTAATAATTTTAATAATGCGACCCTGGCCCTGGAACTCAACTGAATTCAAGCTTTTCGAGTCCGGAGTAGTTTTGCTTGTCAGCTGCTAAAAAAATAAAAAGCAGGAAACGTCATCGTTTCCTGCTTTTTGGTGCCCAGGACTGGACTCGAACCAGCACGCCCTAAACGAGCACCAGCCCCTCAAGCTGGCGTGTCTACCAATTTCACCACCTGGGCTTGGTCTATATATTCCCGCGACCGGACTGCCATATTTGCAGTAAAACCGGGGTGTCTATATCTGTCAGTGCCCAGAACAGGACTCGAACCTGCACGTACTTGCATACACTAGTCCCTGAAACTAGCGCGTCTACCAATTCCGCCATCTGGGCAGCATGACCGGCTGAGGCTTCAAAGAACCGTTTTTCTCAACCGGGCAACAAAAATAATCAATTTTTGCTTCAAAACAGTCCCCGTCAATAAAAATTGCATAATTTTTCCGTTACCCGGTATCCGGAACCGGGCCCGCGGCAACCCGGCACCAGTCCCCCGGCACTAAGGCATTACAGGTTTTCCAGCACAAAGTCCGTTATCCTCTCATACATGTGCTGTGCGGCGTTGCCCCTTATCCCGTGACTGTGATTGGGGTAGAGCAGCAGCTCGAAATGCTTGCCGGCAGCGATCATCCGGTCCACCATCTCAATCGTGTTCTGAAGGTGCA
>SLOE01000089.1 GCA_007132715.1 Bacteroidales bacterium
ACCTTCCATCAAGGCTGAATGAGATGCCATCCGGGCTTCCCGTATCACCACCTTCTCTGTGAGTTGATGCAGGATCACCTGTTTCCCGTCCCTGGTCCCCTTCACCTTCAGTTTCTCCTTCGCTTGCTCCTGTATCTCCTGTTGTGGTCCTCCCCGGAAAGAGTGCATCCGGGTTCGGCCTCCTTTCCGGGGCCTCTTCAGCAACCTCCTGTGGTGACTCCTGTTCAGCCGGTGATGGTTGCGGTTCATCGGGTGGAGTGACCGGCTCGGGCTGTCTTTCTTCTTCAGGCTGTGGCACAGGTATGGCCGGTGACTCCTCAAAGTCCTGCGTGATTATCTCTTCTTCTGCTTCGGGTTCACTAACCGGTGGCGGCGGAGCAGCAGGAGGTGCTGTTCTTTGCTGCTCAGGCTGGGTCATCCCGAACCCTTCATCATCTGTTCCGAAATTTATTATAATACCCTCTTCACCGGGTAGCGGGAGGGGCGTGGAGAAGCCAAGAAAAATGATAATAAGGGCTATGACCACATGGAAAGCAGTGGTTCCGATAATACCTTTTTTATGCCTTTCAAATATTTCAAACATTATCTGGCGCTTGTAGCAAGTATAAGTCTGTATCTGTTGTCTTTGGCAATATTCATGATCCTTACAACCTGTTCCATGGGTACGCTCCTGTCAACATGCAGTGAAATTGTAGGGTCAGATTCCCCTGACAGTCTCTCCTGCAAAACCCGTTCCAAATTTTCTACCTCCACCCGTGTGGTCTCTACGTAAAACTCATAGTTTCTTGTAATAGAAACAGTTGTTATGGGATTTGCCATTGTCTGGTGCGTGCTTTGAGGCAGCAGCAGCTTCAGGGCATTCGGTGCTATCAGGGTTGACGTTATCATAAAGAATATGAGCAACAGGAAAACGATGTCTGTCATTCCCGACATACTGAAGCCTGCCTGTATCTTGTTTCTGCTTCGCAGTGCCATAACTGGTTTATTAATGTTGTATCAGTTGACCGGTTCGTTCAGCAGGTCCATGAACTCGGTAGTATTTGCTTCCAGTCTGAAAACCACCTTCTCAACTTTTGCCACAAGGGCGTTATAAGCGAGAAAAGCCATGATACCTACCATGAGGCCTGCCATTGTCGTGATCATTGCTGTATATATGCCGCTTGACAGCAGACTGACATCTATATTGGCTCCAGCAGTTGACATATCGTAAAAGGCCCGGATCATTCCCATTACGGTTCCAAGGAAACCTATCATCGGGGCGGCGCCTGCAACTGTTGCCAGGAATGGAAGCCCTTTTTCAAGTTTATAGATTTCAAGCTTTCCCACATTTTCAACTGCAGCATTGATATCATTGAGAGGTCTGCCTATACGGCTTATTCCTTTTTCTATCATTTTGGCAACCGGATTGTCGGTTGACTGGCAAAGGGTTATTGCAGAGTCGATCTTGTCATCATGAATATAATCCTTGATCTTATTCATAAAGTTTATATCCACCTTTTCAGCCTTCTTTATCGCAAAATAGCGCTCTGCAAAAATGTAAACAGCAACTATTGACAATACAGCTATTGGGATCATTACCCACCCTCCCTTGAAAGCCAGCTCCCAGTAGGACATTGTTATTTCTCCCTGTTCCGCAAGTGGTTCCAGGTCATTCAGATTCTCCGAAAGGGTGATCTGCAGAAGAGATAAGTAGTAGGTCATCTGTAAAATCCAATTAGCAACTTGTTAAACAATGGTTAGTAAATTCAATAATCAGCCAAAATTACATCAATCATTCCATCCAAGCAAATAGTGACGTAAATTTCTGTTACGGTTCAGGTTCTTCCTCTTCACGCGTTGCTTCTGCAAAAACCATATTCCAGTAACGTCTCATAAGTTCGTCGAAACTGTCGAAATCTTCCCGGTAAAAGAGACCTATACCCTGGGTATAGGGAGAAAGATGTGTCCTGATAAGATTGTCGTTTGCCCGGGTGAATGCCTTAAGCCTGAGTTTGCCGCTTCTGTTGAGTTTAATATCAACGTCGAAATCGCCCACTATGTTACTTGTGTTCATTTGACGCCCGCCAACATCTACATTACCGTTTATCCTGACCCTGTCGTTCAGCACCTGGGTTGAAAGGGCCAGCTCAACTTCATCAGGGGTTATTTCATCCCCGGGCCTCCAGTTAACCCCGAAATCAATATCCCTGCTTAGCTGTGATAACCAGTTGCTTAACTGGTTGGAAAAGAACTCGCTGACTGTAGTGATGCTGGCCTCTGTCGCACTCATGCCAAGGTTGGCTCCCATTCCCGGGCCTGACAGTTCTTCCTCGACAATGAAGTTATTTATTACCAGAAGTGCGAGAAACTGCCTGTTTTTCTTCTCTTCATCATTCAGAATACCCTGTATGTTTCTTCTTGTGTCGGGGTCGGCTGTTGGCAGATCAATGTCAAAAGATATATCGGGTGTCATCAGGTTTTCCTTCATGATAATATGGCACTCAACAGGGATCCTCCTGGTATAAGCGTCGGATGTTCCGTATTGTGCGAGCAGTGGCGCAGGAGAGGTTCTCAGCCGGTATACAGCTTTCAGGTCTATATTGGCATCAAATGGATCACCGTTCCAGTTGATCCGCCCCCCCCTTTCTATCTCAAACCGTTTGTTTATTACATTCTGAAGCGTGAAAAGATAATCACCCTGTTCAATTGTATATTCGCCGAACATACTGAACTGTCCCAGTGTGTTGATCTCCATTTTGAATGATCCGCTGCCCCTGCCCCTGATTATGTCGCCAATCTTTGAGTCGAATATGATCTGCACCTCTGCATCGGGGGTAACGTCGAGGTCAAAGCTGAGCTGGATTCCCGAAAGATCGACTTCGTAATTTCTGATACCGGTAACAGATTCTATGCCGGTTTCAGTGTCTGCTGATCCAGTAAAGTTAAGAAAATGCAGTTCCCCTACCTCGCTGCTTTTATGCAGTGGTATGAAGAACTGGGTGTTACGGTCGGTTCGTGCAGAGATATTCATCATAATATTATCAACAGGCCCGGTAATATGAACAAGTCCGCTTGCAAAGACACGGCCGTAAAACAGTTCGTTATCCCTCTCCATTGTGTTCAGGGCCATAAACCGGTCTGGATACAGGTGGATGTTCAGGTTGAAGTCCCTGAACCATGTATTTGATACACGCCCGCTTGCCCGGCATGTGTTGTGGTTTGCATCGTATACAATAATGTTGCTGAAAATGATGTCGTTATCTCTTATTTCCACCTCATGGGTGAAATTATAGCTGGTCTTGAGATAGTCAATCATGAATGAGGCTTTTTGCAATAATATGTTACCATTGAAGCGAGGCTGTCTGAGGTTGCCTTCGAGTCTCAGGTTTCCTCCTGCCATTCCTCTCAGGTTCCCGAAAACCTCATCAATGTATCCGTCAAAAGTGCGGAGGTTTATTTTGGATAGTTCTATCTCAAAATCAAGCAGATTACCTTCGGGGGTATACAGTCCTTCCATGTTTATGATCCTGTCGCCGTCCCGTTCACTGTGGGTATGTAACGCTATGCTCCTGTTTTCCGGCAACCAATTCGTAATAATATCCATATTGCCAAAAACCTGGTGATTGATTGTTAGATCCTCAATCCTCAAATTGGTACCGAATAACGGATTGGCATGAATATCCGACAGGCTTGCTTTTCCGTTAACTATGCCTGCCAGGTGGAAACTCCCCGGGGTGGCAATGAGCTCAATAGTGCTCAGTTCCATTTCGTGGAATTCAAGGTGAATGGAATCAAGCGGGTCTTCTGAAAGCTTGCCGTTTATCATGAATTTCTGATGAGGCATACCGAAGACGAAGTTTTCAACCAGGTATGATGAAGAATCAATTATCGCCCTGCTCCGTTCAACGGTCCACAGGGTATCTGCAATATAAATTCCTGAGGGCAGGATATCTAGGGTTACAAGAGGGGCGGCTTCCCCGGGTCTTCTTTCAAATGTAACCCCGGCCTTGAGGTCCCCTTTGTACCTGATTTTTTCCCTGTTGTCCCATGCAGCATGGAAGGTGATGCTGTCATTGATTATGCCCGAACGGATACTGATGTTTTCAAGTTCAAACCGGTTTGCAAAAAGTAATCTCTCCATTGCAGAACTGAAGCTGAACAGCGAATCATCTGAATGGGTTTCAATATTTACTCTGCTGAATATGTGATTATTGATCCTTATTTCATCTGACTGTGCATTAACGGTTGTTAAGTAGGATGCCGGATCGTAAACCCCTTTCAGTGTGGTACCAGAGGCAAAATACAGGTCAGGGAAAAAGAAGGATGTAAATTCTTCAGTCTCCTTAAGGTGAAGGTCGAATGAGAAATTGTTCCCTGAAGGATCAGGAGTTGGTTTGTAATTGACAGCGTAGGCGGGAATGTATTTGTTAACCAAAGTATTTATCGATGATGTAATAGTTGCAAACTCATAGTTGCCTGCAAGGTAACCATCGGCAAGGTCTGAGCTGAGAATTATCTCCCTGTTTTCTGCGGCCCCGGTTGCCTGCAGGTTAAGGTTATCTATCTGTAGATCCTGATCATTCCTTGCAAACCGGGCATTAACCAGATCTACCCGTCCGCTCAGGTTATCCGGGCTGTTTCCCCTGAATGATGCAGTAGAGAGGAAGGAAAGGACTGTGCCGGGCTCATGCTCCTCAATATTAAGGTTGTACAGATTTGCATCTGAAACATTTGCCGAAAAATCAAATTCGGGTATCTCGTCAGAAAGATCTATGCTGCCCAGGAATTCAAGTATTATGTTTGGGTCATTTATATAAGCCGACCCTGAATAGCGCCTGTTCGCCAGCTCTCCGGCAAGTTGTACGTTTCTGTAAGTGTATTCATTAAATCTTACTGAATCTATCAGACCGTCCAGATCTGCGTATATAGCACCTCCGGTGGTGATCTGCCCCCTGGTTTCTGCATTGAATGTAATTCTGCCCAGGAGGTCTGCACCCGATAGGACGCCTGCATCAAAGTGGACTGCATGCATCCGGCCGCTGAAATGGAGAGTCTTATCGGTGTCGGGCTGAAGTGCGAGGTCGGTTATCACCGAACCGATGCCTGTTGTAAGTTCGCCATAGGCCACAAAGTCGTCTATAAAACCTGTAAATTTCCCCCTGTAGGCAATATCTCCAATGTTTGCAAGGATTTCAGGTTCCTCATCTGCTGTGCGTTCTCCGACTGACGATACCACCTTCATTATATCCGCTGCGTTGGTGGATAGGTTGTCGAGATCAAAAAACATAAATGTCTGGTCAATATCAGGTAGTCCTATCATGTTGAAGCTGGCGGTAATGCTGGTGTTTTCAAAAGCCTCAATACTTAAACCGGTGCCTCGGAGATTGCTAACTCTACCCCCGGCCTCGCCAGAAAGCCTGACCGTAAGGTCAACATCTTTAAGACCGGGGGCAAAATATGCCAGGTCATTAAATGATATCCATGAGGGCCTGAAGTGGCCTGAAAGTGTAACCCGCCCGACAAAGTCACTGAAGTCTTTGAAATCATTAAAGATCATCTGGTAGTGTTCAAGATCAAGCCTTGAATGCGGTGTCATTATCCTCAGGCCGCCCAACCGGATTCCGGTCGGTGAAACAGTGTTCTCAGAAGAGAAGTGATCAATGGCAAAACCGCTCTTTTCTTTCAGGTTAAGATACCTGATATTGAAAAAAACAGTATCAGCCGATGTCTTTATCCGGTCAACCAGGAGGTTCAGGCGCGTAATTCCGATATCCCTGAAATCAATTCCAAACTCCTTTGTCTTTGGGTCATATGCCTTATAGGTAAATGAAGAATTTTTCAGATAAATCGCATTCACTAAAAAATCCCAGCCCGTCCTGGTAGTATCATCAGATGCAACCGCATCGATTATAAACTGCATATTAAGCACAGAATCGGCATCACTTGACAGGTTTATAACGGCATTATTCATCAGGATCTGGTTGAACCCGATACTTCTTCTGGCACGGTTGAGGTGGTTAATTGTAGCTGTGATACGTTCAGCACTGAGCAGGATATCACCCCGCTGATCTTCAATGATCACATCGCTCAGCAGCACACGGTTGAAAAATACAATATCAACCCGCCCCACCTCGAATTTGGCATTCAGGTTTTCCGAAACCTGCCTGGCAATCTGTTTTGTGAGATAGGTCTGCACTGCAGGCATTCGAGCCAGAAAATATGCTCCCGCAGGAAGGGCCGCAATCAACAATACAGCAAGGGCTGCTATCTTGAGTATTTTTTTGATAACTTTGAGCTTTCTTTTCAAACGTAAAAGAATAAAAAAAAGTTCATATATAGTTAATTTATTGAATAATAATGTCGGCTGTTATCCTCGGTATTGAATCTTCCTGTGATGATACATCGGCGGCAGTTATTGCCGACGGAGTCATACTGTCAAACAGGATAGCAGGTCAGGAGGTACACAGGAAATACGGTGGTGTGGTACCGGAACTGGCTTCAAGGGCGCATCAGCAGAATATCGTTCCCGTTGTTGACCTTGCGATCAGAGAAGCGGGTATAGCTGCCGGAGACATTTCTGCCGTAGGATTTACAAGGGGACCGGGACTTATGGGTTCGCTCCTGGTGGGAGCCTCTTTTTCAAAAGGTCTGTCTCTGTCCCTCGGAATCCCTCTTATTGAGGTCAATCACCTCCAGGCCCATGTTCTTGTTCATTATATCAGGGAACCCGGTAACACTGCAAGGGTCCCGTCATTTCCCTTCATATGCCTGCTTGTTTCAGGAGGCCATACTCAGCTCATAATAGTAAGAGATCATCTTTCGATGGAAATAGCAGGCCAGACAATTGACGATGCCGCCGGTGAGGCTTTCGACAAATGTGCCAAGCTTATGGGGTTACCCTACCCCGGCGGGCCGTGGATTGACAAACATGCAAAAGAAGGTAACCCTGCGGCATATGCGTTTGCCAGACCTTCTGCAGGAGGGTTCGATTACAGTTTCAGCGGACTTAAAACGTCATTTCTCTATTTTATAAGGGACAGGGAAAAGGAGGATCCCGGATTCATTGAAAAAAACCTCAGTGATCTGTGCGCCTCATTGCAACATACAATAGTTGAGATACTGATGCATAATCTTGACAGACTTGTCACCCATACCGGTATCGGCACACTTGCGCTCGCAGGCGGGGTTGCAGCTAACAGCGGACTAAGGGAAGCTTTTGCGGGTTATGGTGCAGGGAAGGGTTTTGATGTATTCATACCAAAGCCGGCATATACTACCGACAATGCCGCCATGATTGCAATAACCGCTTACTACAGGTATTTAAGGAAAGAATATTCCGCACAGGATATTGCTCCTGATGCAAGGTTTGGTTTCAGTTCCTGAGAGGGACCATCCGCCAGATGCTTATACCAATGACGATTATTGTCAACAGTTTGTTGCAAGGGACACTCCTGAGGCAATAACTGTCAGATTTGCACCCCCATGACGATTATATCGTCAACACGCTCGAATGATCCCTGCCACTCTTCAAGCTCCATCAGGAGGATTTCTACCTGTTCCGACATGCTCTTCTGATGGATATCAAGAAGCAACTGCTTGAGGCGTTTGATCATGTACTTTTTCCCCTTTGGGCCCCCGAACTGGTCCTGAAAACCGTCAGAGAAGGTGTAGATCACATCATTGTCTTCCAGTTTGACAACATGATTTGTAAATGGCTGGTTGGCCCTGTCATGAATACCTATAGGCATTTTGTCCCCCTTGATTTCAATCATCTCATTATTGCGGATTATTATGAGGGGGTTATTGGCTCCGGCAAACTCAAGGCTATTGTTTTCCCAGTCCAGAATAAACAGGGAGATATCCATTCCGTCCTGTGCCTCACCGGACTTGCCGGTCTGATGTAATGAGGCTATAACCTGATCGCGCAACTGGTTCAGTATCTCTGCCGCAGTTACGTCATCGGGGCTTTTATTTACGATCTCATTAAGGAATGCAATGCCCAGCATACTCATGAAGCCTCCCGGAACACCGTGCCCGGTGCAGTCGGCCGCTACTGAGATTATCCTTTTATTGAGCTTGGTAAGCCAGTAGAAATCGCCGCTTACAATGTCTCTTGGCAGGAAAAGGATGAAGCGTTGCGGTAACAGCTCCTTTACATAATCTCCCGGCGGGAGGATTGCAGTCTGTATTCTGCGTGCATATTCTATGCTGTCGGTAATATTCTTGTTCTGTTCGGCAATCATGTCGCGCTGTTCCTCTATCTCCTCTTTCTGCTTTACAATCTCGGCAGTTCTTTCCCTTACAATGCCTTCCAGGATTATCTTCTCTTTCTGAAGCCTTCGTGAATTAAGCAATACAATGATATAAATAAACAGGGACAGGAGAATGAGGTAACCGATGTAGGCGACCATGGTCCTGTGCCATGGAGGGTGGATATAGAACTCAAATGATGCCGTGCTGCTTTCGACACCATATACGTTCCTTGCCCTGACCATGAAAGTGTAACTTCCCTCCCGGAGGTAAGTGTATTGCGCCCTGGTTTCGCCCGACCAGGCTGACCATACGATATCCTCGCCCTCGAGGTGCCAGCTGTATTCTGTCTGGTCGTGGCTGTCAAAGAATGGAGATGCAAACTCAAATTCAAGCCTGTTGTTGGCAAAACGCAGCCTGGGTTTGACCTGGTCAGGCTGTGTGTCAGAGATCAGCATACGGCCGTCATCTGCCAGCCTGTAATTGGTGCCGTGGAAGATGACCGAATCGATCTGGCTGATTGTCACTCTTCTTATCAGTGTGTTGAACGGCTGCCGGTAATCACGGATCATGCCTTTGTTAAAGCTGTATATTGTGTTGGAAATAGCAACCCATACGGTACTGTCCTCATCGGGGTATATGGCATCACACCAGATGGGTGGCAGGGGCCTTAACGGCGCATCATCCTGTATATAGGTGCCATCCTCTGACATGCGGAGGACAGCTATCCACCTTTCATGCTCATCATATGCCGATATCCACAATAACCCTTCATTATCCTTTACCATATGATAAACACCTGATTCCGGTCTTCCCGGTATTCCCGCAAAACTTTCGTCAGGGTAAAACATATCTTCCGTTCCGTCATACCTGAAAATGCCCTTTGCTGTTGTGAAAAGCAGTTCTCCATCATATTCGGCTATGTTAATGTTTCTCAGGAGCTCCGGCAGTCCGTCCGCAGCGTCGTAATAACGGGAAAGGGTGTCCTGATCGGTGAATTCAACCCTGAGGAACCCGTTGACGAAGGTTGTAAGCCACAGGTTCCCATCATGATCCTCCCTGATGTTCCTTATTTCGTCGCGTATTCCGGGTATTTCAGTAACACTCCATGCATTCCCGTCATACTCTATGTACTCAAGATCAGATGAAAGTCCGAGATACACCCTTCCCGGGTGGCGCTCAGAAACCTGCAATGAAAAACAGTTGTGGCTTTTTGCATCAAACTGGCCGGTAATTGACTCCGCCCGTCCTGAAGGGTCTATCTGGAAAACTCCGTTCTGTGTCCCGATAATCAGCCTTTTTCCTTTGCCTGGCAGATCGGCAATTGCAAAACTCGTTGAATTGTGCCTTATCTCTTCAAGCTGCCTGAAGTATGGCAGTGTGCTGCCGTCTGATGCAAGTTGGAACACACCACTCATT
This sequence comes from Bacteroidales bacterium, assembly GCA_007132715.1. Lineage (GTDB taxonomy): Bacteria > Bacteroidota > Bacteroidia > Bacteroidales > PUMT01 > PXAP01. The sequence goes on from SLOE01000089.1 coordinate 9,649, forward strand.
GTGGCAACGTAAAGAGTTCCTTCAAACCTCACTACATCCTGCACGAGTCCCCGTAGTCCGCTCTCTTCGCCGAAGAACCTTAGGGGGTTATGGTTTTCAATATAAGCGATCCCGTTGTTTAGTGTAAGCCACAGGGGTCTCTGAATTCCCTCATCGTGATTATTGTATACTGCCGTAACTGCCTCATCCCTCAGTCCGTTCTCAGGAGTGAGCAGTGTCTGTAGTTCCCCGCCGGGAGAGGTTATGACCACTCCGCCGCCCAGGGTGGCAAATGCGTGATTTCCCCCTGGCAGCCTGGCTGCATGGTAAAGTCCATTTGCCATAAGATAATGCTGGACATCCTGTGAAAACCAATCTTCCTGCACTTCACCCGTCAGCATATTGTATAGTACAACACCGTTCTGAAATGTGCAGATAAGCAGATGCTGATCGTCATGCGGCAGTATCTTCATAATGTTTTTCCTCTCGAAGAAGCCGCCGTTTTCAACAACTTCATAGCCATCGCTTCTGAGCCTTACCAGTCCCTTCAGAAAAGTTCCTGTGTACAGGTCATTTTCTATTCTGAATGTAAGAAATGGTGCAATATTCTCATCGGGCCCGGCCACCCTTCTCTCGGTAATTTCCCTGTGGTCGAAGATAAAGATTGTCGGACTGGTGCAAAAGTAGACGGTATCGTTAATAATATGGGTTTTCCAGACGTCATGAAAGTCAAGGAAGGCAGAGTCAATAAGGTGTGTGAGTGACCTGTACTTCAACTGTCCGTTCTGGTCGGGTGTCAGGTATCCCAGCTCTCCCACTGCGCCGACATATATCGTTCCCCTGTCATCAATCGCGAGGCTGCGTACAGGAGAGTTATTGGGTACGGGAATATTGCGCCAGCCGGATCCGTCAAATTCAAGAACTCCCCGGTCGTTGTTGCCGATATACATTACCCCCCTGTTATCCTGCACCATGCTCCAGTTCTGTTCAGGGGCGCCATATTCGAGAGGAACGAAATTACGTACAAAGGGTGTCCCGTACCTGTTAGCCTGTCCAGTTGAAAGCAGGGGGATAGAAATAAGCAGCAGCAACAAACCTGTAATCCTGAAGGTCATATACAATGTCCCTATTTAGTATATATAACAGATGACTTTAAAAATATCAGCAATATACAAAAAATGATTTTTAATAAACCCGTTATCCAACTTTATACGCAATTTGGAAATGAATGTTCTCTTTTTGGTTACACATTTCGCAGAAGATAACCATTCAGCAGGCTGCAGTTTATTTCCGTTCCGCAGGAAGTGTTCCTGCCTGAAGAACCGGCTTCCGGTTTGTGTTTTTAAGGTGGATGGATATCGGCGTCAATGTTTTACTATCCTGTATGTTTTTGAGAAATCCCCTTCGGATGTATTGACCTTCAGCAGGTATGTTGATCTCTGAAGTGATTGCAGTTCAATATTTATATAATCGGTGCTGCCGTCAGATTGCCTGATTATAAGTCTTCTGCCTACAAGATCATAGAGCTCAACACGGATATATCCTTCTATCTCCCTGGACCACTCGACTCTTACGAAATCAGTTGCAGGATTGGGGTATACCCTTAAGTCGAAGGGCTTATTTAAATGTTCTGCAGATACAATTCTCATATCAGGTTGCTGGAAACCCTGGGTGAGAATAAAATCACCCGAGAAACGGGTTTCAGTTACTGTTTCACCTGAGGTCCAGCTGAGGTTGACGTCTCCGTTGGATGAGAATCCTCCGGCTGCCGACACAACAAAGGGCGATAAGGACTGTCCTGCGACAGGCAGGCACAGGCTCATGATTGCCAGTAATACCAGAATTTGCTTCATAATTGAAACAATTTGGTGAATATAAACTTTTGAATAAAATTACAAAAAAAGTATTATAAGTCAATATATTTTAGCAGAAAAAACCATACGAAAACCTTATTTATACGATCTTTAAAAAGGTTATATTTTTTTACGGGATAATTTTGCACTATTTTTGGTTATATGTTGTCAAGGCCCGGATATTATTCTGTACAGAGGCTCTTAGCCGTTTTACCGCTGCTCATTCTGGGTACGGGAATTGTTTTTTCTGCCGGCAGGAATACAGTCAGGCTGGAATCCACCCGTACGGCAACAGAGATATCAGATAACAGTGACCAGGGGTTCAGGATAAGACAAACCATATCTTCGGTTGATCTTGGCGAAATTGATACTGACCATGGGACCTATACGATTATTGAAGCAACAGGTCACAGATCGGCAACCGGTCACGGTGCGCCGTTGCTGCCGGTAACCAGCAGGCTGATTGAGATACCCCGGGGCGCAGAAGTGTATTACAATATTCTTTCATTCAGAAAGGAAACAATTGCCATGCTGGATCATGGCTACAATAATCCGGTTATTCCGCAGCAACCTCCGGTGTCGAAAAGTGAGAGTCCGGATGACCGTGAATTCGTGTTTATTGAAAGTTTATACAAAAGAAACGAGTTTACAGGCCCTGACCTCGTGCTGATTGAAGAGATAGGTGTAATGAGGGGAAAGCGTATTGCAAGAGTGCAGATCTCGCCGGTAAGTTACAACCCTGTGAGAAACGAGCTCGTTGTTTACAGAGACCTGGAGGTTGAGATAGGTTTCCTGAACTCTGAACCGGCAAAAACTGACCGGAACATGTCGCTGTACTCCCCCCTGCACGAGGCTGCCTTTGAATCAAAGATTTTCAACTTCAGGGAAGAGAGGCTGAAAACATATTTCAGCGGAGGGCCCGTAAGGTTTGTTATTTTGTCCGATCCCATGTTTGAGGAGTACCTGGCCGGTTTTGTAGAGTGGAAAACCAGGAAGGGTTTCGAGGTTGTTGAGATGTACAGGGGAAGGGACGGGGTTGGTAATACTCCTGCCGAGATGAGAGCAGCGCTGGCTGACCTGTACCATGCGGCAACACCTGAAAATCCTGCACCGCTGTTTTTGCTGATAGTGGGCGATCATGATCAGATCCCCGCATTCCGTTCAGGAGGCCATTACACCGACCTCTATTATGCCGAATATGACGGTAACGGTGATTTCCTTCCCGATCTGTTCTACGGCAGGTTTTCTGCAAACAATCCCGGTGAGTTGATGCCGCAGATAGAAAAGACCCTCATGTATGAGCAATACCTCTTCCCCGACCCCGGGTTCCTCAATAATTCGGTGCTGATTGCAGGAGTGGACAGCAGGTTTGCCCATGTACACGGGAACGGTCAGCTCAACTACTGCACTTCATATTATTTTAATGAAAGCCTCGGGATCAATGCACATACATTTCCCGTGCCCCATCAATCCGGTGCCACGCAGGAGATCAAGGACCTGATCTCATCAGGGGCAGGTTTTGTTAATTATACCGGACATGGGTTTTGGAACCGCTGGAATAATCCACTGCTGTCAGTCGATGACATACCTTTCCTTCAAAATGAAGGAATGTATCCGCTTATGATCGGTAATGCCTGTGAGACAGCAAGGTTCAATCTTTATGAGAGTTTCGGCGAAGCTGTCCTCCGTGCAGACCGAAAAGGTGCTGTAGGTTATATAGGTGCCTCCAACGATACATACTGGGATGAAGATTTTTACTGGGCAATCGGTGTGGGACCGGTATCTGCCAATCCATTGTACGAGGAATCGGGTCCGGGTGCCTTTGATCGCCTGTTCCATACGAAGGGACAACCATATACCGAATGGTATGTTGCACAGGGACAGATCCAGCAGGCCGGCAACCTGGCTGTTTCTGCAGGGGCCACCATGGCACGGACCAGGTATTACTGGGAGGTTTACCATTTGCTTGGCGACCCGTCGCTCATGATATATTTTTCAGAACCGGATTTGTTGAGCGTTGACTATCAAAATATTGTTGCCGAAGGTGCGACAAGCCTGGCTGTTATGGCTGATCCCTACAGTTATGTGGCTCTTTCGACCGGGGGACAATTGTTTGATGCCAGGTATACCGGATCATCCGGAGCGGTGCGGCTTGATTTTGACAGCCTGGTTGCTGGTGTTGATTATGAACTTATAGTTACACGGGAAAACCGGAGGCCCTATTTTGGTAGTATAAGGGTAGCCGGTACAGGCAGTCCGTTCATATCTGTCAGGTCGTTCAGCCTGGATGACAGTGAAGGCAACAATAACGGCGTTGCAGAATCGGGCGAGAGAATATCCCTTGACCTTGTCCTGAAAAATTACGGTGATATCCCTGCCGGAGATCTGTTTGCTGAACTTGTCAGTAGAAACAAATATGTACGGGCGGTGATATCGGAATATATGCTGCCTGATATTGAACCCGGATCTGCAGCAGAGATAAAAGGTGGATTCAGCTTTGACATCTCCCCTGAAGTTCCTGACGGCGAGATATTGTTTTTCAGCCTGAAAGTAACATGCGGAGACACCATGCACTGGGTATCGGATTTTACAATTGAAGTCAGGGCCCCGGAGATCGAAATACTGGGATTCAGGATTGAAGGTGAGGATGTGACGAAACGTTACGGATACCTTATGGCCGGTGAGATGGCGCAGTCGGTACTTGAGTTTGTAAATACCGGGTCTGCGGCAATTTATGATGCAGAGGTATGGTTTGCCGAGAACAACAGGTACTACGTATTTCATGATGCCGATCCGCCCTATAATATTATAATGCCGGGCGACACGGTTTTGCATAACGTAATGATCACTGCCCGCACCAATATTGATTATGGTTCATACACTGCTTTGGGGACAGGTATCACATCAGAAAGGTTTATCTACGGACAGGAACTCCCGTTCAGGATCAATACCGTTTATGAGGATTTTGAGTTCGCCCGACTTTTTGATGTCAGGCCCTGGGGCACATGCCCTGAAAACGGCTGGTTCCGCACTCCTGAATCTGAACGCGGCCGTTACAGTCTCCGCTCCGGAATGATCAGTCATAATGATACCTCTGAGATCAGGATAAGGATGAAGGTTTCCGAACCGGGAACCATCTCTTTCAACCAAAAGGTTTCATCGGAAACAAGGTACGATTTTCTTGAGTTTTACATTGATGAGAACAGGGCCGGAAGATGGAGCGGATTCCATGAATGGTCGGCTGTAGAATTTGATGTGGAGCCTGGCAACCGTGTGTTCAGGTGGCAGTATATTAAAGACGGTTCGGTCAGCAGGGGGTATGATGCTGCATGGATCGATGATGTGGTGTTCCCATCAGGTAAGCTTGTGACCCTTTTTATGGAAGAGGCTGTTATAGATATCGGACCTGAAGAGCTTGTTTCACCTGTTTCGGGTCAATGGATCAAAGCTATGCAGCCGCTGATCATGCGTATTAGGAATTCCGGCAACTATCCCGTAACAGAATTTGAAGCGGGGTACTCTCTGGATGGCTCCGCCCCCGTGATTGAATCATTCGAAACTGTCCTGGAGCCCGGCGATCATGTTGATGTAACATTCAGCGTACCGGTTGATCTGAGTGACCCCGGCCATTACGATTTCACCCTGTTCACAAATCATCTGTCAGATTCAATCAGCCACAATGACACTCTTATCATCAGCCTTACGGTTCCCGAGGTGCATGATATTTCACTGACGGGTATTGTAAGGCCGGTAAGCGGAACAGATATGGATAGTTCCGAGGTTGTGGAGGCCGGTATTGAGAACACCGGAAATACCGTGCTTTCAGGCTTTGAACTGGGATATTCATTGAATGACACTGCAACAGTGAGCGAAGTGTTTGAGGGAGAGATACATCCGGGTGAGAATCTGCTGTATATATTCGCCACCGGTGCCGACCTGTCTGAGCCGGGAACATACAGGCTTATGATATATGTCCTTCTTGAACTGGATGTAAAAACCATAGGCGACAGCCTGGGTGTTGAAATAGAGAACATAGTGACCGGAAGCCGGATTCGTGGTACTGATCACGAAGGGGTCTCTGTTTACCCGAATCCGTTTACCGGAACACTGCATATAAGAGTTGAAGGCAGAGATATGTCCCGTGTCACTTTAAACCTGGTATCGGCAGCAGGCATATTGTTATATGATAAGGTCCTGCCTGTGGTTGAGGATAACCCGGTTCTCAGGCTTGATACTCCCGGCCTGCCGCCGGGTATCTATTACCTGAAAGTCTCAGCCGGAGAGAGGATATATGTTATTCCCGTGATCCGTAAATGACCTGCATTATTTCACAACCTTGATAATATTCGAATCCTGTTCGAAACAATTACCTCTTAAAACACATGTAAGCAACTTAACGGGTGTGTTTTTGATATAATATATTTATAAATCTGAATTATTTTCGAAATTGGTTCGAATTATTTTTTGTTCATTTGTATAATAAACCATTAACCAAAAAGTAGAATTAATCCTTTAAAAGCCATGAAAAAACTTTTTATTATGATTTTGATCGCAGGCTTTGCGATCCATGCCGCATGGGCAGGTGGTATTATGACTAATACCAACCAGAGCGCCTCATATATAAGGATGCTTGCACGGGATGCCTCTCTGGGCATTGATGCCGCTTATTATAATCCGGCCGGACTGACGCGACTTTCAGATGGATTCCATCTGTCACTCAATAACCAGTCGATCGTTCAGACAAGGAAAATTGAAAATACAATGCCTCTTCTTAAGAGCGGTTACTACCAGGGTGATGTTTCAGCACTCCTGTTCCCCTCCGTTTATGCAGTATACAAGACCGGCCGGCTGGCCGTATCGGGTGGTTTCATGCCCGTTGGCGGCGGCGGCGGAGCTGATTATGACAGGGGGCTTCCTTCATTTGAGACCGCACTGGCTGCAGTTCCCCTGCAATTGACCAATTTTGGCCTTCCTACCACAGCATATGACATAGATATCGCATTTGAAGGCTCTTCCATATTTTTCGGGGGACAACTTGGAGTGAGCTACCAGCTTACCGACATGGTTGATGTATATGGCGGATTGCGGTACGTTACGGCCACCAACACCTACAAGGGACATCTCCGGAATTTTACGGTCAATCCCACTCATCCCCTCAATCCCGGTGGCGGGATGGTCAGCGGAAGGGATTTTCTTAACAACCTTGCTGCCGTTGCTTCAGGAGCTGCCCAGAGTGTCCAGCCGCTTATAGACGGCGGAGCCGGATCACTTACACTTAACCAGGCTGTTGATATGACGCTTATCTCACAGGAACAGGCAATGCAGCTTGCCGGGGGACTGGGAGCAATGTATGATGAGTCGATGACCATAAACCAGGTACAGGGCGCCTACAGCACCACTGCAATGACTGCTGCCGGATTTGCCGAGCAGTTATCGGACAGAAGGGTGGATGCCCGGCAGACAGGAACGGCAATTGCTCCATTGCTGGGGGTTAACCTTCAGCTTTCCGACCAGCTTAATATCGGAATTAAGTATGAGTTCCTTACAAAGCTTGAGCTTGAAAATGACACTGAGATAGATGAGACGGGCATGTTTCCCGACGGGGCAACAACACGCAGCGATATGCCTGCAATGCTGTCGGTTGGCGCTGCATACAGGGCTACTCCCCAACTGAACATTGCCGGCGGGGTTCACTATTACTTTGACAAGTCGGCCGATTACGGGAAGACTGTAGGCGGTAACAGGGTAGACAATGATGTTGTTATCGACAACAATTTCATTGAGCTGGCTCTCGGGCTTGAATATGACATAAATGAAAGTCTGCTTTTAAGTGCAGGCTATCTTCGCACCATCACAGGGGTGAATGAGAAGTATCACAGTGACCTCAGCCACAGTTTGTCAACCCATTCTATCGGACTGGGCGGGCGTTACGCCATCAACGATATGATTGCGGTAAACCTGGGCTTCCTGATGACATTCTATGAAGAAGACCAGAAGGAATTTACAATGCAGGGTCTGCCTCCGTTCACAGAGATCTATAACCGTGAAGTTGTGGTTTTTGCGATAGGAATGGACTTTAAGTTCTAGTCCGTCTTTAATCTTCCCCCCGGGTTGCCTGGAAAATGTATTTCACCGCTTTGGGTGGGCGGTATAAGATACACAGGTAATACTTATAAATAATGGGCTGTCTTTTTTGGCAGCCCATTATAATTTGTCAAAACACGCCGGTATCAGTTATCTGTTTCGCCGGTCATCAGGAACAGTGGCTTCATTTCAAAGCTTTCGTAGATCGGCCTCAGCCTGTCGGTATTGTAATGTTTCCGTACGTCGACCAGTTTCTTCGAGCTGGTAACAACATCAATAGGCACATTGTCGTAACGGCCGTTCTGGAGGACAACAAGCCTTCCGTGAATACCCTTGAGTATAAGGTCAAGTGCCAGATTGCCGAAAGCCATGGGTGCGATTGAGTCGATCGCGTCGGGATCACCGCCCCTTACCAGGTATCCAAGCTTCTGGTTAATTACATTGATGGGCCTTCCTCCGTTATATTTGGCTGAAAGCTTAACCATCTCACTTGAGACGAGGTCACCTATACCGCCAAGCTTGGCATGACCGTAATCGTCTTTTTCCTGGTTTTGGAATACCATTTCGCCACCTTCAAACATGGCGCCTTCTGAGACCAGAACTACCGAGTAGTTACTGGGGTTCTTCTTGCGGTCTTCCACCATCAGCTTGGTCAGTTTTTCCATGTTGAATTTGTACTCGGGTATAACGCAGCGGTTTGCTGC
>SLOE01000108.1 GCA_007132715.1 Bacteroidales bacterium
CGGTGAGATGGACTTTTTTAACCATGAACCGGCCACCCACCTGCTGAAAAACCGGGATGAAAACGAAGCTTACTGCCTGGCGATAGAGGGTAAAGAGTACGCGGTCTATTTTACCGGCGGGGGTGATGTTTTACTCGATACAGAGCCGGGTGAGTATGAAGTACGATGGCTTCAGATACGAACAGCACAGTGGAGCGGCACTCAGATCCTTGAGTTGCCTGCGGATCTGAAAACCCCGTCGAACGATCAGTGGGCTGTTTTTCTGAGGCGTCTTTAAAGCAAAACTCAAAAACCCAGGCTGCCTGCATACTGCTTTTGGCAGATTTTGTAAGAGTAAACAATTAATCTATTAAATTCAATCATTTAAGAAAAACCATATTAGTAATCTTTTAAACTCAAACTATAACTATTATGCCTACATCAACAAAAAACACCCGCAGGGATTTTATCAAAAAAACAGGGCTGATGGCAGCAGGTATAAGCCTGACAGGAACATCATTGCTCGGTTCCTGTGAAAGAGGACCGGTAAACAGTATTCCGCGATGGAGAGGCTTTAACCTTCTCGATTTCTTCGGACCGGATCCTTCAAGGCAGAGACCACCTACAAAGGAGGATTACTTCCGCTGGATGAGGGACTGGGGATTTGATTTCGTGAGAATTCCCATGGCTTATCCCTACTATGTTGAATTTGACCGCAGCAGGAATATCAGGCCCGATGAGGTTTACAACATCAATGAAGAGGCGGTGGAGAAGATTGATGAACTGGTGGCCATGGCCCATAAATACAACATGCACGTGAGCCTGAACCTGCACCGTGCACCGGGTTACTGCATCAATGCCGGTTTCCGTGAGCCCTATATCCTCTGGCTGGATGAGGAGGCACAGGAGGCCTTCAATTTTCACTGGGAGATGTGGGCACGGCGCTATAAGAACGTGTCGGCCGACAAGATCAGCTTCGACCTGGTGAATGAGCCAGCCATGCGTGATGACCCGAATGATCAGCATTCGCCTGCAAGAGCCATTCCAGGCGATGCTTACCGGCAGGTGGCAAAAGGTGCAACCGAGGCCATCCGAAGCCAGAATCCCGGTCACCTGGTGATTGCCGGTGGCAATAATGTCGGAACCACCGTGGTTCCCGAACTGCTTGACCTTGGTATAGCAAAGAGCAACAGGGGTTATTTCCCGGCCCAGATCTCACATTACCGGGCGCCCTGGGCTTTCGCCGACATTGATGCCCTGCCCGAACCCAAATGGCCGGGGCAGGTCGGTGACCGGTACTTCAGCCGGGAGATGCTGGAGGAGCATTATGCACCGTGGATCGGGATTGTTAAGCAGGGCATCGGGGTCCATTGCGGTGAGCTGGGTTGCTACAATCAAACCCCGCACGATGTCTTCCTTGCCTGGTTTTCTGATACTCTCGATATTTTCAGGGAGAATGGCATCGGTTTCGGATTATGGGAATTCAGGGGTAGCTTCGGCATACTGAACTCCGGCAGGAGTGATGTGGATTACGAGGACTGGTACGGGTACCAGCTGGACAGGAAACTTCTTGACCTTCTGAGAAGGCAGTGACCATTGCAGGAAAAGCGGAAGTAATGGTCTTCCAACGGATAACTTTATGAATTTATTAAACATACAATGAAAAATACATCAATGTTATTACTGGTTGCAGCAATCATGATTGCCGCAACCAGCTCCTGCACTCACCCTGAGCCGGATGCAGACAAAATCAGGGTGGTGATACTGACTGACATGACCCACGATGATGGTAATTCGCTGATCAGGTATCTGTACTACTCTTCCTGGTTCGACCTGGAAGCCATGATCGTTACCAACCAGCTTCCCGATTTCAACCATGATGATACAGGTCCGTGGGACAAGGCCATGAGTATCCTGGATGCTTACCGCGAGGAACTGCCCCAACTGCGCAAACACGATCCCGATCTTCCGGACTATGAAGAGCTGATGGCCGTCACAAAACAGGGACGAGGCGCCATACCAATTATCTGGCTTACCAACACGCTGGAGTTTTCCAACTGGATAGCGGACCGGTACGTGACCAGCTCATGGGATTCCATCTGTTTCCATGACTGGATCGGCGAAGGACTGACCCCTCATGGCGAACCAAAGGATTCGGAAGGGAGCGACTTCCTGGTGCAGGTATTCGAAAAGGACGACGACCGGCCGATCTTTGTGCAGGCATGGGGTGGCACCATAACTTTCGTACAGGCGCTGTACCGTTTTCGTCAGAAACATGGCGAGGAGAAATTCCGCAAGCTGCTTCCCAGGCTCCATCTGTACGGGATACTGTTCCAGGATATCACTTTTGAATTTTTTGCCAGCTTTGAAAAAATGCAGGACAAAACATGTGCAGGTTTCGGCACTGCAATCCCTACCTATGGTAAGGATCCCGTTGAGCTGGGAATGGCTTTGTATGAAAACGGACATTTCTGGTATTACGTGTGGAGCAGTGATCCCGACTACCAGAAACCGGTAACGCCACAAATGGTTAACGGACATGGCCCCATGTCGGACATCTATGACGACGGGGGCGAAGGGGATACTCCTGCCTATTTGTACCTTATAAGCTCCATGCTGGGGCTGAACGACCACCTCGACCCAACGCACGGAAGCTGGGGCAGTATGTTCAGGCCTATGGGAGATAGCTTCCCTGAAGGGTACTATTCTACCTGCGATGTGGACCGGATTGAACTGATCAGGTGGATACCGGCAGCTACCAACAGCTTTATGAACCGATTGCTATGGTCGGTAAAAAACCCAGGTGAAATAAACCGCGAACCCGTGGCCGTTATTAATGGTGACTCTTCGAACAGCATTATCCGGCTTCAGGCAGATCCCGGAGAGGTGATTTCGCTGGATGCTTCCGGCTCCTACGACCCCGATGGGGATGATCTGACATTCCACTGGTTCAGGTACGATGAGGCCGACACCTATAATGGCGATCCGGCAATCAGCAATCCGGCCGGCAGCCGGCAGCAGATCACCGTTCCGGATGACCTGGGCAATGCAAACATTCACCTGGTGCTGGAAGTTATTGACAATGGAGAGCCGCAACTGGTATCCTACAGGAGGGTAATAATTGAAGCAAAACAGTGAACTTAAACCAGAAGTCATGCAATATTTTATCAGTTCCCATAAAAGAATATCGCCGGCAATTACCATCCCGGTTATGGTGGTTATGCTCTTTACCGGAATCTTTCCGGCGTGTTCAGGCTCAAATCGGCACGAAACCATGAATATAGCAGTAATGACCAAAACCGGTGGATTCAGGCACGATAATATCAACGTGGCAGTGAAAGCGCTTCAGCAGATGGCCGCAGAAAACAGGTGGCAGCTCATTCACACCGAAGACTCGCTGTACTTTTCAACGGCGAGCCTTGACACCCTCGACCTGGTGATCTTTCTTCAGACTACCGGTGGTATATTCGGTGACGGGGAAAAACTGGCCATACAAAGCTTTGTAGAGAATGGCGGAGGATTACTTACAATCCATACAGGTACGGTTACCGAAAATGACTGGGACTGGTTCATGGAGGTGATTGGTGCAAAATTCACAGGGCACCCGCCGGTAATGCAGGGGAAACTGATAATTGAAGACCGCACCCATCCTGCCACATCCTTCCTGCCAGACTCCATCTGGATCATTGAAGATGAATGGTACAGCTTTGACCGCAATCCGCGGGAAGAAGTGAATGTATTGATCTCTATTGACGAATCAAGCTACGATGTAGACAACAATGAATGGTTCCCCGATGCAGAGCAGCGCATGGGCGACCACCCCCTGGTGTGGTACCGTTATGCCGGCAAGGGAAGGGTTTTTCAGACGGCACTTGGCCATCCCGAAGAACTCTATGCCGATAGTTTATTTTTAAAACACATTAAGGAAGCCATTCTATGGACAGCTAAATAGATTCTATTGATATGAAAAAGTTTGTCGTAATACTGCTGGCGCTTTGGCTTTGCAGACCCTGTATGCCCGAAACATCTGCCCGGGAGGGCGGTGACCTGATGGATATTCTGCCTGTTACCGACAGGATCCTGATGATCCATATAAGGGACGGGCATATAGACACCTATGGTATAGGGCAGAAAATCAGCCATAACAGGGTATACCACTCCCCGACCAGTATTGAAAGAGCAACCGGTCCGGTAAACTACTTAATAACAAGTCCCGGCGATGACAACTATTCATCTCCGCTGAACCCGGTACATATCGGCCGTAAATCAAAAGGATGGGAATACCAGGATGCATGGAACCCTCCACCATATGTCTGGCAGCACTGGATATATATCGAGCTGCCCCATGCAATGCAGCAGGGGCATACCTATACTGTAAGCCTTGACAATATTACCGGGAACAGGGACTCCTTTACCCTTGAGTTTGATATTAACAGGATACGGTCAGAGACCGTACGGGTTAACATGGTGGGATTTCCCGAAAACGGGCCCAAATTCGCCTACCTCTCCCACTGGATGGGGGACTTCAACACATCGGGTCATCCGGATGGCGGATTGAACCTTGACGACAGGGCAGGCAATGAATTCAGGGTTGTCGATTATGCAACCGGCGAGATTGCTTTTACCGGAACGATAGCCAAAAGAATGGCAAAAAGTACCAGGGAGACCGCCAGCGCAGATTTCCCGTCGGGAAACTACACTAACGCCGATGTGTGGGAGTGTGACTTCAGCGAACTCACATCCCCCGGCGAATATATTGTGGCGGTCGACGGCATCGGCAGGTCGTTCCCCTTTGAAATTGGCAACGATATCACCCGCGAGGCATATTACTATGCCATGAAAGGGCTCTTCTGGCAGCGCCAGGGAATTGCGGTAGAGGTCGAGCCTGATTCAATAAGGCCCAGGGGACACCACCCCGATGATATAGTGTGGAGGTTTGACCCGGAATGGCACGGGCAGGGCTACGACGTGTCGGGGTTCAATACTGAATCGCCACAGGTGCACGGCGTCTGGGGGCACTATTATGATGCGGGGGACTGGGACGGGTACGTTTCCCATAACCGTGTCCCGGCTCATCTTTTGTTTCTTTATGACCTTGTACCTGAAGGGTTTCACGATGGAGATGTTGGAAACCGGTATAAACTTCATGAAGAGGGTGAATGGATAGAAGAAGGGGAAAGCGGCAGGCCGGACCTGCTCGATGAGGCGGTGTGGCTGCTCGAATACAACCGCAGGGCACGGCACATACTGATGGATTACGGGGGAACGGGCGGTGTGCCCGGGTACGTGGGAAGGGA
>SLOE01000080.1 GCA_007132715.1 Bacteroidales bacterium
GCGGACTGGCGGTTATATCGGCCGGCAAGCAGGTGGCTGTCCGCCTCGCTTTCCTGCAGCTGAGGCTTCCCGCAGTATCTGTTGCCCTGCTCCTTATGGCAGTTGCTATGCTCTTTTCATTCTTTCACCTGGGTTCGCCCCTGAAAGCCGTTTATGCCCTGTCCGCGCTTCGAACCTCCTGGCTCAGCAGGGAGATACTTATGGTATCGGTTTTCGGACTGCTGCTTCTTGCCTGGTATATTTTACTCAGGACAAGGTCTTTGTCCGAAAGGGCCAGCAGCGTAATGCTGTGGCTCTGCCTGGCGGCAGGCCTGCTGATGGTGTGGTCCATGGCGCGGATCTATATGTTGCCTGCAGTACCGCCGTGGAATTCAGTCTATACACCGGTATTGTTTTACAGCGGGGGAGTGATGAGCGGGTTTTCGCTCTTTTTCCTGCTGGAGGTTCCAGGGCATGAGGGTGAGGCCGGCCGGTTCGGACAGCTGCCCTATTCCCGGGTGATGGTGCTGATGATCCTTTCGGCATTCCTTATACGCAGCATTTTTTCCCTTTTTCAGCAACCGGTTGCCCCGGAGGTTGCATTCCCGCCTGCGGGAGTTCACTGGCTGGTCAGGGCGGTGCACTACCTGCTGTTTATTGCGGGAATCGGACTGCTGCTCAAAAGGACCTTCCTTCCCGTGAACCTGTCCCCCAAAACATGGAGGTACCTGGTTGTTATCGCGTTCCTGAGCATCCTGGCCGGGGAATTGCTGGGAAGGTTCATCTTCTTCGCCGGCTACTACCGGCTGGGGGTATAAGAAAAAAATTCCGGACTCTCTGGGAGTCCGGAATGGCTGATCGAACAGATATATATAGAGTGACTGCAGGAATCTGGCCTAAATCCCTGCAGATCGCGGATCCACTTTTTTGTACCTTATACGCAAGGTGAAGTTATTGTCATGTTTTTCAACTATTATCTCTTCATCATTCCGGAAGACAATACCGGCATTCTCATCAGCCGTTGCTGATTTTGCAGGAGAGAACTCTTCGTAATATACTTCAGGCCCGTCAGGTGCAAGCTCAATGGTGAAATATCCATCGGGCCCGTCAAGACCGTCTTTGAAAGGTTTGCCCCGTTCTCCCGGGTTCTCCCATACCTCGTATTCAATTTCCCATGCATATTCATAAAGCTTTCCACGTCTGCTGTGGATACCTTCATAATAGATCCAGTAAAGTCCCGGGGCAACGCGGTAATATTCATCCCAGTAAAAAACGGCGGGAATGTACTCGTTGTCAAGTTCAATATAATCAGGCTCATGTTCCAGCCAGCTAAGGGCAACATATGCCCTGCCGGGCCATCCGTCATGACCTTTTTCACATGAACCGAGGATCAGTAACAGCACCAGTATAAAAAGCCCTGGCAGGAGCTGGCTGAACCGGTTACCCTTTTTTGCTGCAGCGCTCTGGTTATGTGATAATTTTTTCATCGGAATATGCAACTAATCTGCTTTGATTTACCTGTGGCAATTTATATGCCAAAACAGGGTTATTCCTGAGAAAAAATTTATTAAAGCCAGCAGTAAAACTCATCGGAAAATACAAGCCTTCTGTCATCATCCGCGAAAGCTTTCTCATATTCAAGCACCACGATATTGAACGGGTGTTCCCTCAGCTCCTTTGAAATATCAAGGTGTCCGTAGGCGACAAAACTGTGCTCGTCGGGGTAACGTATCTCGCTGATCTCAGCCTGCTGGCCGCGGGCTCCCCTTTTCGGGACAGCATCGCTTATAATGCCTGATAACGGCTGTGGTATATCTTCGCTTATGATCTGGATCTCGAACATATTGTTGAACGCCTGGTAGCGGGGACCGGAAATATGCACCCGGAGGCGGGTTGCCCTTCCTTTCGTCCTTTCAACCAGCACCTCGACCTTTCTTTCAGGCAGCAGCTGGATAAAATCGGTCTCCACCACCGGGGAGAGGCAGACATCCGACTGTCCTATGCGCAGCGAGTGCTCCTGGTAACGTGCCAGCATAAGCTTGACAAACGGGAAATATCTGGCTCCCGGATTAATGGTGAGGTCGGTATACCATAATTTACGTTCGGCATCGAATTTTGCGGGAAAGGCGACAACATCAGCCCTGCCCTTTTCCAGTCCGGGATATTCCAGCCCTTTTTCCTGTTTGGTGGACCAGCGAAAATGGGATCCGGTAAGATAAAGGTCTTTTCCTCCCGGAAAAGGACGAATGGGGTCGGTTCCCCATTGTGAATACAACACCTTGTCGTCAACCGAAGGAGGCAGCGTGAGTCCCCCGCCATGCAGCACAGCAGCCAGCATTTCCCCTTCACCCGAGGAGAACCATGGCCTGCGCATGTATATCCTGAGCCCGCCACCCTGCCTGATGTGGGTCTGCCTGTCCTTTTCACCGCTTTTATGCCAGTTGAAGGTCGGGATGATATATTCAACCTCGGGAGGCAGGGGTCTGGCCGAGCTCAGGATATTGATCCTGGCGGCTTTGCCTGTGCGGGTGATGTCAAGACCCTCCGGGTATTCCGGAGCGCCGTTTTCGCCAGGCTGACGGAAATACTCCGCGTAACGTGATGAGGCGACAGGTTTGTAATCGACAACCCTGTGCCTGGTATCACTGAAACCATGCATCAGTCCCCACGTTTTTACAACAAAGGCCGGGGTGAAACGGTTGATAAGGCTCATCGTTCTGAGGTTGCTCGGGGTTACGATCCTCTGGGTCATTACCGGTGTCCTGGCAGCCCGGCCTGAACGGGTCATGACGGGTGAAGGGCGGAGGACAGGGGCGTTGAGGTTGACAACCGAGAATTCGGTGTTTTTGGGAGGATTATAACCCACATATTTTGTCTGATCCTTATAGCTTATCTGGACGGGATCCAGCACCTCTCCCGATCTGATTTTTTCAGGAAGCGGTTTTAGCGGATCATCATCCCACTCCTCCCAGGCGGCCTCAATATCGACTTTGCCGGTGCTCTGGCCGTGGACCCTGATCTTCATTTTTATCCACGAGGGGGTGTCAAGGAATCCCCTGTCTGATTCGGCATCCTGCAATTCAGGCTCTATAAGCGGCTGTTGTACCGCGTGCACCAGCTCTATTTCGCGCGAGGGACTGACCATCCAGTGGCGGCCGTTCTCAAGGAAATTGCGAACCGCGGCGAAGCCTCTTTCCTGGCTCAGGTGGTAGAGGATACCCGAAAATTTTTCCAGGTTGTCGGGTTCCCAGAAACAGGAGTACCTGATCTTTGCCCTGTGGCCCTTGGGCAGGTAGAAGGTGAGAAGGCTTTTCCCGTCCCAGTGCGAGTTTACCTCCCCCTCCATGAGCCTTATCGTTATCGGGTTGGGATGAAGCCAGGCATCGGGGTCAGCACCTTTACCCGGGGGGATGAAACGGATATGATGGGGCTCAAACTTCTGGGTATGAGTTTCATCGTAGTCCTCTGCCAGAAAGAATGCAACACCGGCGGCGGCAGGGTCGGGCAGGTACCTTACCGTGAATGTGCCGGACTGGTATATCTTGTCCTGGGGCTCACCGGCGCCGGGGGGCGTCTCCCTGCCGGTGATCAGATCGTAGATCTTACGGGCGGCTTCGGCATCGCCGGCAAAGGCCTGTTCGAATTTACCGTGATGCTCGGCCATGAGCTGGCTTATCTGGGGAGGGACAAGTATGCGTTGGGGAATCCTGCCGGCTTCGGTCACATCGGCCCCGTCATAGTCCTGCACGCTGATTCCCACGTTGCTCTTAATCACCAGTCTCTCGATATCCTCACCGGTCTTGAGGGCGCTGGCCTGGAGAACGGGGGGCGAACCTGCCGGTTCATACCTCAGGTAGGTGAAGTTTCGTATAATAGCCTCGCCGGGCCGGTCGGGTTCCGATTCCGGGGGAACACTGTTACCTGCTATGTCGACATGGCGCATCCGCAGATTGTAGCTCCGGCCGTACCTCAGCCTGGGAAGTGTACCCGGAATCAGCCTGGTCCGCACATTCATGCGTATGTTGGTGTCGGGTGCCGACCACTCCTCTTCCTCCTCCCGGGGAGTTTTCTGTATGACGTGGTCCCTCCCTTCATCATCTTCCGCTTCATCGATCGGGAAGCCCGGCCTTTCCACGGCGAGGCTCCAGCCCGTCCACCGGGCAATGACACCGCTGACAAACAGGTCATCATCATTATCCTTGTCCCCCGTCATGGCGATCTGGCAGAACCCTTCATCGGGAGTGATGCCCTCAACGCTTAACGGGTTCATATCCTCATCAAAGAAGGTGATCTCATCCTGCTTGTAATGAAGCGAATACCACTGGTCCGGCGCATCGGAAAAGGCTATGTCAAGCCGGTATCCGGCTACCAGGTCGCTGGCATAAAGCACCTCCGTGTCGGGCATTATGATGTTGAGTGCCGGTGCCGGTACAGTAATGCCCAGAAGGGCCCTGTTCCTGATGGCGACCGGTTCGCCCGGCATGACTGGTGTGGCGAGCTTCAGGTTGAGATCGAGCGATTTGATGAACTTTTTGTTGAGGTACTCATCCACATTGTTCTTCACGATGCAGATCCCGGCGGAACGGATCACGGGAAGGCCCTCTTCCTGTTCATCCTCAACAGCCTGCTCGTCATCCTCATCGTGCACCTTCTCCTCATCGGGCGTCATCTGAAGGAACTGCGACCTTAATTTGATAGTGTTTTCAGCGATCCGCACCATCTGGGTATCCGCCTGGTTGATAGTCTGGATGGCGGCACCGTCGGTGTCGATCTGCGTTACCGAGAATGGGGGGGTGTTCAGCTTTACGAAGCCGTTGTGAAAATAGGTCTCCTCCCCGGGCCTTTCCCGGGCAAAGAAGCCACTGCCGGTGATGCGGCAGGCCGTTGAGGTGACCGATATATCGGTATCACCCTCAAAAGCCAGTCCGCGCGGCCAGGCCGACACCACCCCTTCAGAGGGTATACCGGCGGGAAGAGGCACCTGCAGGTCGACCACCAGTCCCAGCTTGCGCTGCATCTGTGGGTAGTCGGCCATCTGGGCCAGGATATCATGGAATTCGAATTCAGGGACGGGAACCTCCTCGTCCACCACCTTTTTTTTAACTATGTCGAGATGGTGAAAATCGCGGAACCGGGTGAACTGGAATTCGGGTTCAAGGTTTCTTTTTCTGAACACGGCATAGTCACCCCTGACCATTGTCTGCCGGTACTGTTCCATGAGCGGGGACTGCACATTTTTCATCATGACCCTGTCCCGGTCAATGTCCAGCCTCCTGAA
>SLOE01000141.1 GCA_007132715.1 Bacteroidales bacterium
ACCTCGGCGTCGGGATCGTCGAGTAGATGGATAAGCGCGCGTATGTTTTTTTTGTCCATCATCCGGTGATCGTATCAAGTACTGAAACGATAAGATCTGATATGGTCTCTTCGTGACGGGTGCTTGATGTTTTGCTGGCCCTGTTGGCAATGATGGCGCAAACGGTGACTGCATCATGGCCGAGGAGCTTTGACAGCCCGTAAATGGCTGAGCACTCCATCTCGTAATTGGTTATTTTGTGCATGCCGTACCTGAACTTTTCTATCTTATCGTTGATGCCGGGGTCAACCGGTTTCAGCCTGAGTTCCCTTCCCTGGGGACCGTAGAAGCCGGGTGCCGAAATGGTAACCCCCGGGATGAACTTCCCGCGGTATTTACTCTCTTCGGTAAACTTCTTAAAAAGCCTTTCTGATGCAGGCACTACATATGGTGTTGCAAGCCTGCTGTTCCAGCCGACATGTTCTGTAAAGGCTTTTTCAAAGCCGTGGTCGCTTATTTTCTCCACACCCCTGTAGAAGTTGAGAAGTCCGTCGAATCCAACAGCCAATTCCGATAGAACGAACGTGTCTACGGGAATATCTGCCTGCAGTGAACCTGATGTGCCTATGCGGACGATATTTAGCCTTGTGTGCTCTTTTTTGGGCTTCCTGGTTGTCAGGTCTATATTGGCCAGGGCATCGAGCTCATTTATCACTATGTCGATGTTGTCGGTGCCAATTCCGGAGGAGAGGGCGGTTATCCCGGTTCCTTTGTATTTACCGGTATGGGTTATGAACTCCCTTCGCTGCTTTCTGACTTCAACTGAGTCGAAAAAGGAGGATATGATCTCAACCCTCCCGGGGTCTCCGGCAAGGATAATATTGTTGGCTAAGTCGCCGGGCAGCAGGTTGAGATGGTAAATACTGCCGTCCGGGTTTAGTATCAGCTCGGTGCCAGGTATGGAAACGGATCCGGGATTGCCTCTATGGTTGTCTGGTTGCTTCATATGTGATGCAAATATACTGACAAATGAGAAATAGCCATTGGTGATAATTATTTATCTTTACGCGATCAAACAAGGTAATTTAGGATTATGATACAACGGATACAATCATTATGGCTCTTTCTGGCTGCCGCCATCATGTTTTCAATGTTCCTGTCACCTCTGGCCGAAATGATCGGGCCGCAAGGAGAATATTACCGGTTCGACCTTACCGGCATCTATGAGGGGGTGGGGGAGACCGCCATCAGGATTGAATCGGCCATGCCCGTGTGGTTCCTGGTTATAGTGACCGGAGCTCTCAGCCTGCTGACCATATTCTTCTATAAAAGAAGAATTCTGCAGATAAGGATCTGTATATTCAACCTGATGCTGCTGATAGGGTTCTATGCCCTTTTCTTCTTCTATTTCTTCCATTTAAGGTCGACCCTCGAAGTGGTAATGAACTTCAGGATAACCGTTGTTTTTCCCGCTATAGCGGTAATAATGGTATTCCTTGCCACCAGGGGTATACGGAAGGATGAGATGCTTGTCCGCTCCTACGACAGGATACGGTAGTATCATTATAAAGCCTGTTGCCGGCGTTTCAGATAAACACCATGTGCTCCTGGTCGGTTATCTTTTCGCAGTAGTGGCACTTGAAGGATACCTCCTTTTTTGAGATCACCCTGAATTTGGTCTTTACGTCGTCGTTGTTGGTGATGCACGTGGGGTTTACGCATTTCACTATTCCCGAGAATTCATCGGGCACGATGACCTCTTTTTTCTCCTCCACCTGGTAATTCCTGATGATGTTGAGCTTTGCCTGGGGTGCCGCGAGCGCTATGCGGTTGATCTCCTCGTCGACGAAGTACTTGTCTGATATCTTCACGATAGCCTTGCTGCCCAGTTTCCCGCTTTCGAGGTTGGTGCCGAAAGTGATCTGGTTGTCTATATGGTCAAGGCCCAGTATGTTGATTACCTTGAAGAGATTGTTGGCGGGTATATGGTCAATTACGGTGCCGTTCCTGATTGCACTTACCTTGAGTTTTTTTACGTCTTTTGCCATGGGTTACCGGTTTTTTGTTTCCGATTCAGTTTTTAAGACCGAGAATGAGTGAAATGATGGCCTGGCGGGTGTAAACCCCGTTCAGCGCCTGGGTGAAATAATACGCCTTTTCACTATCGTCAACGTCGGTGCTTATCTCATTGACCCTCGGGAGTGGATGCAGCACCCTGAGGTTGTTCCGCGTATTCTGGAGCATGGCGTTCTTCAGCACATAGGCGTTCTTGGTCTTTTCATACTCGATGGGATCGGAAAAACGCTCTTTCTGCACCCTGGTCATGTAGATGATGTCGGCTTCGTCAACAATATCCTTGAAGTCGGCGTGCTCGGAGTATTTAAGGTTGTGCTGGTCGAGGTACATCTTGTATTCGGTGGGTATCCGCAGCTCCTTTGGCGAAATGAAGTAGTAGGTGGCATTGAAATGTGCCATGGCCATCAGCAGGGAATGGACCGTACGGCCGTATTTCAGGTCGCCCACGATGAACAGGTTGAGGTTTTCGAGCTTGCCCTGGGTCTTCCTGATGGAATAAAGGTCGAGCAGGGTCTGGGTGGGATGCTGGTTGGCCCCGTCGCCGGCATTGACAATGGGCACCGTACTGACCTCGCTGGCATACCTGGCGCTGCCCTCGATGGGATGGCGCATTACGATCAGGTCGCTGTAGTTGCTCACCGTCTTGATGGTGTCTTTCAGTGTCTCTCCCTTGGTGGCGCTTGACGATGCCGAATCGGAAAACCCGATAATTTTACCCCCCAGCCGGTTGACGGCGCTCTCGAAGCTCAGGCGCGTCCTGGTGGAGGGTTCGAAGAAGAGTGTGGCAATTACCTTGCCGCTGAGTAATTCCTGGGAGGGGTTCTGCTCAAACTTGACGGCCAGGTCGAGCACCTGCAGTATCTCCTCCTTTGAATAGTCGTTGATTGAGATCAGGCTTCTGTTTTTCACGAAGTTATGATTTTTGGGGTTACTGAGGTAAAAGTAAGCAAGAACGGGGAGCCAAAAAATATCTGTTAATAATTATTTGATAACTTATTGACAGAAAGATTGGGGACCGGTCATGGGAAGCTGCCTGCTGGCTGATATCAACCATCTGGTAGTTTGGTGACTGTAACATTGGCAACCGGCGCCAGCCTGCCGGTCATCTCAGCGGACCTGCCGGCGGGGATGCTCACCGTTACGGTGCAGTTGGTGCCGAAATCCTGGCTTACGTGCGTTGCCTGCAGCTCTTTCAGCACCCTCATCACATCGTTCATCGCCTCGTAGGGAAAATCAATTCTGAACTGCTCCTCGATGGTTTTGGTGACTGTCACGGCGTTCGCGATGGCATCGGCCGCAGCGCTGCGGTACGCATTTACCAGTCCCCCGGTCCCCAGCAGCACTCCCCCGAAATACCTGACCACCACTATAAGCACGTTTGTCAGCTCATGCTTGTGTATCTGCATCAGTATGGGCCTGCCTGCCGTACCTGAGGGCTCGCCGTCGTCGTTTGCCCTGTGATGCTCCGCATCAGCGCCAAGGCGCCATGCATAGCAGTGGTGGCGTGCATCGTGGTACTGACTGCGAAGGTCCCCGAGGTGGCTTTTGACCTGCTCCTCGCTGGTGACGGGAAAAGCAAAGGCAAGGAACTTGCTGCCCCTGTCTTTGAAGTATCCTTCTGATCTGGTTTTTATTGTACGGTAGCTGAGCTGCTCCATAGTATCTCCTGCCCGGTAAAGAACCGTTCGGTGTTCCGGAGAACGATATCCCTCTGCTCATGATGCGGGATATGTCCGCATTCAGGTATGTGAAGCTTTATTCCCTCCCCTCCGACATGGGAGGTTATTGTATCTGTCTGCAACGCCGTGCCGTAGTTGTCTTCCTCACCCTGAATTGCCAGCACCGGGGCGGTTATCTCGGGAAGAATTAGCTCAATGCTCCACCCGGCCGTCTCTTCAGAGGTCCATACATTGGCCCAGCTGTAAAACATCGAATCGGTCTTGTCGCCGTGGTACTTCTGCAGCCTCTCCCTCAGTCCGTTATTCTTGAATTCGTGAACTGCATGCTTTATGCCGCGGATGGTGGCCGGCTCCATGAAAATGTGGGATGCCTCTGCAACGATGGCCGCTGTACGCGCGGGGTAGAGTGCACCGAATATCAGTGATATAGTCCCGCCGTCACTGTGGCCGAACAGCATTACCGGTTCGCCGACATCAAGCTTGTCGAGCAGCCCGGGCAGCACTTCTGATGCTTCATGATAAAGGAAATCGTTATCGCGGGGTTCTGTGATCTTTTCTGATTCTCCGTATCCGTAACGGTCATACATTAGTCCCCTAAACCCCGTTGCACGGCAAAGGGCCTGGGGGAAATCCCTCCAGAGCTTCATGCAGCCGAGGCCTTCGTGCAGGAACACGATGACGGGTTTTCCGGCATTGCAGGAATCGTTGTTAATCCACTGATAGGCAAGCTTTTTGTCCCGGACTACCAGGTAATTTACCATAGGATTCAAAGAATGATTGAGGGTCAAATATAGGAAAAAATGGACAATTGCAACCGCGGCTAATGTTAAATCGGACCCCCGTCCGGGTAACTGCTTTTGGCATTGGATATTAATCAGGGAAGTTTTTTTTAAAAACTTTCCCGCGTGAAATGTTGGGGACTGCCGGCGAAATAAAAATGCTCTAAAGTGTAGTATTACAGGATTATAGCGGATTATCAGAGCGGTTGCCGCTGTTTCTTTACCGCCTCTATCAGCTTGGGCATTACCTCTTTGATGTCGCCCACGATGCCGTAGTCCGCTTTCCTGAATATGGGCGCCTCAGGGTCTTTGTTGACGGCCACTATCATTTTGGAGGAGCTGACCCCTGCAAGGTGCTGGACCGCCCCCGAGATGCCGAGTGCCAGGTAGATGTTGGGTGATATCACCTTGCCGGTCTGCCCCACCCATCCGTCATGCGGGCACCACCCCTCGTCATAGGCCGGGCGCGAGCATGCCGTGGCCCCTCCAAGAAGTCCCGCCAGCTCTTCCACGTACTTCCAGTTCTCCCTCGCAGCGATTCCCCGTCCCCCGCTTACCACCACTCCTGCTTCAGCAAGCTTCGCCTGGCCGTCAGACCTGGTAAAGTCGACCACTCTTATGCCTTTCGGCGGAAGGGCAGGCGAAGATCCGGCGGGCGGCTGAAACCCGGTAACTTCCGGCTCAACC
>SLOE01000133.1 GCA_007132715.1 Bacteroidales bacterium
AGTATAAAAACCGCGGCAGTAAGGAATGTCAGGACAAATGGCCTGTTACCTTTTTTGATGCCCCGGTCAAACTCCACCCCTTCGGCAAAATAGGTTTCTCCCAGGGGTCTGAGCCTGACTGTCAGGCTGAACTCATCTTCATCAGTCAGTCCGCTGTTTTCGAACCGTTCCCGGTAAATATCCTCCTCCAGCAGCCTGGAATCGGCACCACCGGCAAGCAAAAGGTAAATACTGAAATTTGCGTATGATGAAAGTTCTCCCAATTCAGAAAAACCCATGATCCAGGGTACCGAAAGGAATGACCCGACAGCATCTGCCTGGATGGTGGAATTTGGAGGGGGGTCTTCCATTACGCCGGTTACCGTGAAAGGTTGATTATTTCTCAGATAGATGACACGACCCACCGGTGAGCCGTTGCCGAAAACCCTGTTTGCAAGACTCTCGGTGACAACAACCTCATAGGGGGATGTCAGGATGCTCCCGCGATCTCCCTGAAGCAGGCGGAACGAGAATATGTCGAAAAACGTGGAGTCGGCCCATATGATATTGCTGAACCTGTAGCTTTTGTCACCATACTCAAAGGCCGGTGATGAATTATAAAAATCTATCCTGGAAACCTTCTCAATCCCGGGGAAGTTCTCAGCAAGAAAATCGGCATTCTGCGGGGGATTGATGACCTGGTTGTTGAATTCAGCCCTGACTATGCGGTCTCTGTTCTCATGAAACCTGTCAGTCGAATACTGGCTGATAACATAAAGCATCAGCAGTATGAATGCAGCAGACCCAATGGAAAGTCCGAGTATGTTGATAACAGTAAAACCTTTATGTCGCAGAAGGTTCCTGAATGCCGTTACAATATAGTTGCGAAACATGACTGTACTGTTTAATCCGGCCCGGAGCAGGCCGTATTCCTCCGTATATGCTTCATCAATACAAGTGCCACACTACCTTCATGCTTGATTATCTGCACTTAAAGAACTACACACCGCGTCATGGAATGTACGGATTCAAACAGAAGATGTACGATAACGGACTATGAACCACCATTATTCCTGAAGGTAAAATTTAAAATGTAAGAAACAAAAATATTATAACGGGCAGAAGTGGGATCACATCAGGGCCATACCATTTGATAAGATACCAGTACAGATGTCAGCTATGTGTTACCTGGTATATGCCAGGTCCCCCTACATCTATCCGTTATCCTGTTCGTACCCTTTATCATCAAGCAGATCAGGAGATCTGCTGGCCTCAACTGCAAGGCGGTCGCATACCTCGTTCTCCCTGATGTTTGCATGGCCTTTGACCCAGACAAACTTAACGGAATGTTTGCGGTATACCTCAAGGAAACGTTTCCACAGGTCAGGATTTTTCTTTTTTTTGAAATCCTTTTTCTCCCAGCCGAATACCCAACCTTTTTCCACGGCATCGGCAACATACCGGGAGTCGGTAAAGACAGTCACCCTGCTTCCCGCTATTTTCAAAGCTTCAAGGGCAACTATAACCGCAAGGAGCTCCATCCGGTTGTTTGTGGTAAGTTTATATCCCTGTGAGATCTCCTTGCGGTGCTTACCGGAAATAAGAACTATACCGTAGCCGCCCGGACCGGGATTGCCCTGTGCGGCACCGTCGGTGTAAACCGTTATTTCAGCAGGTTCAGCCATACACAATTTGCCGGCTTCCGGCCGGGTGACCGGTTGCCATGATCAGTTTCAGTTCACTATCGTCATCTCTTCCAGCAGGTGAGAAGCCCCGGCATACCTGTCAATTATAAAAAGTATATACCTGGCATCCACCGCTATGCAGCGCTGCAACTCCGGCTCAAATGCAATATCACCGCTCATAGCTTCCCAGTTCCCGTCAAATACCAGTCCGGTCAGCTCACCGCGTGCGTTTATGACGGGGCTTCCGGAATTGCCCCCGGTTATATCGTTGTTGGTTATGAAATTGACCGGCATTTTTCCATCCTGCCCGAACATTCCGAAATCCCGGGTCCTGTAGAGCTCCTTCAGCCGCCCGGGAACTACAAACTCATGGTCGTCAGGATCTTCTTTTTCCATAACCCCTCCAAGTGTGGTCAAATGGTCGTACCACACGGCATCGCGGGGATGATAGCCGCCGACTGTACCGTAGCTAAGCCGCATCGTAAAATTGGCATCCGGATAAAATGTCCTGTCAGGGTCCATCTCCTTTAACCCCCTTATGAACAAGCGTTGTCCGCGTGCCAGATCATTGGAATATTCCTGCGACAGGGCCCTGAGTTCACCAAGCTTTTCAAAGGTTGACCGGGCAAGGACCAGCGCAGGATCATTCCCGAGCACCCCTGCGGCGGGTTCCTCAAGGAAAGCTGCCAGTCTCTGCTCACCGGCAAAAACAGATACTTCGAACAGGTGATCAGCATAGACCTGAAAATCACCGCCGGACTGATCGTATATCTGCCCGAGTGCGTCAGGGTGATAGACTGGGTCAACATTATTGTAAAAAAGTTCAAGAATGGCTGCCACTACTTTCCTGTCAGTGGGAGGATTATAATCCCTGTAAAAGGATTCTGCAGCACCCTTCAGGGTCTCTGCGGCAGAGCCGACCGCGTCAGGGTCGGGATCATATTCCGACAGCAGCCGCTCAAGGTTATTCGCGCGGTTGGCCATCAACACTATTTCACAGCTGCGTAATATAGCCTCATTAATATACTGGATGGCATGATTATACTCTCTCCGGTTATTTACCGCATTCTCTATCAGTGATAGTGCATCGCCATATTCGCCGGCCCTTTGTTTATCGGCTGTGTACCATTCCCTGAAATCCTGCTCAATCTCTTTTTTGCGTTTTTGAATACCAAGATTCTTCAGCACCTCGCTCTGCCCGATTGAAAATTTCCAGTAATTGCTGGAATTGGAGTACTTGTTGGAGTACTTTATCCTCACCCTGTCACTGGCCAACATGTCCTCCAGAAGGATATCCTGGCGAAGCCCCCTTATCTTTATCCTGTTAGGATGGGTAATATCAAGAACATCGGCCACCTCAAAAGAGGTCATATACCGGGTTGTGCCTCCCGGGAATCCGAGAACCATAGCAAAATCACCGGGCTCAACACCCCTGGTTGAGACAGGCAGGTGGTGACGGGGTTTCAATGGGATGTTGTCAGCGGAGTATTCGGCCGGCAACCCGTCCGGTCCGCTGTAAACCCTGAACAGGGCAAAATCGCCGGTATGCCTTGGCCACATCCAGTTATCGGTGTCGCCCCCGTATTTACCTATGGAAGAGGGCGGCGTTCCGACAAGCCTCACATCGGTATACCGTTCATAAACCATCATATAGTACTGGTTCCCGCCGAAAAAAGGCTGCACCCTGGCGAAGTAGTGGTTGCCTGATGAAGCCTCCTGCTCCAGTTGCCTTGATATGAACCCTGCTATCAGTGACCGCTCTTCCTCATCCAGGTCAGGATCAAGCGCACCGTTTATTTTTTCGCTTACATCCTCAATACTGACAAGGAAAGTGACCGACAGCCCGGGGGAGGGTATCTCCTCATCTGGCGAACCGGCCCAGAAACCTTCTGTAAGGTAGTCATTCTCAAGGGTGGAGTGTGATTGTATCACACCGTACCCGCAGTGATGATTTGTCAGCACCAGTCCCCTGTCGGATATCATCTCTCCGGTGCACCCGCCCCCGAAAATCACAATCGCATCCTTAATGCTGGAACGGTTGATATCATATATGTCGGAAGCACTCAGTTCAAGTCCGAGTTCCTTCATATGCACCATATTAAGCTGCTCCAGCAGCGGGAGCATCCACATACCTTCGTCTGCCCTGAGGCTGAGGCGGTAAACAAGAAGCACTGCTGCAATAATGATAATAATTTTGCGCATGGTCATCGAATTATACTGGCTAAGATATTATAAATAATAAAATAATACCTGTCTATACAATTAACTTTATTTTAGTCTGAACCGGTTTAAGCCTGAAGCTTTTACGGTGATGGGGACTCGCACCATGTTCGCTCAGGGCTGCAGCATGCTTCACTGTAGGGTACCCCTTGTTGCTATCCCATCCGTAAACCGGGAACTCCAGGTGCAACTCCCTCATCAGCTGATCACGATATGTTTTTGCAAGTATTGATGCTGCGGCAATGCTCATATAGAGTGCATCACCCCTTACAATGCATGTATGGGGTATACCTTTATAGGTGGAAAAACGGTTGCCGTCTGCTATTATATGCCGGGGCGTGACCGTAAGCCGGTCAAGCGCACGATGCATCGCCAGGATGGAGGCATTTAGTATGTTAATTTTGTCAATATCATGGCTGGAGACAACCCCTATACCCAGGGCAACGGCATCCTTCTCCACCTGAATGCGAAGCCGTTCACGCCCCGGTGGTGAGAGCTTTTTTGAATCTTTCAGAAGCCTGTTTTCATATCCGGCCGGCAGTATAACTGCAGCGGCAACTACCGGGCCGGCAAGACAACCCCTGCCCGCTTCATCACAGCCCGCTTCAACTGCATCATCAATGTAATATCTCTTAAGCATAATTCAAATCTGCGAGATTACCTTCTCAATGCAATCCCAAAGGAGCCGGGAGGTCTGATCCCACGAAAAGAAATCTCTCCTTTCCCTGCCACGCTCAATAAGTACCTTCCTGTATTCAGGGTCTTTCGCCAGTCGTGCCATCGCTTCAGCCACACCACCGGTATCGTCAGGATCAACAATGTGAGCCGCATTGCCTACCACCTCCGGCACTGAGGTGCGGTTTGAAGCGATAACCGGGGTATCGCAGCTCATTGCTTCAAGAAGGGGAATGCCAAATCCCTCGAAAAAGGGAATGTAAACCAGGGCCACTGCAGCCCCGTAGACCCGGCGGAGCTCAAACTGGTCCAGGTACCCGGTAAACACCAGGTCATCGGCGAACTTCATTCCTGAAATGGTCTTTTCCATTTCAGGGTAATCGTACATCCGCTCTCCCGCAAGCACCAGCTTTATATCGGTCCCGTTATTGCGCCTGAATGTATCATATGCCCTGAGCATCCCCGATATATTCTTTCTCCGGTGGAAGGACCCGACAAACAGAAAATAGTCACTGCCGCCTGATATATCACTTTTAACCAGGTCTTTATCTTCCCCGTTAAGGGGAACAAAATCCTCAGAAGCGCCGTTGTAAACAACATCGACCTTCCCGGGAGATACCCCGAATGTCTGTA
>SLOE01000003.1 GCA_007132715.1 Bacteroidales bacterium
AAACCGGAATCATCTGAAAAACATCTTGTTTACGTGGGCCGGTGGGCGACCACGGTGATCGTGGTCCTTGGGATATTATGGATACCGGTAATGCGGGGGATCGGGCAGGTGCTGTACCAGTACCTGCAGGATGTGCAGTCACTCTTATCACCAGGTATCGCATCTGTATTCCTTCTGGGGGTGTTCTGGAAAAGGGCCACGCCGGCGGCCGGGTTTGCGGGACTGATGACAGGCTTTTTACTGGGAATGACAAGGCTTGCGGCAAATATCATGGAACCGCATCTCGATCCGCAGGGATTGTTCTACCAGGTAATCCTGCAGCATAACTGGCTGCATTATTCCATTTACCTGTTCTTTCTCTGTATATTGGTCATAGTGGTGGTGTCGTTCTTCACAAAGCCGGGCGACAGATCAAAGACAGTGGGACTCACATTAGGATCGGCCAACGAGGAGCAGAAGCGGGAGACCAGGGCGAGCTGGAACAGGTGGGACGTAGTTCATACTATTATAATACTGGGCGTTATAGGTCTTTTTTATATATATTTCTGGTAGGAAAGCGTGATTGGCGACGGCAAATATCCTGAAAGCTGCAGGTTTAATGTGGCGGTGGACTGCATCGTGTTCGGATTTGATGACGACAGGCTGAAGCTTCTGCTTGTGAAAAGGATGTTTGAGCCCTGCATGAACTTCTGGTCGCTGATGGGCGGTTTCGTGGGTAGCGATGAAAATCTAGACGACGCGGCGGCCAGAATTCTTAACAGGCTAACCGGGCTGGATGACGTTTACCTGGAACAGCTCTATACATACGGAGAACCGGACCGCGATCCGGGGGGCAGGGTCATCTCGGTGGCCTATTACGCCCTTATCCGTACAGAAAAGCTGGATGAAGAGTCCGGTGACGGCTATCCGGCAAGGTGGTTCTCTTTCGACTCACTGCCGGAGCTTGTATTTGATCATTCCGACATGGTGGATAAGGCGATCAGGAGGTTAAGGCGCAAGTCACTCATCCAGCCGGTGGGTTTTGAGCTGCTTCCTGAAAAGTTCACCCTGACACAGCTTCAGAAGCTTTATGAGGCAATACATCAGAGGCAACTGGACAAACGCAACTTCCGCAAAAGGATACTTTCAATGGAAGTGATCACACGGCTGGATGAGAAAGACAGGGTCAGCTCCAAAAGGGGGGCATGGCTCTACAGGTTTGACAGGGAAAAATATGACAGGCTGATAGGGGGCGGCGACCATTTTGAAATGTAAGACCCGCCTGCCCGAAAAATAGATTGTTAACCCGGTAACCGACCGGCACAAAAATTAGTTATTATGAATAAAAAAGAAGCAAAAACCTTGTGGTTCCTTACCGGGAGCCAGCACCTATACGGAGATGATACCCTTAAAAAGGTTGACACAAATTCAAGGGAGATCGCTGCCGCCCTGGGAAATGGCATCGGACAGCTTACCCCGGGGGGAATGCAGCCCCTGGCACGGGTGTTGCCAAAGCCCGTTTTGACAACCTCCGAAGATATACTGGCGGCCTGCCGTGAGGCGAACAGCGATCCCGGATGTATTGGTGTGATATGCTGGATGCACACCTTCTCGCCTGCACAGATGTGGATCGGGGGCCTCCGGGAGCTGAAAAAGCCGGTGCTGCACCTGCATACCCAGCACAACCGCGACATCCCGTGGAAAACCATCGATATGGACTTCATGAACCTGAACCAGTCCGCTCACGGCGACAGGGAGTTCGGATTTATATGCAGCCGTATGCGGATCGACCGTCACGTGGTGACAGGCCACTGGCAGGACCCTGAGGTAATCGATGATATTGGTCAGTGGACCAGGGCAGCGCTGGGTCGCGACGAGTCGCTCTCACTCAGGATAGCCCGTTTTGGAGACAATATGCGCGACGTGGCGGTTACCGAGGGCGACAAGGTGGAGGCCAGGATGCGGATGGGATGGTCCACCAGGGGTTATGGCGTTGGCGAACTTGCCGCAACTGCCGGGGCCGTGTCTGATGGCGATCTGAAAGCACTTGTTGCCGAATATAAGGAAACTTATTCCCTTTCGGGGAAGATAACGAACGATCAGTCTGCTGTCCGACGCCTGGAGGAAGCTGCCCGGATCGAACTGGGACTTCAAAGATTTCTGGAGGATGGTGGTTTCGGAGCCTTTACTACCACTTTCGAGGATCTTCACGGACTGAGCCAGTTGCCGGGACTGGCGGTACAGAGACTGATGGAGAAAGGTTACGGCTTCGGAGCGGAGGGGGACTGGAAAACGGCGGCACTGGTAAGGTGCATGAAGGTTATGAGCCGGGGAATGGAAGGCGGGACCTCGTTTATGGAGGACTATACCTACCACCTCGACCCGTCGGGCATGAAGGTGCTGGGTGCACATATGCTGGAGGTGTGCCCGTCGATAGCGTCGGCAAAGCCTTCCCTTGAGCTGCACCCCCTCTCTATTGGAGGCAAGGACGACCCGCCCAGGCTGGTTTTCCCGGTGACAACGGGCAAGGCGCTGAATGCTACGGTCCTTGACATGGGCGACCGTTTCAGGATGGTGTTGAACACAGTTACCAGCGTCGAATCTCCCGACCTGCCCGAACTGCCGGTTGCAAGAGCGCTGTGGGTGCCTGATCCCGATCTGAGGGTGGCAGCAACCGCCTGGATCCTGGCCGGCGGTGCGCATCACACAGGGTTCAGCCTGGCGCTCAGGCCTGCGCATATGGAACACTTTGCCTCGATGTGCGGCATTGAATACCTGCTTATAGATGCGAAAACCAGCATAAGGGAGCTCAAAAACGAGCTGAGGTGGAACGAGCTGTACTATAAAATGAAGTGAAATTTTCTGATATGCTTGAAGAGCTGAAAAAAGAGGTTCTGGAAGTCAACATCGCCCTAAGGGACAGGGGCCTTGCAATTATGACCTGGGGCAATGCAAGCGGTATCGACCGTGCAGGGCAGCTTGTTGTAATAAAGCCCAGCGGCGTTCCGTATGACGAAATGGGACCTGACGATATGGTGGTCGTTGATATGGAGGGAAGGACAGTTGAAGGGAAGTGGAAACCCTCTTCAGATACCCTCACCCACCTTGAACTTTACCGGAAATTTGAGGGCATCGGAGGGGTGGTTCATACCCATGCGGAGTGGGCCACAAGCTGGGCACAGGCGGGGCGGGGAATACCTGTTTACGGGACCACGCACGCTGACTACTTCTATGGTGAGGTGCCGTGCACACGCCCCCTTTCTGAAAAAGAAACAGCGTCTGATTATGAGCTGAACACGGGGCGGGTCATTGTCGAAAGGTTTAAGGACATAGATCCACTTGAGGTGCCGGGGGTACTGGTGCATGCCCATGCACCCTTTACCTGGGGCAGGGATGCCAGGCAGGCACTTGAAAGTGCGCTTGTGCTGGAAGAGGTGGCGAAAATGGCTTTCCGCACCGAGGTGCTTGGAAACCGGTACTCCGTAGCCGGGCATCTGCTTGACATCCATTACCTGCGCAAGCATGGCAGCGGCGCCTACTACGGGCAGAAAAAGAAATAACCGGATCGCAAAGGATCCGGTGAGCTGTCAGCCCGTGAACAGACCGGCCCTGCCGTTGTCCATAGCGCAAAGTCCCGGTTTCACCCGGAGGTGTGCCGGCCCGGCTACTCCCGAACGCTGTCAGTCCCGGCTACTCCCTGATGTTGTCAGTCCCGGCAACCTGCTAACGCGTGCAGCCCCGGGAGCTTTTACCTTGATGCTTCTTCCAGCTCCCTGCCGATCTGCCTGATTACCTGTTCAGAGGGTCTCAGGTGAGGAGGCAGGGCGGGTACCGCCTGCTCCAGCGTAAAGCCCATCACCTGGCTGAGCCATGGCGAGCCGGTAAGCTCAGGCAGGTTCCTGTAAAGGATCTCGCGGGAGTACTTTACCGCCAGAAGTTCGCCAATCCTGTTTCCTGTACGCACTATCGGCTGCGGCTCCGGCCCCCGGCTCCCGGCCCGTTGTGCCAGTTCGTCCGATTCGTATGAAAAGGTGTACCGGCCTGAGCCCAGCTTGACAATGACGTCGGTACCGTATTGGGACACGCTGAGGATACCGGGATTTGTTTCCCTGACGGCAGCGCTGCCTCCAATATTTTCAAGCTCTGCCCCGGGCAGGGTTAATGTGGCACTGCTGTTTGCCGGCACCTCCACATCAATTCTGAACCTGTTGCCGTCAAGCTCCCATGCTGATTCCAACTTGCCATACATCGTAACTATCATCGCCCTTGCATGGTCCATTCCTCCGCCTGGTACGGGCCTTATCTGTGATGTTTTGTAACCGGAGCCGGGATCCGGGCTGATACCAGCCACGGTCTCAAAAAGCCATTCGCCGATCGCGCCGTAGGCATAATGGTTAAAGGAGTTCATCCCCTCGCTCTGGAAGGAGCCGTCGGGTTGTATGCCATCCCACCTCTCCCATATGGTGGTGGCATCCATGGTTACAGGATAGAGCCAGGAGGGATAGCTCTCCCTGAGAAGAAGGTTATATGCAGTTTCGTGGTGACCGTAACTGCTGAGGACCGGGTTGAGGTGAGGCGTGCCGAGGAAGCCTGTCGTGAGGTGCCCCCTGCCCCTTACATCCTGAACCAGGCGGTTGACAGCCACCGGTATTTTATCTGCAGGCAGCAGGTTAAAGGCCAGGGCGAGAAGGTACGAGGTCTGGGTATCTGACATCACCCTGCCTCCCGCGGTGACGTATTCATGGAGGAACGCCTCCCTTATCTTTTCAAACAGGGCACCGTACTCTTCTGCATCATCCTCCCTGCCGAGCACCTTGGCCGATCTGCGAAGCAGGTCGGCCGAACGTGCAAAGAACATGGTGGCGATCATATGGAAATCAGTGTATGCACCGGGGTAATGGGCATTACTGTAGGTGCTGTAAGACAGCCAGTCGCCGAAGGAGAAATCGATATCCCACAGGTAGGGCCTGTCATTGGTGGCAGCGCGCCTCCTCATGAACTCAACCCAGGCCTTCATGCTTTCATACTGTTTTTCCAGGATTCCCGTGTCACCAAAGTAGTTGTAAAGTGACCAGGGCACTATAAGGGCGGCATCGGCCCATCCGGCCGAACCGTAGGCCCCGTCGCCCAGAACGTTGGGCACTACATGGGGAACACTGCCCTGCTCATTCTGGTCTGCTGCCAGGTCGCCCAGCCATTTGGTAAGGAACCCTGCCGTGTTCATGTTTATGTTGGAGGTTGAGGCGAACACCTGGATATCGCCGGTCCATCCCATCCTCTCATCCCTCTGGGGACAGTCGGTCGGAACCTCGAGAAAATTACCCTTCTGCCCCCAAACGATATTGTGCTGCAACTGGTTGACAAGCATGTGTGAACTCTGGAAATGGCCTGTCGGCTCCATCTCTGAGTGGATAACCACGCCGGTAAGTGCTTCGGGAACGAGCCGGCCGGGATAGCCTTCTATGGCAACATACCTGAAGCCCTGAAAAGTAAAGCGGGGCTCCCATATCTCCTCCCCGCCTCCTTTAAGGACATACGTGTTGGTCTGGTCGGCCGATCTCAGGTTCTCGGTGTAAAAATTCCCTTCGCTGTCCAGCACCTCGGCATGCCTGAGTGTGACCCTTGTCCCTGCCGGGCCCCTGACCCGCAGCTTTATCCATCCGATCATGTTCTGGCCCATGTCAGCCACCAGATCGCCCTCAGGGGTGGTGAAGATATCGATGGGCTTCAGCTCCTGTATTTTAAGTACCGGCGGCCCCTGCTGTGCAATGAGCTTCTCCTTGCTGTGGCCGGCAATCCTTACCCCATGCCAGTACTCGTCGTCGTAGCCGGGCATTGACCAGCCCTCCTTCTCAAGCCGGGCATCGTAATATTCGCCGTTATAGATATCTGACCAGAGGATCGGCCCGGTTGATGACCGCCAGTCCTCGCCGGTACCGTAGACCTGTTTTGAACCGTCCGCATAGGTTATCTCTATCTGGGCGAGGAGGGCAAGGGTCTCTCCGTAATAGTTGCGCTGGTCGCCCCAGCCTATGAAACCCCTGAACCAGCCGTCGCCAAGGTAAACACCCACGGCATTCCTTCCCTGTTGCAGGTGGTCTGTTATATCAAATGTCTGGTACTGCAGCCTGTTGCAGTAACTTGTCCACCCCGGCGAGAAGAGTTCATTTCCGACCCTGCGGCCGTTGATATGCATCTCGTAAACCCCGTGTGCGGTGACGTAGGCTCTTGCAGAAACGATCCCGCTCCCGGCATCAAATTCAGATCGAAGCATGGGGGCGGGCTGGGAAACTGAAAAGTCCTCCGAAAAGTCCGGCTCTATCCATGATGACTGCCAGAGTCGGTGACTGAGCAGGGCGGTTTCAAAGAAGGCCGGTTCGCTCCACGGCGATACCCTGCCGTGGTTGTCCCATACCTGTACCCTCCAGTAATAACGGGTGGCTGGTTCCAGGGCAGAGCCTCCCCACCGGTTATGCACAGAGGTTCCTGCATCAACCTTTTGGCTGTCCCATACAAGGTCGCCGTTTTCAAGCTTTTCCAGGGAGAGAGCCGACTGGATTTGGAAGGCTGTCTGCAGGGTATTCTGCAGATCGCCTGAAATTGTCCACGAAAATGCCGGCCCGGGTGTGTCAATACCAACAGGGTTTGTGTAATAGTTGGTCCTCAGGTTGCCTGCACTAAGTGGCGCGTGGTCCTGTGCCCGGATAATAGCGGCGGAGGGCATTATCATGATAGCGATAAGGATAAGGATCATGATGCGGTTATTTCTGGCAGTTTCCATCGGTTTGTGATTTACGGTTAATAATGCCACGCGGCAGGACAGTTTGATAAACACCTGCCGGTGGAAGGGATACCAGACAAAGCTGATTTGATGATAAATATACCGGGCTGACGGGATATTTCCAAAAAGAAGGGACTTTTACCTGTTTTTTTATCCCTTAGCAAAACATTTTGATGCTTGTTCCTGTTTTATTAAAGGATATCAAAACCGGTAAAGCGCATAAATGACAGTAACAGGTCCTGTGTTGCTTTGAAAATATTCTCCGTTATGGGAGTCAAGAAGTTTTGGATGTTTTTAATAACCCTGGTATTTCTGTTCCAGTTTTCGCCGGCAGCGAATGATGATGCCCCCGTTCCGGTCCTGGCAGCGAATGATGATGCCCCCGTTCCGGTCCTGGCAGTGAATGATAATGCCCCCGTTCCGGCCCTGGCCGCCAACCTTCAGGCGTATACCGAACACCTGGGAGACCATAAGGTTTTTCTGCACCTTGATAAGTCGGGGTATCAGACCGGACAGACAATATGGTTCAAGGCATATCTGGTCGATGCGGTAACGCACCGGCCGGCTGCCGGCATGAACAACATTTTTGTCGAGCTTCTGGGTATCGGTGGAAACCCGATGGCCATAAGGCTGCTGCAGGCAAGGGATGGTGTTGCCAAAGGGGATATCAGACTCCCCAGAAACCTGCCGGAAGGTAATTATGTTCTCAGGGCCTATTCTGCATGGATGAGAAATTCAGGTGAGGATAATCTCTTCACCAGGAGCCTCTATATCAGCAATCCGTCATGGGAGAACATGATCCCCCGGATGGAGATATTCAGGAACAGGATATTCAACCGGAGACTGGGCAGGCAGGAGAGTTCATATGACGTTGCATTCTTCCCCGAGGGAGGCAACCTGGTGGCCGGAACTGTCAACAGGGTTGCCTTCAGGGCTTTTGACGGACTGGGAAGGGGACATGATGCCAAAGGAGAGGTAACAGACAGGTCAGGTAATGTGGTCGCTGTTCTGGAAACCGGTATGCTCGGGATCGGGGTGTTTAAACTTGAGCCGGTCGCCGGGGGGGAGTACCGGGCCAGGGTGTCGGTTAACGGTGAGAGGTCAGACACTTATGAACTGCCACAGGTACTGGATGAGGGATATGTTTTGAGGGCAGATCAGGATGAAAAACATATCAGGCTGCAGGTATCTGCGAATGTAACCGCACAGAACCCTCTTTATTCCGAAGAGCTCATTGTGGTCGGCCATACAAGGGGCAAACCCCGGTACGCGGGCAGTCACCTGATAACTGAAGGAAGATTTGAGATGGAACTGGACAGGGAACTGTTCCCGTCAGGCATTGCCCATTTTACAATTTTTACATCAGACCACATTCCGGTTGCAGAAAGGCTTCTGTTCGTTGACAGGGGTGACGGACTTCAAATTGCACCCGAGGTGGGCATCTCTTCCGAAGAAGATAACAGTTTTTTGGATATGAGCCTGGCTGTAACAGATAAGAACGGTCACCCCGTGGCAGGGGAGTTTTCCCTTTCTGCTGTTTCAGGCAGATCCGGCATAAACGGCCGGCAGGCGGGTATCCTCCCTTATCTACTCTTCAGCTCCGACCTGGAGGGTATGACCGGTGACCCGCTCTACTATCTTGAGCAGGCAGACGACAGGGCCGATGTAGCTGATATGCTTCTTATGACATACGGGTGGAGAAGGTTCAACTGGGATGAAATCGCCGCTGGTATGCTGCCTGAGATAAGATATTCCGGGGAGCCCGGCCTCACTGTGGCGGGCAGGCTCAGGGACCCATCGAAGGATGAGGTCCTCAGCAACTATCCTGTGAGGCTCAGGATAAGAAGCGGTCATGACAGCCTATATGAAACCGTAACCGACCGGAACGGCTATTTTCTGTTTTCCGGATTGTTCTATAAGGGAGAGGTGGCAGCGGAACTGTCCAGCCGCCGGCTTCCCGGGAATTATCCCCCGGAGTTCGAACTGACATTGCAGTCTGCCGGGGGATTCGAATATGAATTTGGTGTTAATACCCGGAGGCACGAGGTGGTTGCACGGGGCGATAACTGGAGCCGTGACAGAAGCGCCGGGCGCTCACCATATGCCCGGGCTCCTGTGAGGAAAACAGCACCCCGGGTTTACGGAACACCCGACCAGACCATCTATATCGATTACGAAACATTCACTGAAAGGACCCTTTTCGAGGTTCTGAGAAACAGGGCTTCCGGGCTCTATTTTGACGGTAACCAGATAATCATCCGCGGTCCTTCAAGCATATATGGCTCCAATGAAGCGAGGTTCATGCTTGACGGCGCTTTTGTGCACCGGGACGCCTTTTTGAGTATTTACCCTCGCGAGGTTGAGCGTGTCGAGATCTTCAGGGGTACCAGTGCGGCTATCTTTGGTGTAAGGGGCGGTACGGGCGTCATTTTGGCATATACCAGGAGGCCCGGATACAGTGGCCTGGAAGATGTGATGGAGCTGTCAATGCTTGGGTACCACGATGCCCGTGAGTTCTACAGCGACAGAATAATCCTGCCCGGTATACGCAGCGGCGATGATGTGGAAGCGACCGTCTACTGGGAACCCGATATTGTAACGGGTGAAAGCGGCAAAGCCGGTCTGCGCCTGCCCTTCAGTGAGGGAACAGACAGGCTGATATTCATCATTCAGGGTATAGGGCATAACGGACTGCCGGGCTATTCCACCTTTACCCTTGATATTGAATGATGGTTCTGCACTGTAACCGTCGGGTCAGGCCTGCCCCTTATTATATAGATACTCCATAGGCAGCATCTGTTTCAAAGCGTCGGGCCTCTTTGTCAGGCCTGCCCCTTATCATAGATGCTCCTGGCCTTCTGTTTTTCAAAAACCACCGCAGTGCGGCTTGGAATATACAGGTTCAGGTAGTGAGGCGAATTAACTTTGCCGTTCCAGTCTGTTACATACTCAATATTTTCGTCAATGCGTCCGAAACCCCCGAACGCTGGTTTGTCGGTGCTGAGTTTCACCCTGTACCGGCCCGGTGTCATCTTTATGCCGTACCCTGAAAACGAGGCAGAGGGGTTGAAATTGAACACAAAAAGCAGTGACCCGCGGGTGAATGCCAGGACCTGATCATCTTCGTTGTTATGAACAAGGTGCTGCTGATAGGTGTAATAGTCCGGATCGCTCCTGATAAGAGAGATCATCTCCCTGTCAAAATCGCCGAGCTGATGGTACCGCAGCCTTTTGTCACCGGCCAGGCTCCATTGCCTCCTTGCATAGAAATATGACCAGTTATTGCCTTCCCTGGGAAAGTCGATCCATTCGGGATGCCCGAATTCGTTACCCATAAAGTTCAGGTATCCTCCGCCTGCCGTAGCTATGGTAACAAGCCTGATCATCTTGTGCAGGGCAATGCCCCTGTCTATTATAAGGGACTGGGATGCCTTGTCCATGTGGTCGTACATATCCTTGTCCATCAGCCTGAAGGCAATGGTCTTGTCGCCTACAAGCGCCTGGTCGTGCGATTCGGTATATGAAACGGTCTTTTCCTCGATCCTTTTTTGTGTAAGCTCGTGCCATATCTCCCCTGTGTTCCATCTTTCATCGGGAAGCTCCTTTATTATCTTTATCCAGTAGTCGGGGATCCCCATTGACAGCCGGTAATCAAACCCCATGCCGCCATTATCGGCAGGTGCCGCCAGTCCGGGCATACCGCTCATCTCTTCGGCTATGCATAATGCCCCCGGCTTTACCTGGTGGATAAGCCTGCCGGCAAGTGTAAGGTATGCAATTGCATCTTCGTCCTGGCTTCCGTCAAAGTAGTCATCATAACTGGTAAAGCTCCTTTCAAGTCCGTGATCCAGATAGAGCATGCTTGTAACCCCGTCGAAACGGTACCCGTCAAAACCGTACTCATCGATCCAGAACTTGCAGTTGGAAAGCAGGAAATGGGCAACCTCAGGTTTGCCGTAATTGAAGCATAGCGAATCCCATGCCTGATGTTCCCTCCTCGCCCCTGAATGGAAATACTGCCAGCCGGTACCGTCAAGCTCTGCAAGACCCTCGTTCACATTCTTTACCGCATGGGAATGGACCAGGTCCATGATCACTGCTATTCCCATTCCGTGGGCATCATCAATGAGCCGTCTTAGATCATCGGGTGTCCCGAAACGGGACGATACGGCAAAAAAGTTGGAAACGTGGTATCCGAAAGAACCGTAGTAAGGATGCTCCTGTACGGCCATCAGCTGTATTGTGTTGTATCCGGCACGGTGGATGTAGGGCAGCACCTGCTCCCTGAACTCATTGAATGTGCCGGTTCTCTGCTCCTCGGTCGCCATGCCGGTATGGGCCTCATATATCAGCAGTGGACCGGAAGAAAGATCCGGAGCAGTGTTCACGGGTTTATAGGGATCGGGCGGATCCCAGTACTGCGCATTGAATATGAGCGTATCGGGGTCCTGTACCACTCTCCTTGCATATGCCGGTATGCGGCTCCCCCTGCCTCCCTTCCAGATGACCGACAGCCGGTAAAGGTCGGCGTGGTTTAAAACACCGGACTCAAGGCTTAGCTCCCATACACCGTTGTCAGTTTTTGAAAATAAATATTCATCACTCTCACGCCAATCAGAAAAGCTTCCTGTGAGGAATATCTTCTCAGCATTGGGCGCCCACTCGCGAAATACCAATTTGCCGCCTTCCCGGTGAGCCCCGAAAAAAAGGTGTCCGTTGGCAAATTCCTTCAGCGGTACCCCGCCGGTAAGCTGCTCTTCCATTTCGGCGGCTTTCCTCTGCCTGGCAAGGATCTTTTTTTCCCAGGACTTAAGCCAGGGGTCGGTTTTTATGATACCGGGTGTTTCCATTTGTCGCTCCGCTTAATGTACTTTTAAAGTAAAAATAGGTAAAATCCGCGACCCCGGTAAGGAGAGTGATAATTTACTTAATGTTTTTTGAATAATACTATTTTAAATGTATATTGAACACTTTAAAAATCTGAGAATATGGATAAGGAGAAATATGTTATCGGACTTGATTATGGCACCGATTCGGTCAGGGCGCTTGTTGTGAATGTATTTACCGGCGAAGAGGCCGGCACCGGGGTATGGGAATATTCCAGGTGGAAAAAGGGACGTTATTGTGATCCCGCCAGGAACATGTTCAGACAGCATCCGCTTGATTATATCGAGGGACTTGAAAGATCGGTCAGCCAGGCGCTTTCGGGGTTACCCCGGGAAGTAAGGGATAATATAGCAGGAATAACGGCCGATACCACCGGCTCAACACCGGTTGCGGTTGATGAGGCCGGCATCCCGCTGGCACTTAAACCCGGATTTGAAGAGAACCCGAACGCCATGTTCATCTTGTGGAAGGACCACACTGCCGTAAAGGAGGCTGAAGAAATAAACCACCTGGCGAGAAGCTGGGGCGGTCCCGACTATACCAGGTACGAGGGCGGCATTTACTCTTCTGAGTGGTTCTGGGCCAAGATACTGCATATACTGAGAGAAGACAGTGAGGTAGGCGAAGGGGCATGGTCATGGATCGAGCATTGCGACTGGATACCTGCTCTGCTCACCGGCGTCGGCCAGGTTCCCGGAGTGAAAAGGAGCCGTTGTGCAGCTGGTCATAAGGCCATGTGGCACCCTGATTGGGGAGGCCTTCCGGCAGAAGAATTCCTTCAGAAACTGGATCCTCTGCTGGGGGGGCTTCGTGAAAGGCTATACACAGATACATACACCAGCGATTTGCCGGCAGGTATAATGACCGATGAATGGGCTGAGAGACTGGGCTTGCCCCGGGGTGTTACCGTGGGGGTTGGAGCCTTTGATGCCCACCTCGGGGCGGTAGGCGGAGAGATCCGGCCCTATTTCATGAGCAAGGTGATGGGCACCTCTACCTGTGATATGGTGACGGTTCCTGCAGACGAGTTTGGAGACAGGCTTGTTCCTGGTATTTGCGGCCAGGTTGATGGTTCCATAATACCCGGAATGATAGGGCTGGAGGCGGGACAGTCTGCTTTCGGCGATGTTTATGCCTGGTTCAGGGATCTTCTCATGTGGCCGCTTGAAAATCTGCCCGCAGGCACCGGGGGTCTGCAGGAAGGGGATCTGCAGAAGCTTAAGGAGACAGTTGCCGCGAACCTGATTGACCGGCTGGCTGAAGCTGCAGAAAAGGTTGATCCGGAGGAGAGCGGACTGATCGCGGTCGACTGGCTTAACGGCCGCCGCACACCGGATGCCAGCCAGGTGCTTAAGGGGGCTGTTGGCGGACTCTCCCTGGGCAGCGATGCCCCGGCAGTTTTCCGGGCCCTCGTCGAAGCTACTGCATATGGGGCAAGAGCCATTATCGAAAGGTTCGTGAGCGAAGGCGTAAGGATAGACGGGGTGGTGGCGCTGGGGGGTGTAGCAAAGAAGTCACCCTTTGTGATGCAGATCGTGACCGATGTGCTTGATATGCCGGTGTCGGTGGTGCAAAGCAATGAGACCTGTGCGCTGGGATCTGCCATGGCTGCATCGGTAGCGGCAGGCATGCATGGCTCCTTTGAGGAGGCACAGGAAGTTATGGGCAGCGGATTCGAGAAGGAGTACACACCAAGGGCCGGTTTTGCAGAGATTTATTCAAAATTGTACAGGAAATATCTGGATTTCGCCCGAAAAATTGAGAAATTGCACCACTGAACCAAAGCAGAAAGACTTGAAGGTACATAAAGGTGAATTGCCCGGAAGGCTTAACAAACCTGTAATATCAATAGGCGTCTTTGATGGTGTCCACCGTGGGCACGCCGCCATCTTTTCGTTACTGAAAATGAGGGCCGTCGAATCCGGCGGCGAATCGGTAATTGTGACATTCGATCCTCATCCCAGGATGGTAACCGGGGGCAAGGGAGAGCATCCCGGTTTCCTGACCACCCTGGATGAAAAGGCCAGGCTGATCGGCAAACACGGCATCGATCATCTGATCGTGATCAACTTCACCAGCGAGTTCTCGAAGATCCCGCCGTGCCGTTTTATAAGGGAGTACCTGGTGGAGCGGACCGGACTTGCTCACCTTGTTTTTGGGTTTGACCATCATTTCGGACACAGGCGCGAGGGTAACTATCAAAGCCTGCAAAGCTGTGCCCGCCTCTACGGTTTTTCAGTTGAGCAACTGGGCCCGGTGACCGGGGGAGGCCGGCCGGTCAGCTCATCACTTATAAGGGAGATGCTCTCAGCAGGGAATGTAAGGGAAGCCGCAGGGATGCTGTCCTGGCACTACAGCCTCAGGGGCAGGGTAACGGGCGGCCTGCGGCTGGGGAGGTCGATAGGGTATCCCACTGCCAACATATCTCCGGAGGACCCCGGCAAGCTTATACCGGCCGACGGCGTGTATGCTGTTTGTGCTGAAATAGAGGGCACAAGCTACCCGGGCATGATGAACATAGGTTTCAGACCCACTCTTTCCCGGTCATCCGGGGAAAGAACCCTTGAGGTTCACATCATAGGCTTTGAAGGTGATATATACGACAGTGTGATCGGGATCAGTTT
Source organism: Bacteroidales bacterium (assembly GCA_007132715.1). GTDB lineage: Bacteria > Bacteroidota > Bacteroidia > Bacteroidales > PUMT01 > PXAP01. The sequence continues at coordinate 14,272 of SLOE01000003.1, forward strand.
CATCGAACGCCTGCGCGATGAGAAGCGGTTTGATTCCCTCGGCCTGCTGAAGAAGCAGCTTGCAGAGGACCGGGTACAGACACTGCAGGCAACGGGTAACTGCTGGGGTCAGGATTTGCAGGAAACGGAATAGCCTGAATTATGGCATTGACCGCCCGGCATACCTGAATCCGGATCGCCCCTTTTTTTATTATCTTTGCAGTAAAACAGCACTTAAGATATGGAAACAATTACCGACGCCCTGCCATACAAGATCAGGGATATAGGCCTTGCAGAATGGGGCAGGAAAGAGATTGAGATTGCAGAAAAGGAGATGCCCGGACTGATGGACCTCAGGGAGAGATATGCCGATGAGAAACCCCTCAGGGGCGCCAGGATCACTGGATCCCTGCATATGACCATCCAGACGGCAGTTCTTATTGAGACTCTTGTTGCTCTCGGTGCAGAAGTTCGCTGGGCAAGCTGCAACATCTTCTCCACGCAGGACCATGCGGCAGCAGCCATGGCAGAGGCCGGCATCCCGGTTTTTGCATGGAAAGGGGAGACGCTCCGTGAATACTGGTGGTGTACGGCTCAGGCCCTTACCTTTCAGGGCGGAAAGGGGCCCAACATAATTGTGGATGACGGCGGCGATGCCACCCTGCTTATTCATAAGGGATATGAGGCAGAAGAGGATGCCACTGTGCTTGACAGGGAAGCGGAAAGCACTGAAGAGGCCGAGATACTCAGGATACTCAGGGAGTACCTGGAGGCTGACCACGGTAAGTGGCACCGCATGGCCAAAGGCATAAAAGGCGTTTCTGAGGAGACAACCACGGGAGTTAACAGGCTCTACAGGATGAAATCGGAAGGAACACTCCTTTTCCCTGCCATCAATGTAAATGATTCTGTTACAAAGTCCAAGTTTGACAATCTTTACGGATGCCGGGAGTCGCTGGCCGACGGCATCAAGCGTGCTACCGATGTGATGCTTGCCGGCAAGGTCGTTGTCGTGCTTGGATATGGCGATGTGGGCAAGGGTTCTGCAAGGTCGATGAGGGCATACGGTGCCAGGGTGATAATAACCGAAATTGACCCGATATGTGCATTGCAGGCTGCCATGGAGGGCTTTGAGGTTAAGACCGTCGAAGAGGCCCTGGATGAGGGGAATATTTTTGTTACCGCCACCGGCAACAGGGATGTGATTACAGTTGAACACATGGCCAAGATGAAGGACCAGGCTATAGTCTGCAATATAGGCCACTTTGACAACGAGATACAGGTTGAAAAGCTTGAAGCCTATCCAGGTATCCAAAAGATAAATATCAAGCCACAGGTTGACAAGTACGTGTTCCCCTGGGAGCATTCGATAATACTGCTGGCCGAGGGGCGCCTTGTTAACCTGGGCTGTGCAACCGGACACCCGTCATTTGTTATGAGCAACTCCTTTACCAACCAGGTACTTGCACAGATCGACCTCTGGAAGAACAAGTATAAAACAGGGGTGTACAGGCTTTCCAAGGAACTTGATGAGGAGGTGGCAAGGCTTCACCTGGAGCAGATAGGGGTGAAGCTTACAAAGCTGACAAAGGATCAGTCCGAATATATAGGTGTGCCGGTAGAGGGCCCCTATAAACCCGATCATTACCGTTACTGAAAAATCTGTTTGTCCTATGATCACACCACCTGCGCTGAAGAAAGGAGACAGGATCGGCATTGTGACGCCTGCCGGCAGGATCCCCGGTGGCGCCCTGGATAATGCCGTGAAATGTTTTGGGGAGTGGGGACTGGAGGTGGTTATGGCTGCAGGGGTCTATTCAGTATTCAATCAGTTCGGTGGCTCCGACACAGTGAGGGTATCTGGCCTGCAGGCCATGCTCGATGATGAATCGGTCAGTGCGGTGATATGTTCCCGCGGAGGATACGGCTGCGTGAGAATTGTCGATGAGCTGGAGTTCACCAGCTTCATGAAGAAGCCCAAGTGGCTTGTCGGGTACAGTGATGTTACTGTGCTTCACAGCCATATCAACAGGATATGCGGTGTGGAAACGATTCACGGCCCCATGGCGGCTGAGCTGGCAACTGATAAGAAGAAGCCTGTTTCCGGGCGCTCGATGAAGCTTCTCAGGGAGGCGCTTTTCGGTACCCTGCCTGCATATTACCTGCCAAATCATAAGCTTTCACGAACGGGCAGGGCCACGGGTGTGCTTACCGGCGGCAACCTGTCGGTCCTCTGCAGCATCATGGGATCAAATTCGGCTCCGGTCACACGGGGCTGCATTCTCTTTATCGAGGAGGTGGGTGAGTACCTCTACCACCTGGACCGTATGATGATGGCACTGAAACGAAGCGGTATGTTTGAACCGGTTGCGGGACTTGTTGTAGGGGGAATGACCGGCATGAACGACAACGATGTCCCTTTCGGGGAATCTGCCGGAGAGATAATTGCCCGGGCGGTGTCTGACTATGATATCCCGGTAATGTTCGGATTCCCGGCAGGACATCAGCCGGAGAACCACCCGCTTATCATGGGCCGCGAGGTAACATTGTCGGTGGAAGAAAGAACGGGCAGCATAACATTCAGGTAATGAACCGGCCGGGGCCGGCAGACTGATATGGCTGAGCACAATGAACTGGGTATCCGCGGAGAGGAGATCGCCGCATCCCACCTTGCCGCCGGTTCTTACTCCATCCTTGAGAAGAACTGGAGGTCAGGCCATCTGGAGGTGGATATCATCGCACGAAAGGGCGACCAGCTGATTATTGCCGAGGTGAAGACCCGTACCCGGGGTTCTCTTGAAACACTTACAGGTACTGTGAACAAAAGGAAGCAGAAACTGCTTATAAGGGCTGCCAATGCCTACATCCGCAGGAATGACCTCGATGTTGACGTTCGTTTTGATATCATAACGGTGGTCTTCGAAGGTGACCAGTACAGGATAGAACATATGGAGAATGCATTTTCAGCAGTCGGCTGAAGCTGACTGCTGAACAACACCGGGCCGTTCCTATTCTGTCAGCAGGTTGCAACCGCGTAAGTCGGCATCGTCAAACCTCCCCAGTATCTCAAACCCGCCCGCGGGATGCAATCTGCCAAGGTCGGCCGTTTCTATGAACGCACAAGAATCGATGTTGGCCAGGTCAATGATGTTAACTCCCCCGCTGCGGCCCTGTTCAAGGCAGGAGAAGGGATCATATGCGTCTCTTATCATGACCTTCATCCATGGAGGGGTGTGGAAAATGCCGCCCGCTTGTGACCATGCCTGGGAAAGCAGCTCGGTCATGCCGTATTCCGAATGTATATGCTGCAGTCCGCTTCCCCGCCTGATCAGGTCATGCAGCTCCTCCCGGGTAATCTCCCTCCTCCGGCCCTTCATCCCTCCTGTCTCTGCAACAATAGTGTTCCTGAGCCTGAATTCGTACCGGCTGAACAGGTCGAGCAGGGCGAAGCTTACCCCCAGGAGGAATGTCCTGAGGCCCCTCTTTTCGTTGGACCTGATGACCCGTGCAAGTGAATCAAGATCATCCAGGTAAAAGCCGCTTTCGGGCCTGCCGCTCTTTCTGATCAGCCCGTCAGCCATATAAACCAGCGACGAATCACCTCTTTCCAGGTAGGAGGGAAGCAGTGCAAGGAAGCAGTAATCAGAAGGAGCGCCGTGAAAGATCTCAAAACATCTCAGATAGCTTTTTTCATAAAGCGTGGTGTCGGCAACGTAATGGGCCGACCTGATACCGGAACCGGTTGCGCTGCTCCCGTAGGTATTCCCGCTCACCGGGTTCGC
>SLOE01000145.1 GCA_007132715.1 Bacteroidales bacterium
CTCAGCATGCGTCTATTATTGCCGAGGCAATGCACATGTCGAGTGTCGTGGTGATCTTGATATTCTCGGGCTGGCCCTTCACCATGTGTATTTTGTGCCCGGCCCTCTCCACAAGAGTTGCCTCATCGGTAAATACCGGATCGTAATCCTGCCTGAAAGCTTCGATAAGGATGTCTGACGTAAATACCTGCGGTGTCTGCACCATCCTGAACAGTGAGCGGTCGGCCCTGAAATTCCTGTCGCCTTCAATCTGGCGGATCGAATCGGACAGCCCGGTCACCGGAACGGCATTACCCAGAACGTAGGCGGTATCGAAACAGGTACGGATAAGGGCCTGGCTTACAAGGGGCCTGATGCCGTCGTGTATCGCTACCAGCATGCCCGGTTTTATTCTTTTAATTGCATTTTTCACCGAATGGTGCCGGGTCTTTCCGCCCTCCACGATCGTGTGCGGTATGCTGAACCTCTGTTTCCGGCAAATGGTCTCCCAGTATTTCACCTGGTCGGCCGGCAATACGACCACTATCTCCATACCGGGACTGAATCCGTTAAACGTCCGTATTGTCCTCATCAGGACAGGCTCATCATTCAACAGGAGAAACTGTTTCGGGATTACGGTGTTCATACGGGTACCGGATCCTCCTGCCACTATGATTGTGATCTGTTCCATAATTTATGCTTCAGGCCCTGTAAAAATACGCAATAGTTTAAGAAACCTTAATTTTTTGTCACCGGCATGTAACTAATCTCTCCCACGGTCGTCTCATATTCAGGAACCGAAAAGAAAGAATTATGGGTACCCTTGACAGATTGATAAACCACCAGGAGAAGAAAATCGACAATCTGATAAAACTGCGCCGGCAGTGTGTGAGCGAGGAACCTTCTGACTTCCGGGCACCTTCCCTCGCCAATCCTGTCAATATCGATCATGATATTGAGAAAGCCTACGAAGAGCTTTCGATATACAAGATCAGGAAAATGATGGGATACTGTTAGTGGGCTGTCTTGTGCTGGCCATAAAAAGAAAATTTCTATATTGCAGGAATAATTTAAGAGATGCATAGATTGCAAACCTTAACAATATTTCTGCTATGGATACCAGTAACCGCAAACGCCTTATAGGGCAGCCGCCGAAGATCGGCATAAGACCGACAATTGACGGCAGACGCAAGGGAGTGAGGGAGTCTCTCGAAAAACAGACAATTGACATGGCGCAAAGGGCGAAGACCCTGATTGAATCTACTCTTCGTCATTCAGATGGCACCGCGGTTGAGTGCGTTATTGCCGATACGTGCATCGGCGGTGTTGCCGAAGCAGCTGCCTGTGCCGACAAGTTCGCGGCCATGGGAGTGGGGGTTTCGCTCACTGTTACGCCTTGCTGGTGTTACGGAAGCGAAACTATGGATATGGATCCTCATATACCGAAAGCAGTATGGGGTTTTAACGGAACAGAGAGGCCCGGGGCAGTCTACCTGGCGGCCGTCCTGGCAGCACATAACCAGAAGGGGCTTCCTGCATTCGGCATTTACGGCCGGGATGTGCAGGACAGCAACGATGAGACTATACCGGCCGATGTGGAAGAAAAGATACTGCGCTTTGTCAGGGCCGGACTGGCGGCTGCGACAATGCGCGGCAAATCTTACCTTTCCATGGGGTCGGTCTCCATGGGAATTGCCGGCTCTATAGTTGACGCGCAGTTTTTCGAGAAGTACCTTGGCATGAGGTGCGAATATGCTGATATGACCGAGTTCGTGCGGCGTATTAATGAAATGATATACGACCAGGAAGAGTATGAACGGGCCCTGGTATGGGTCAGGGCAAACTGCCCGGAGGGAGATGACCGCAACCCGCCCGGTAAGCAGCGAAGCAGGTCGCAGAAGGAAGCCGACTGGCAGTTTGTTGTAAAAATGGCCCTTATAGCACGCGATATGATGGTCGGCAATCCCAGGCTGGAAGATGCGGGATACGGCGAGGAGGCACTGGGCCATAACGCCATCGCTGCCGGTTTCCAGGGTCAGAGACAGTGGACCGACCATTTACCGAACGGCGACTTCATGGAGGCCATACTCTGTTCGTCGTTCGACTGGAACGGGATCAGGCAGCCTTACATGCTTGCTACGGAGAACGACGCCCTCAACGGCGTTTCCATGCTGTTCGGCCATCTGCTTACAGGCTCGGCACAGGTCTTTTCCGATGTAAGGACCTACTGGAGCCCCGACGCGGTAAAGCGGGTGACCGGCCATTTGCCCGGGGGGATAGCATCGGGCGGCTTCATACACCTTATCAATTCAGGTCCTTCGGCCCTTGACGGCACAGGTCAGCAGACCATTGACGGTAAACCTGCCATGAAGCCGTGGTGGGAGGTCACACCTGAAGAGGCGCGACTGTGCCTTGAGAACACTACCTGGGGCCCCGCCACAACCGAGTATTTCAGGGGAGGCGGTTTCTCGTCCACCTTCCTTACCAGGGGAGGAATGCCCGTTACGCTTTCGCGGATAAACATAATCGGCAATCTCGGCCCCGTCCTTCAGATTGCCGAAGGGTACACGGCCGAACTCCCTGATGGGGTGCATGATATGTTAAATAAAAGGACAGACCCCACCTGGCCGACCACCTGGTTTGTACCCAACCTTACCGGGAAGGGTGCCTTCACGGATGTATACTCGGTGATGGCCAACTGGGGTGCAAACCATGGCGCCTTTTCCTACGGCCATATAGGTGCCGACCTGCTGAGCCTTGCCTCAATTCTCCGTATACCGGTATGCATGCACAACGTTTCCGGGGAGAGGATATACCGTCCCTCTGCATGGTCAGCCTTCGGCATGGATCCCGAAGGAGCCGATTACAGGGCATGCAGCACCTATGGTCCCTTATACGGTTAATCCAGATAAAAAATCTACCAATGAGAAAGACAACTCCCCTGCTACCGTTCATACTCGTTACCTCCCTGTTCTTTATGTGGGGACTGGCCAATAACATGACCGACACCCTGCTGGCTGCTTTCAGAAGGATAATGAGCATGTCCGATTTCCAGACCTCTTTTGTGCAGATGTCATTTTACGGCGCCTATTTCTGCCTGGCGTTGCCGGCAGCCATCTTTATAAAACGGTTTACCTACAAGGCCGGCATCCTGCTGGGTCTGGGGATGTTCATTGCCGGGGGACTGCTTTTCTATCCGGCAAGCATCACGATGACCTACGGCCATTTCCTGGGAGCGCTGTTCATCCTTGCCGGGGGACTATCGGTGCTGGAGACCACCGCCAACCCCTATATAATTGCAATGGGGCCGGAAGAGTCAGGCACCAGGCGGCTTAATTTCGCACAGTCATTCAATCCCATCGGATCGATAACGGGAGTCGTCCTGAGCAAGTTCTTCATTTTGTCGCATCTGAACCATGCCGATGCTACCCAGAGAGCCATGATGAGCCACGAAGAACTGACCCTTGTAAGGTCACAGGAGCTGAACGCCATGATGGGGCCCTATGTGGGTGTGGCACTGTTCCTGCTGGTTATATGGCTGGTAATTGCATTTACAAAAATGCCCAGGGCATCTGATGTCGGGGCCAAAGTCGATGTCAGGGCCAGCATAGGGAGACTTCTGAAGAACTCCAGGTATGTCAGCGGAGTAGTTGCACAGTTTTTCTATGTAGGGGCACAGATCGGGGTGTGGTCGTTCACCATCAGGTACGTGATGACCGAGCTGGGAACCAATGAGGAGCAGGCTTCTTCATGGTACATCGCGGCGCTGGTGGTGTTCACCGTGCTGAGGTTTGTTTTCACCGGACTGATGAGGTATTTCAGTCCCCGGCACCTCCTGAGCTTCTCGGCAGTCCTGGCCATAATATGCACCCTCGGGGTGGTTACCCTCAGCGGGTATGCAGCCACGGTTTCCCTGGTAGCCATATCAGCCTGTATGTCGCTCATGTTCCCGACCATTTACGGTATATCAGTGAAGGGACTGGGAGATGATACCAAGATAGGGGCAAGCGGACTGATAATGGCGATTCTTGGAGGGGCGGTACTGACCGCTATACAGGGACAGGTATCCGATCTTACCGGCAGCATCAGGCTTGCCTACCTGGTGCCCGGGTTCTGCTTCCTGCTGATAGCTGTTTACGGTTACTTCGGCAGCTTTAACATCTTCAGAAGGGAACCGGTTTCCTGAACGGATTTGGTGTCATGCCGGCTTTTATAGTTGTAAAGGGGGACTCAGCCTTTTTCAACAAGGTTTACGAATTCCCTGAATGCATTATCCCACCTGCCGGTATCTTCAGGCAGGTAAACCTCTGCATCAAAGGAGTTTTTGACCAGATACCTGATCTCTTCAAGGGAGCTGACCCTTCCGCATGCCATTGCCTGCATGAGGATATTGCCGGCGGCCGTTCCTTCTGACGGACCTGCAACGACTTTTTTCCCTGTAGCATTGGCGGTGAACTGGCACAGCATCTTGTTGCGCGTACCGCCGCCGATAATGTGTATGGTGTTTATCTGCTTTCCCGATACTTCCTGGAGCTGGTCGAGCACATACCTGTACTTAAGGGCAAGGCTTTCAAGGATCGCCCTTACATATGCGCCTCTTGAACCCGGTTTCGCCTGGCTTGTATGTTTGCAGAAGGTATCTATCTCAGAAACCATGTTTCGGGGACTGAAAAACTGTTCGTGGTCGGGGTCAATCAGCATCCTGAACGGCTCAGCTTTTCCGGCTTCATTGATAAGCGTGGGGTAATCGCAACCGGTACCGGTCTGCTTCCATTTTTCGCGGCACTGTTGCAGCAGCCACAGGCCCATTATGTTTTTCAGGAACCTGAACCTCTTCCCGGCACCGCCCTCGTTGGAGAAGTTATATTTGAAGGTTTTCTCATTCACCAGTGGTGAATCAAGCTCCAGTCCCATCAGCGACCACGTTCCCGAGCTTATATACGCCCAGTCGGCATCCTCTGCGGGCACGGCGACAATGGCCGAGCCGGTATCATGAGAGCATACAGATGCAACATTAACATGTTTCAGCCCCGACTGCCGGCAACCATCATCACTGAGCCTGCCTATCAACTGCCCGGGTTCAATGATCTCATTCATAAACGAAGCATCGAGTCCGACCGCATCCAGAAGCTCCTCTTCCCACTCTCCCGTGAAAGGGTTGTAAAGCTGTGAGGTAGTGGCAAAGCTGAATTCAGTCTTTTTCACACCCGACAGCATGTAGTTAAGAAGGTCGGGAATGAACATGACCCGCTCACCGGCATCCAGGGCCAGGTCATTGCTGCCTCTCATTGCATGTAGGTGGTAGAGACTGTTGAACGGCTGCATCGAGATGCCGGTTAGCGCATAGATCCTTTCCGGAGGAATGATCCTGTGAAAATCATGCATAGCTTCAATGACCTGCGGATCGCGGTAGGCATAGGGTATCCGTACTATGGTGCCGTCAGCGGCCAGCATACCGAAATCAACACCCCATGAGTCAACCGCGATGGAACACGGCTCTGAATTTTCTTCCCTGCAGCAAATAAGGGCCCTGATTATCTCTTCGTAGAACCTGTAAATGTTCCAGTAAAGATGTCCGCCCAGGGGGAGCATGCCGGTTGAGAACCTGTATATTTCTCTCAGCACCAGTTTCTCTTTTTCAAGAGTGCCTGCTACAGCCCGGCTGCTCTCCGCCCCGAAGTCGAATGCCAGGAATGGGCCATTATTTTGTGCCATTCTATTCTTCTTCCATGTAAAGGAACCGTTTGATACTCTTTTTGGGTGTCTTCTCAAACTCCTCCGGATATATCCGGACCTTCGAAAGGTTCATGTAGACCGGTATGTCCTTGTTGAGGTTCTTGCGATGGTTCTCCATGATAGCCTCCAACTGTACCTCATCAACTCCGTCGGCTTTGGCCGTTTCGTAATCGGGGTAAACGAGTCCGATCAACTTGCCGGTAATTTTGCTCTCTATTACCACCGATTCCAGGATGTAATTCATATTGTTCAGTTTGGCCTCGATCTCCTCCGGGTATATGTTCTGGCCCGAGGGTCCGAGCAGCATGCTCTTGCTGCGCCCCATGATAAAGATAAAATTCTCACTGTCAATTATACCAAGGTCGCCGGTGCGCAACCATCCATCCTCAACGAGGACAGCTTTGGTTGCCTCTTCATTCTTGTAATAGCCCATCATGACATTCTCCCCGCGAACCATGATCTCTCCCACTTCATTGTAGGGGTCGGCCGAATCGATTTTGACCTCCATGCCGTCAACAACTTTTCCGGCTGAACCAAGCTTGGTCTCTTTCCATCCAGCATAGCTGATGAGCGGACCACATTCGGTCATGCCATAGCCGATAGTGAATGGAAATCCTATTTTGGTAAAGAACAGTTCCACATCCTTGTTAAGCGCAGCACCCCCTATTACCACTTCATGGAAATTGCCGCCGAACACATCGACCAGCTTGTTACGGATCTTTTTGTATATAAGCTTGTTGACGCCCGGGATCTTCAGCAGGACCTTCATTACAGGTTTTTCAAGAGCGGGAAGAAGCTGTTTCTTGTATATTTTTTCGATGATAAGGGGTACTGCAAGAACAAGCCTCGGCCTTATCTCCTTGAATGCCCCGAGGATGATCTGGGGCGAAGGTGTCTTGGTGAGGAATGTGATGTGGCACCCCAGGGTGAACGGGAAAAGGAACTCGAAAGCACATCCGTATGAATGTGCAAGCGGCAGGAACGACACAATGGCATCGCCCGGCTGGAGAGGCATATTGTTGTGTGCGAACACTACATTGGATACAATGCTGTTGTGCGGAAGCATAACCCCCTTCGAAAAACCCGTTGTCCCCGAAGTATAGCTTATCACTGCCAGGTCGGAGTTGGGCACTTCTTCAAGGCTGAAGTTTTCAGCCGTGAGGCCGCCGGGGTATTTTTCTTCAAAAAGCTTGTCAATACCGGCCATTACCTCCTTTAGTCCGCCATTACCCTTGTCCGATAACAGAGAAAAATCATTAACCGAAAAGATCCCGTGGAGGTTTTTCATCTCCTTTTCGCTGAGAGTTTCAAGGATATTGTCGGCAACGAACAACACAACCGAATCGGAGTGGTTGACGATATGGTGCACATCATTTGGCTTGAAATCCGGTAAAACAGGCACAATGACCGCCCCATACGAAATGGTCGCCAGGTAAACGATGGTCCAGTGTGCAGAATTTTTGCCGAGAAGTGCGATCTTGTCGCCCCGCTTCACACCGCCTTTCTCAAAAGCAATATGGATACGGGCGATTCTGTGGGCAACATCGGAATACTTGTAGCTTGCTCCCTTATAGTCGGAGAAGGCCGAAATGTCCCAGTTATTCCTGATACTGTCCTCAATGAACTGAACAAAGTTTTCTTTCATCATAGTTTTTAGGAAAGATTGGTTTGACCGTAAATGTAAAAAAAGAATGAGAGAAATTCAACCCGGAACAAAAAACAGTCGAAAAATTGGTAATAATATAAACTGTGATGAGTAACAGGTTACATTTTTGCAGATGATCCATATTGCCTGTAACTGGTGATAATTACCATATGCCGGGTGCTGACGCTGTGACAAGGACATCCGTATAATCATTTGATTTTCCTGCCACTGTTTGAAAAAAAATACTTAAATTGCCGTTAAAAGATTTCAGGCAGAGCTTATGGCAATTACTATAATCTCTATTAAAAACCAACTATAATCAGTGACAATGAAGCAGATTATTGTACCACTTGATTTTTCTGATGAGTCAATGAACGGGCTTGAACTGGCCATTATGATATCATCAAAAACGAAAGCAGGCATCCAGCTTGTTTATGTAATCGGCAAAACCTCGGAGATCAGTGACATGTCAAAGGAAGATGAGCAGCGGATAGCCAAATCGAAACTCCGGGAGATCCAGGCCAGATATGAGCACAAGCTCCCTTCGGGGGTTGATCTGACCTATATTGTCAAAAAGGGCAAGGTGTATAAAGAGGTTGTCGAACAGGCAGATGCCTTCGAAAACTCCATAATTGCAGCATCAACCCAGGGAGCTTCAGGTTTTGAGGAACGCTTCATAGGAAGCAATGCGTTCAGGATCATCACTGCCAGTGAAAAACCGGTAATTACAATAAGGCACGGCGTGGTGCCCAAGACATTCAGGAGAATACTGCTGCCCATTGACTATACCCAGGATACCAGGCAGAAGGTCCCCTATACGGCGGAAGTAGCAAGAATTTTCGGGTCGAAAATCCATGTGCTTGCCGTATCCAGCGGAAGGGACCAGGAGCTGGTGCAGAGAGTCAAATCATGGGCCAACCAGGTTGTTGAATACCTCAATGATGGCGGTATTGAGACGGAGTTTTCAACACGTACCGGCGAAGACATATGTGACATGATTGTGGATTATGCCAGTTCAGAAAAGATTGACCTTATATCGATCATGACTGACCAGACCTCTGCAATCTCAAATTTCATAATCGGGAATAATGCCCAGCAGCTGCTTAACAGATCGCCCGTACCGGTCCTTTGTATAACCCCCAGGGATTTGGGTGTGAAGGGAGGCTTTGCCACCTCAGGTGGCTGACAGTATAATAATTTGGGGCAAAGGGGCGGATCACTGTTCGCCCCTTACTCAAATTCCCAGTTCTCTTCTATAGACCAGTTAGCCCTGGTAACTATTACCGAGTGGTAGAACAGGACCCTTTCAGGTTGTATACCCTTAAGGTAATTACCTGTATCCCACTTACGGTTTTCGTTGTCGTCGAATATAGCTTTCAGCCTGAACTGTCCGGGCTGAAGAAAGTCAAATGTGATTGTGGTATCTTCTCCGGTATAGGCCTCCCTGATAACTGTCCCCCGATCATTTATGAGCTGTACGATCAGGTGTCCTTTAACTCCGCTGAGATTTAATACAATACTCCCGTAGTCATCCTTTGCTCTTGTCCGGAACACAAGCCTGAGCGAATCGGAAAGGACTCCGAATATATCTTCAAACGCACCCGGAAGGGCGGTAAAGCGGTATTCTTCCGCCTCCAGCCACTCAGTTATAAGATTATATCTCCGTATTTGCAAGGAATCTGCAGTAAGTTTAAAGCTGCGTGATACCGTATCATTGTCCCTGATGACAGCCAGGTCCATTAACGAGTAGTCGAACGAGTTAAGTGGTGAGGGAAAGGATAACCGGAGGTTCCGGTTAAGTTCCATGTTGCCCCGTGCAGCTGTCCCGAAAGTTACCTCAAGGACGGGTTCCTCAGCCGTGGCGGCCTGCCGTCGTGTAGTGGTGCGTTCAACGTAATTCAGGTTGACGGTATCAGTAACGGTCCTGATCGAATCAGAAGGTCCGTCAGCCCTGTAACTGACGGCAAACCGCAGGGACTCCGTACTCCTTGTTTCTGCATCTGTGATCCATAACCAGATACTGTCGTTACGGGAATTCCTCTCTGTCAGCATCCAGTTTTCCGGGGGATCAAAGTTGAGTGGTTCGGCCAACCAACCCGGGGCAACGGGAAGGTTGAACACAAAAAGGAGCTCTCCCGGACGGGACCTTTCGGTGCGCCTTATATACTGCCGTCCTGCTTCCTCTTTGAACAGGAAAAGGGTATCTCCGGTCCTGAAGCCAAACGGGGGGGCAGGATCATAATAATCGCCCGCCACCGGGATCGTATCAACGTCATGCAGTCCCGCCTGAATAGCGGCCCATTCCTGCTGCTGCGCGGCGATTGTGTCAAGCTCCTGTTGCATTTCAGGTTCGGCCGGCTGCCATGCAAGCCCTGTTACCGGCGGTTCCTCCGTTATTGTCATGGCCTCTTCGGATACCAGGGTGTCAGGAAGAAAATCAGGTCCGGCAGCGTCGGGATGGAATCCCGGAACCAGTAAATCCTCCAGAAAAGCTATTGCCTCTTCACCTGGCTGATCGTAGAGGTAATTGTTCCCGGCATCCCTCAGGGCAAACACTTTGAAGGTGTCGGTCCTCAGGTTATTCAGCCTGAAACGGCCGTCTTTGCCTGTACGTCTGGCATAAAGGGGCATCTGCCGGTACGGAACCGAATCGTGAAGATTGTCATACAGCATAACAACCACACCCTCTTCAGGTTCGTTGTTAAAGGCGTTGAGGACGATACCCGAATAATACAGGGAATCAATAATATCGCCGGTTGAAAAGACGAACTCGAAATTTGTAAGGACATTCCCTTCGTTCAGGTCGACTATCGCTTCTCCAAAATTGAGTGTATAGGTAGTGTTGGGAATAAGCTCCGTATCCAGGTCTATCAGCAGGTTCCTTCCCCTGACCCTGAATTCCGGTCTCTCCAACTGCGGAGGGGTTATTATGAACTGCTGGTTAATGTTGCGCAACTGGATGAACTCATCGAACTCTATCCTTATCGCGGTACCTGTAAAACGTGTCGAATAGTTAGGCGGTTCGCTGCTAACCAGTTCAGGGGGAATAGTGTCGCGCGGCCCCCCGGTTGGCGGGATAATATTGGCGCAACGGGGAAAAAGCAGCGGCAGGATAAGCACTGCAGCCAGAAATATTACTGTAAGGGGGATCTTCTTCAACAAACTCATAATGTTTTACAAGGTGCAAATATATGACAATTCTCTGATGGTGCACAGGTTTGCGGAGCACACCATTATAACGGTCCTGCCTGGCGGGTGCCTGCCGGCTAAAACCTGTGATCCTGCAGTTTACTGCAGGAACCGGAGCCGGTCAAGTTAATAGTTCACCATTTCTTAAAACGGCGCCTGCAACAAATAATTATCAATTATAGCTCCTCATGATCCCTAATCTTGCAATTCTTTTATATTTTTACCGTCCAATTAAAATCAACAGCTATGCTACTGACTTCCATCGAGTGGACCGCCGATCCCGAAATATTCAGAATTGGCAATTTTGCTGTTCGCTGGTACGGGCTGCTTTTTGCATCGGCCTTTTTTTTCGGGTACCTTGTTTTTCTGAGAATATTCAGGAAGGAGGGTATTTCTGTCGAACTGCTTGACAGGCTGACGGTATATACGGCTATAGGCACCATAATCGGAGCCAGGCTCGGACACTGCTTCTTCTATGAACCCGCCTACTACCTCAGCAATCCTATCGAAATACTGAAGATATGGAGGGGGGGTCTGGCAAGTCACGGTGCGGCTATCGGGATACTGATAGCTCTGTATTACTATTCAAAAAGTGTCAGGAGGCCATATCTGTGGATTTTGGATCGTATAGTAATTGTAGTTGCCCTGGGAGGGTTTTTCATACGCATGGGTAACCTGATGAATTCAGAGATATACGGTGTGGAAACATCCCTGCCATGGGGATTTGTCTTTGCACTTGCAGGAGAAACGTTACCCAAACATCCCACACAGATATATGAAGGACTCTCATACCTGGCCATTTTCGGGTTGCTATATGCAATGTACTTTAAACAGGATGGCAAACCGAAGGAGGGTTACCTGTTCAGCATATTTCTCATACTGCTGTGGACAGTCAGGTTCCTGATCGAGTTCATTAAGGAGGTGCAGGTTGATTTTGAAACGGCAATGAGGCTTAATATGGGACAGTGGTTAAGTGTGCCCTTCATTATTGCCGGTGTGGCATTGCTTTTGTGGTCCTATAAAAGAAAATGGAGGTAAATCGATGGACAAGGAGGAGAGAATGGCTGATGATTCAGCGAAAGCGAAATTATCGTCACAAAAACTGACAAGGATACTGATAGGGCTGACAGCACTGTTGGTAGTGCTGATTGTGGTACTCGGCTGGCTTCTTTACGACAGGAAGCAGGAGGCCATCAAACTGGCGGAGGTAACAGCCGAAAGGTTCCAGCTTATACGCGATTTCGAGGATCTGTCAGACGAGTATGCGGTGCTGAGGACTGATAATGACAGCATGAATGCACAGCTTGATGCCAGGCAGGAAGAGATTGATAACCTAATTGAGGAGCTTAACCATACCAGGATAAACAACGCTGCCACAATAAACCAGTATAGAAGGGAACTTGGTACACTGAGGGATGTGCTGAAAAGTTACATTGTGCAGGTTGACTCTCTTAACCAGGCGAATATACGGCTGAGGCAGGAAAATGTGGAGGTAAGGCAGCAGGCAGCAAGGTTTGAGACCCAGCTGCAGCAGGAAAGGGAGATCAAGGAGGATCTGTCTGCGAGGGTTGAACTTGGTTCAAGGCTGATTGTAGAAAACCTTGTAGCCTCACCGATTAACCGGCGTGGGCGTGAGATCGGCAGGATCGGACGTACCGAGCAGATACAGGTCTGTTTTACCCTGAAAAGAAACGCAATTGCTGAAGCCGGAATGCGCACGGTATATATGCGGATCAAAAGACCTGACGGCCTTGTGCTGGCAACCTCGGCCGACAATATTATGATGGTTGATGGCGAACCGGTTGTGTTCACGGCTTCAAGGCAGATAAACTATGAAAATATCGATATTGATGCCTGCATCTATTACGATGATGACGGCAGCCTTATAGCGGGCGATTACATGGTTGAAGTGTACACCGAAGGGTACCTGCTCGGCTCAACCGGTTTCTCACTGAGATAGACGCCGGCAGGCCGGAAAACCCCTGACCTGCAGCCGGAAATGCTTCGCTTTCCCATGAAATTTTTTCATCTGTCTGTGAGTATTTCAGATAAAAAAATTTCATGTATATTTGAGTATTATTTCGTTCAATAAATTATTAAACAATTAATTCAGATGGAGAAAGTCAGAATATTCCGTTATTTCGTTCCTGCCGTTGTTGTTGCGCTTATGCTCTCATCATGCGGCGGCAGACAGGAAAGAGAAAGCAGGACCGTTACCGCCGAAAGGGACAGGACAGAAACAGCCGTCCGTTCCATAGAGGGTCTTGAAGATTACCCGATCCCAACTTCAGTGGAAGTTGTTCAAATGCTGAATCGTGCGGGTGCCGCATATATTCTCGGGATTTCAAATCCTGCTGCAAATGTTGACAACTACTTTACCGAGTACAGCAAGGCACTGAACCTTGGAGTGTACGGAGCTGATCTGAGCTATGCGGCAACCTATGAGATGCACCAGGACATCAGAAAATACCTCCAGGTGTGCAAGCAGCTTATAGACGAACTCAATATTACCACCACATTCAATCAGGTTTTTGTTCAGCGTGTGGAGAGGAATCTGGAAAACAAAGATTCCCTTATTGCAATAGTTTCCGAATCGGTTTATGATACTTACCTTTTCCTTACCGAGAACCGCAGGGACGACCTCTCACTGCTTGTTATGACCGGAAGCTGGATTGAAGGTATGTACCTCACCTCGCAGATTGCAATTGGTGCCAGGGACAATACAGAAATTACCGATATAATTCTGGCGCAGGATGAACCCCTGGAAAAACTTCTCGAACTGCTGGATGACCATGAGGATGATCTTTTCATTTACGGATTTTACCAGGATCTGGAAGAGATATATGAATATATAAGAGATATCAGTTCGCCTATGACTGCGCGGCAACTTGATACTTTTGCCGAAAAGATCGAGGCCATCAGAAACAGAATTACATCCTGATAATAAGAGAGTACAGATATTTACAGCCGGCACCTGGTTTTTGCCGGCTTTTTTGTAAGCTTGCATGACGGACATTAGCCGGGTATAGCATATTAACGAGCCTTTAAACTGGGCTCTGGTAAACCGGACAAAATATGTTGCGGCTGCCTGAAAATTCTGAACTTAAAACCTTAACCGGAAATGAGTGAATCAATTTTAAATGCGTTGATTCATTTGTTTGCACTTGTTGCCAATGTAAACGACAGGCGGGTTTCCGAGAGGGGCCGTGCTGTTGTGCGTTCCTATCTCAGGCAGCACGTTGATGATGATGCGGCTGAAGAATACCTGAATCTTTTTGACGACTATTTTGATTTTTATACACGGGAGCTGAAGGAGACTGGTGATGACTGGCCCGACAGCCAGATGCTGAAATCCCAGGTTGGGAATATCTGCAACCAGATCAACCGGGAACTGCATCAGAATGAAAGGATGATAGTTTTCCTCAGATTGCTGGAGTTCGTTAACGAAGATTACATACTTACCCGTACCGAGAGTGAATTTGTGCAGGCCGTTGCAGAGAACTTCAATATATCTTCCAGGGAGGTCGAAGATGCTATGGCTTTTATCCTGGGGAAGAAGTACGGGAAGATAGCGCCTGAAAACAAGCTTGTGATCAGAAAACCCAGCGAAACCTCAGCCGATGAGTTGGAAGGAGCATGGGTTGAGAAGCATAAACCCAAAAACGACGATAAGCAGATTATCATAGAAAGGCAAGGCCTGAAGGGGAAGATTATTATCCTTCTTATCAGGAGTTCGGGATTCTTTGTCTTCCGGTACACCGGCAATGACCGTCTCACATATGAGGGACAACCCATTTCAAACGAGAAATTCTATATTTTCAACAGGGGGGGCATAATAAGGGGTGAAAAGATAGACCCGGTTTATTATACGGAGATATCTTCCAGGTTTTTCCGGATTTTGCGCGGCATTAAGATTGTATTGAGCGCCGAAAATGTTGAATTCCGTTACCCGCTCAGCAGGAACGGCATCAGGCCCTTCAGCTTCTCCGAAGAATCGGGGCAGATAATTGGCATCATGGGCGTGAGCGGATCAGGTAAGTCAACCCTTCTTAATGTGCTCAACGGCAAGCTGAAGCCCCGCCGCGGACGGGTTCTCATAAATACATTTGATGTTCACAGGGAGCCTGAAAAGATCGAGGGACAAATAGGCTTTGTTCCCCAGGATGACCTTCTTATCGAGGAACTGACTGTTTTCCAGAACCTCTATTACAATGCCAGGCTATGCTTCGGCAATCTTGAAAACGAGAGCATAAACGGACTTGTTGACCGGGTGCTTGTTGATCTCGGGCTTGAGGAGATAAAGCATCTTAAGGTTGGCAGCCCTCTGAAGAAGTTAATAAGCGGAGGACAACGGAAACGGCTGAATATAGGGCTGGAGCTCATCCGCGAACCATCCATACTCTTTGTTGATGAGCCAACCAGCGGTCTCTCCTCGCTCGATTCCGACATAGTGATGGCCCTTCTGAAAGAGCAGGCCATGAAGGGTAAGCTTGTCATAGTTAACATACATCAACCCTCTTCAGACAATTTCAAACTGCTCGACAAGCTCTGGATAATCGATAAGGGAGGCTATCCCATATATAACGGAAATCCGCTCGATGCCCTGGTCTATTTCAGGACTATCAGCGGTCATGTGAGCCCGGGGCAGACAGAGTGTACCTGTTGCGGCAATGTGTCTTCAGAGCAGATACTGAAGATAGTGGAAGCCAAGGAAGTTGGGAAAAGCGGGCATTATACCCAGAAAAGGAAGACGGAGCCTGAGCAATGGTATGAGCATTACAAGGGAAAAATTGCCGGCAGGCTGGAGGAAAAGCCGGTAAGCAATGTACTGCCACCTAATAATTTTTCCCTTCCGGGGATAGAGAAGCAGTTCTGGATATACAGCGTCAGGAACTACCTGGCAAAGATCAGCAACCGTCAGTACCTGCTTGTAAGCCTTCTGGAGGCCCCGGTGCTGGCTTTCATCCTGGGCTATTTTACAAAATATATACATGAGGGGCAGTACATCTTTACCGAAAATGTGAATATACCTGCTTTTCTTTTCATGGCGGTAGTGGTAGCGCTCTTTCTCGGTATGTCGCTCAGTGCTGAGGAGATTATACGGGACAGGAGGATCCTGGAAAGGGAGTCCTTCCTCAACCTTAGCTGGTTCAGTTATCTGAACTCGAAGGTGGGCTGGGTATTCCTTGTGTCTGCCGTTCAGATGATAAGTTTTGTGATCGTGGGTAATCTTATTCTTGAGATCAGGGGGATGACACTCACTTACTGGCTTGTTCTTTTCAGTACGGCCTGTTTTGCCAATATACTCGGACTATTTATATCGTCGGCGTTCAACTCGGTGGTTACAATCTATATACTGGTTCCTTTTCTCCTGGTACCCCAGTTGCTGCTTGGTGGCGTTGTGGTGAGGTTTGACGATCTGCATGACAATGTTGCAGACAAGAGGTTTGTGCCGGTTGTCGGCGACCTGATGGCTTCCCGCTGGGCACTTGAAGCCCTTGCCGTTGAACAGTTTGCGCAAAACCGCTTTCAGCGCCATTTCTTTCAATATGAGCAGCAGAACAGTTATGCATCATTCAAGTCGACATTCCTGATCCCGCGGCTTATTGCCAAGGTAGAGCTTGCCGAAAGGAACCTGGGACTGGGGATCGATTCAATTCCGACGGCAAGGAACCTTTTAATCCTGAGAAATGAGATCGATTACCTGCAAAGGGTTTCAGGTCTCATGCCTTTTGAGTTTATCAACAGGGTTAATATGGCGGATTTTGACCGGTTCATAGCCGAAGAGACAACAGGGTATCTTATTTATATGAGACTTCATTTTTCCCAGATTGCCCGTCAAGCAGCAGGCCGCAGGGACAGTGTCTACCGGGATCTTGAAATGCGTACGGGCAGTGATCAGCTTCAGCGGTTGCGTCAGGATTACCATAACAAGGCGCTTGCCGATCTTGTACAAAACCGTCACGAGGTTAATGTGATCTACAAGTCCGAAGACCGCCTGATACAGAAGAGGGACCCGATCTACCTTATACCCGACTCAAACTGGGGCAGGGCACATTTCTATGCGCCGGTCAAAAAGTTCAACAATGTTTACGTTGACACCCTGTGGTTCAACATCTCAGCTCTCTGGCTGATGTCGCTGCTGCTCTATCTCGGTATACTCGTACATATACCGAAGAAGGTGGTAAACTACCTGGAGAGCTTCAGGTTCTATTCCTTCAAACTCTGATTTTCACCTGCAGGCAAGCCTGAACAAACAAATCCCAGGCATGCCCGACTTGCCCAACATTCACTATAAGATCTCCAGCCTTGCCGACACTGTTCCTTCACTTGTAGTTACACGCACAATGTACAGTCCCCTGGAGTATCCATCCAGATTTATAACCGTTGACTGAGATAATGGCCTGTTGATGAAAACAAGTCGCCCCATCATATCAATAAGCCTGACCTCAGATATCTCGGTGTCTGCATGGACATTCACCAGGCTTCCCGAAGGATTTGGGAATACCCTGATTGATGGTCCTGTATTATCAGCATCCATTTCAATAACAGATGTGACTATTTTGAAGTAGGCTGTTAATACAACATCTTTTGATGGCATAAGAATAATCGTTTCAGATGAATCGGCTGATTGCAGATAATCAGTATCTCCTGACCAGTAATCAAACTGGTAGGTTACTTCAGGTGTTGCAGAAATAAATACCTCTTCCCCTTCTTCATACTCGCCCTCACCTGTTATTGTTCCTGCATTATCGGGGCTTACTTCAATTATCAATCTGAATGAAGTTGCCACTGTATCAGGGACAAACACAACCTGGTCAAGCCAACCACAATCCATGCCCTGACTTACCGCCCTGTCTTTAATATAAGTCCATCTTATAGTATTGCTGCCTTCCGGCAGGTTGTATTCCAAATACTGCCAGTCAGTTTCCCCCGATATCCTGTCCTCTCTTGTATCGTTAATATAGAATTCCAGAAAGTCATAATTCTCTTCCGAGGAGACCTTCCACCAGAAGCTCAATGTACCGGGCCCCGGAATTGACGTCTCAATCCAGCTTTGCTGTTCATGAGTAATAGCGCCACTCCGGGC
>SLOE01000066.1 GCA_007132715.1 Bacteroidales bacterium
AGGGGATGGATCGAATGGGCCGTTGAGCGGTACCGCAATACCCGGTTCCCCGATATACCGTCGCTCGATGAGCTGGAGGAGAAGAACACCGGGGTGTACAGCAAACCGGTGACCGATCCGAAGGTGGCATTTACCGATTTCCGTAAAGATCCACGAAAGCATCCCCTTAACACTCCATCGGGAAAGATCGAGATATTCTCTGAAAGGCTGTTCAGGATGGGCAATCCCGAAGAGATACCGGCGGTGCCCAAGTATATACAGGAGTGGGAGAGCCCTTTCGGGGAAGAGAGCAAAGATTACCCGCTGCAGGCTATCGGGCACCACTACATGCAGAGGGTGCACTCGACACACGATAACGTCGACTGGCTGAATGAGGCGTTCCCGCAGAGGGTGTTCATCAATCCGCTCGATGCTTCTGAGAGGGGGATAGCCGACGGCGACAAGGTGATGGTGTGGAACGACCGGGGGCGGATGGTCATACCTTGCCGGGTGTCACCGAAGATCATGCCGGGTGTGGTGAACATACCGCAGGGTGCCTGGTATACGCCCGATGAGAACGGCATCGACCGGCGCGGGTGTGTGAACGTGCTGACCTCGCACCGCTGGACGCCGCTGGCATTCGGGAATGCACAGCACACCATAATGGTGGAGGTAAGGAAAGAGGGGTGATGGAAGGGAGGAGTCAGAATAGCCGTTTTCCGGCTGTTATGCCGGCAACGGGTTTAAACCGGAACAGAAACTGATGATACTGAGCGGATGAAGGAGTAATGGCCGGATGATAGCGATATTATGATAACAGAAAGGAATAGGATAACGATATGATGAGACAGCTTGCATTCTATTTTGACTCCACAGCCTGTTCTGGCTGCAAGACCTGCCAGGTGGCGTGCAGGGACAAGCATGACCTGGGAAAGGGAATGCTGTGGAGAAGGGTGTACGAGGTGGCCGGCGGCAACTGGCGGCGGGAAGGTGAGGCCTGGGTGCCCGATATTTATTCGTACTACATTTCGATGGCATGCAATCACTGCCTTAGCCCGGTATGCATGAACTCATGTCCGAACAAGGCCTTATACAGGAATGAGCACGGACTGGTACTGGTTGATGAGAAGAGGTGCATGGGATGCCGCTATTGTGAGTGGACATGCCCCTACGGCGCTCTTTTTTATGACAGGGATAAGGGCGTGATGACAAAGTGCACCATGTGCGCCGACTATATTGAGCAGGGCAAGCCGCCGGCATGTGTCTCGGCATGCCCGATGAGGGTGCTTGATGCAGACGATCTCTATAAGATAAGGGATGTCCTGATGGATCCCCCGTCAATGTACCCCCTGCCCGACCCGTCGATTACCAATCCGGCGCTGGTAGTTAAACCGCACAAGGATGCGGTGAAGGCAGAAAGGGAGAAACTTGACATCAATAACAGGGAGGAGGTAGTATGACTTTTTCGGTGGACTGGTCGCTGGTATTCTTTACCGTTTTTGCACAGGCTGCCTTCGGCATTATATTTGCCTTGCTGGTTCTTTCTGCTGTGAAGCAGCCGGCAGCCAGAATTGTTTACGGCAAGGTGAGGACAAGTGCTGCGGGTGTTGCATTACTGCTGATGGTTGCGGCCCTTTTCTTCTCGTTTTTCCACCTGGGCTCACCAATGAGGGCTGTTTATGCGCTTTCCAACCTCCGCACTTCCTGGCTGAGCCGTGAAATACTCATGGTGTCTGTCTTCAGCTTCCTTTTGCTGATATGGTGGTTACTTATGCGAAAAGGCCCTGCCGGGGAGGCGGTCAACCGGGCAATGCTGTGGATTGGTGTGTTTGCGGGGTTAATCATGGTCTATACCATGGCAAGGCTTTATATGATGCCCTCTATACCGGCATGGAATACCGGCCGCACCTTGCTTGTTTTTTATGCAAGCGGCTTGCTGACGGGCGTACCTGTCCTGCTCTGCGTTATAGCAACCCTTCATTCCGGTGATACCGGTAATGCAGCCAATTACCGGTTTGCCGGGGCGCTTGGCTGGTTAATGGCGGTTGCTTTTGTGGCAAGGATTGTGTCCGGTTCAGGGTCCGCACCCGATCCCGGACAGACTGCATTTCCGCCCCGGGATCTGCCGCTTCTGGTGCATATTATGTATTACCTCTTGCTTACTGCAGGTACGGGACTGGTCCTGTTCCGCCTGGCTGTACCCTCAGCCTGGGGTGGAAGGGCCATCAGGAAATATCTTCTTATCGCGCTTGCCCTGGTATTATTTGCGGAGATCACCGGAAGGTACATCTTTTATGCAGGGTTTTACAGGCTCGGGATCTGAGGACTTTTTTCCGGGCCTGCACGGCCCGGATCAGATAGGTGGTGCTGTATATGGAGTGTATAATTGCCTTTACTGTTTGTTGTTTTTACGGGGCTCCACCTTCCTGTAGGTGAGCCTCAGGCTGTGGTTGTTGCTCTGTTTTTCAATTATAATGACATCACCGTTATTCATAATTATCTCAGGCTCATCTTCGAGCTGTGCCGATTTTTCAGGGTAAACCTCCTCGTAAAAGACTTCCGGTCCGAACGGTGACAGCTCGATGGTAAAATATGCGTCTGGTCCGTCGGGGCCAATCTGCCACGGATGCTTACCCTTTTTCCCGGGATTCTCCCATACTTCGTATTCCAGTTCCCACGCGTACGGGTTGGTTCTTCCGCGCCTGCTATGGACCCCTTCATAGTAGATATAATAGTGGCCGGGATCAACCCTGTAGAACCAGTCCCAGTAAAACACAGGCGGGATGAACTCATTTTCGATCTCAATGTATTCGGGCTCGTCCTCTACCCAGGTAAAAGCAACAAATGCAAGTCCCGGCTGGCCGTACTCTCCCTTGTAGCAGGAGGGCAGAAGCAGGAAACCTGCTGCCAGCAGCAATGCAAGCGCTAAGAGCCTTGTTTTAGGCTTTGACGGCGTTGGCGCCTGTGGCTTGCTGTTATTTTCCGGCAACATGGCTTTGTGGTGTTGTTCTGAAAATACTATATCAATTTATATGCCAAAGTTAACTGCACATGCCGGGCCGTTAACAGTTTAACGGTTAAGTATTTTCCACAGCCTGTCCTTCAGCTTGTCTATACCGTCGCCCGTTACCGCAGAGATAAACATTTTCGGTACTTCGGGCAGATCCCTTTCAAGTTCGGCTGACAGCTCGCTTTTCAACTCCTCATCCAGCATATCAGATTTTGTTACGGCAAGCAGCCTCTCCTTGTCGAGAAGCTCGGGATTGTACTTACGCAGCTCGCTGATCAGCACCTCGTACTCGTTTTTGATACCGGGGCTGTCGGCCGGCACCATGAAAAGGAGCATGGCGTTTCTTTCTATATGCCTAAGGAACCGCAGTCCGAGTCCCCGTCCCTCATGCGCCCCCTCAATGATGCCCGGTATGTCGGCCATGGCGAAGGAACGGCTGTCCCTGTAGGGTACAATGCCAAGGTTGGGGACAAGCGTGGTGAAAGGGTAGTTGGCGATCTTTGGCTTCGCGGCCGACACCACCGAGAGGAGCGTGGACTTGCCCGCATTGGGAAATCCCACCAGTCCCACGTCGGCCAGTATCTTCAGCTCAAGTATGAACCACGCCTCAATGGCATCCTCGCCGGGCTGGGCAAACCGGGGGGTCTGCATTGTGGCGCTTTTAAAGTTGACATTTCCCAGTCCGCCCCTTCCCCCTTCTGCAAGGATCTTCTCTTCGCCGTTCCCGGTTATTTCAAAAATAACCTTGCCTGTTTCGGTATCCCTGGCGACTGTTCCCAGGGGGACCTCAACCACTTTGTTATTACCGCTGGCCCCGGTCTTCTGGGCCGAAGAGCCGGGCTCGCCGTTTTCTGCAAATACGTGCCGCCTGTACTTGAGGTGGATGAGTGTCCACAGATGGGAGTTGCCGCGCAGGATAACATGTCCCCCGCGTCCGCCGTCGCCGCCGTCGGGCCCGCCCTTTGAGGTGAACTTGTCCCTGTGAAAATGCACCGATCCTGCACCGCCTTTACCCGAGCGGCAGAATATCTTTACGTAATCGACAAAATTGGTATCGGCCATGCAGGTTATTGATAAGGTTAACAACTCAACTAATGAGGTCTGGCAAAGTATAGTAAATAACTACCGGTCTTCAGGCAGCGCCGTAATGCAGGAAAACCGGAATGCCGGAATGCCGGAAAACCTGAATGCCGGTGCTGAAAAAGTCTTAACCGCAGCAGGACCTCTTTTTTCCCAGTCCGTCTATCACCGCCGATATGCGGTCAAAGATCTCTTCGATGGAACCTGTTCCATCAACCGGACTGTATTTGCCTTTTTTGCTGTAATAGTTGCATACATGCGAGGTCACCTCATTATATACCTTTATGCGGTTTTTGATCACATCAATGTTGTCGTCGGTCCGCCCCTGGTCTTCGGCCCGCTTGAGAAGCCTTTTTACCAGCTCGGTTTCTTCGACGTCAAGTGATATCATAGCCGATATGGCCGTACCTTTCTCCTCGAGCAGTTTATCCAGGGCCTCCGCCTGCTCGGTGGTACGGGGGAACCCGTCAAAAATGAAACCGTTCCCGTCGATGCTCCCTTCGATCTTGTTCTTTACCATGCCGATAACAATATCGTCAGACACGAGTTCTCCCTTCTCGATTATTTTTTTGGCCTCCGTTCCAAGCGGCGTCTCATTGGCTATCTCGTTCCTCAGTATATCTCCTGTAGAGAGATGCGTCAGCCTGTACCTGCCGATGATCAGTTGTGACTGTGTTCCCTTTCCTGCGCCCGGGGGGCCGAATATTACAATATTAAGCATGTTTATGTTTTTGAAAGTTAGAAATATGATTGTTTGGTTATTGCTTTTCATTGCTGCCGGCCTGAGCTGCCGGGTCAGGCTCTGTAACACCTCCGGCGGCTATCTTGTAGATGCCCTCAAAATTTCTTCCGAGCTGATCATAATCGAGTCCGTATCCCACTATAAAATCGTTTGGTATTTCCATTCCCACATAATCAAGATGTATACCTCCGGAAAATGCACCGGGCTTCAAAAGCAGTGTGGCTATCCTCACCTCGAGCGGGTTCAGTTCCCTGAGCCTGGATACGAGGCTCTGGAGCGTTGTTCCCGTATCGACGATATCTTCAAGAATTACCACCGTCCTGCCGCCCAGGTCCTCATCCAGCCCGATCAGCTCTTTTACGGTACCCGTGGTCCTGGCACCGCGGTAGGATGCGAGCTTTATGAATGAGACGCTGCAGTCGATGTTTATCTTTTTAAGCAGATCGGCCGTGAACATGAACGACCCGTTAAGTATGCCCAGGAACAGTGGGTACTTCCCCACAAGGTCATTATTGATCTTTGCGGCCATATCCGACACTGCATCCTGTATCTCTGCAGGAGATAAAAAAATTGTGAATTCCTTGTCGTGCAGTCTTATTTTTTCCATGTGGGGAGACTTTGCCGAAACACGGGTTCATATTGAATTCAGGGACCACCACCCTGTCGTGTAAACGGCTGGCGGCTACCGTAAAGTTTTTTTTGTTATCCTGTTTTGATCCGGTCGTACTTGTTCCGAATTGCAAATTTTAAGTATCTTGCGAAATTAAAAAAATAAGGGATAACAGCTACAGATAATTTCAAATAATAACAAAGGCCGGTAACCTGAATGTTGCCGGAGATTACAAAAAACAAGGAAAGATAAAAAGTTATGGAAGCAAAGGTAAGCATTATCATGGGCAGCACTTCGGATATGCCAATAATGGAAGAGGCTGCGAAGATACTGAACGAGTTCAGGATTCCTTTTGAGGTCAACGCACTGTCGGCCCACCGCACACCTGAAAAGGTGATGGAATTTGCATCGTCGGCGTATGACAGGGGGATACGCGTCTTTATTGCCGGAGCGGGCGGGGCTGCCCACCTGCCGGGCGTTATTGCCGCACTCACACCCGTACCGGTGATCGGGGTTCCGATCAATTCATCCAATTCACTTGACGGATGGGATTCGATCCTCTCCATCCTGCAGATGCCGGCCGGCATACCGGTTGCAACCGTTGCCATTGACGGAGCAAGGAATGCCGGAATCCTGGCGGCCCAGATCCTGGGTACGGGCGACCCGGAGATCTATGAAACGGTAAAGGGGTTCAAGGCCTCGCTGAAGGAGAAGATACTCAAGGCAAACAAGGATTTGTCAGAAATTAAGTTCGAATACAAGACAAATTGATAAATTTTTTCTAACTTGAATATGTTTCTCAACCGGGACATATTCAATGAAAAATTACGCATATAGATCTTGCCGCACCGGCAGGAGGGCCTCCTGGCTCTTCTTGCCGGTGTTCTTGTTTATTGCCGTTATACCCCTTTCGGGGAATGAGAATTATCCACTTGGCAGCCGGCCTGCGGCAATGGGCAACGCCTTTGTAACGGTGGCCGATATATGGTCGGTACAACATAATCAGGCCGGACTGGCAGGGTTGAGGTCTTTCCAGGCTGCCTTTCATCATGAGAACAGGTTCCTTGTTCCCGAATTCGGACTTCAGGCAGTTGCGGCAGCACTGCCGGTCAGGCCGGGGACGATCGGTGTAAGCTATACCTACTTCGGGTTTACCAGATATTACGAGAGCAAACTGGGACTGGCATTCGGCCGGGGGTTCGGGGAGAGGTTCTCAGCGGGATTGCAGGTTAACTACCTGCACACATATATTGCCGGAGATTACGGCTATGCGGGCAATGTTACCGTCGAAGGAGGGTTTATAGCCGAGCCTGTGGACGGACTGTTCGTTGCCGCGCATGTTTATAACCCCACCCGGACCATAAGGTATACCTATTACGGAGAGCCGTTGCCCACGGTCCTGCGGTTCGGGGTGTCAGGGTACCTGTCTGAACGCCTGCTGGCTGCCGCCGAGGCTGAAAAGGATCTTGACAATAAAATGATCCTGAAAGGGGGGCTGGAGATGGGGCTTTTTGAATCACTATGGCTCCGTACCGGCATAATATCCGACCCGGTGCAGCCGTCATTCGGGATAGGCTATGGTTTTGGGGGTCTGACGGCAGACATTGCATTTACCGGTCACCAGGTGCTGGGACTGACACCGCATTTTTCACTCAGTTATATTTTCTGATGAGAGGCTTGCTGATCAATCTGATATTGATCTCTTTGTTTTTGCCTGTTGGGGGACAGGAGCAGGATCCGTTCAGGATCATAGAAGAGCTGATAGAGGAGCTGACGGCTGTTGATGAGCATGACACAGACCTTGAAAGTATCTATGATGAACTTCTCAATCTCCTCCGGTACCCGGTCGATCTGAACGGTGCTGATGAAGCCGGGCTGCGCCGCCTCTTTTTCATGAATGAGCTGCAGGTTGCCAACCTCTTGAGATACAGAAGGGAGCGGGGCGGACTGACAACCCTCTACGAGCTGCAGTATATCGAGGGCTTTTCACATGACGATATCAGGAAGATACTACCTTTCGTCACCACCGGCGAGGCAATCCCGTCAATAGCCCTCTCCCCGGCAGATGCACTCAGGCATGGAAGGCACCAGCTCTTTGTGCGGGCCCAGCGGGTGCTGCAGGAGCAACGCGGCTATTCGCCTGCCAGCGAAGAGGAGCTTGCGGCTGCCCCAAACTCAAGGTACCTCGGCAGTCCCCTCAAGGCCTATACACGTTACCGGTTCAACTACCGTAACCGGGTACTGGCAGGTTTTGTGGCTGAGAAGGATGCCGGCGAGGAGTTCATGAGGGGCAGTAATCCCTATGGCTTCGATTACCATACCTTTCACCTGCAGCTTAACGACATAGGCAGGATAAGGACAATAACCGCCGGCGACTACCAGGCCAGCTTCGGACAGGGACTGGTACTGTGGTCGGGCCTTGCTTTCGGCAAGTCCTCCAACACACTTGCTGTCAGGAAGAGTGCTCGCGGATTGCAGAGATACTCGTCGACCGATGAGAACATGTTCTTCAGGGGCGGGGGCATCACCTGGCGCCTCGGTGAGGGAGCCGAAGGCACCCTGTTTGTCTCCCGGAAAAAGATCGATGCCTCGGTATCGGCAACCGGTGAAGACGGGGAAATAGTTGAGGTAACCTCGCTGCTGAACACCGGACTGCATGCCACGCCTTCGCAGGTGGCAGGCAAGAACGTTTTCGGTGAGACCATCCTGGGCGGGAACATAAACTATAACCACAGCCTGTTCAGGGTGGGGGCAACGATGATGGCCCTCGGGTATGACGCGGTACTCAACCCTCCAGAAAGGCTCTACAACCAGTTCGACTTCAGGGGAAGCAGCAACATGACCGGCGGGATCGATTACCAGTTTTCTGCGGGACCGGTGATGTTTTTCGGCGAGGGTGCCATGAGCAGCAGCGGGGGCAGGGCCTTCCTGGCGGGGGCAACATCAAGTCCGGCTCCCCGGCTCAGCCTGTCGGCTCTCTACAGGTGGTATGACCGTAACTACCATGCATATTTCAGCAACGGTTTCAGGGAGAATACGCGCACTGCCAACGAGAGGGGGTTTTACGCGGGTGTGGTGATCCACCCGTACCGGCGGTGGAAGGTCTCGGCATACACCGACATATTCTCTTTTCCCTGGGCCAGGTACACTGCCCACGCACCATCTTCGGGTGTTGAGTATTTCGTGCAGGCGGACTTCAGCCATTCCCGCAGCCTCCATATGTACTGGACCTTCAGGCACAAGTCAAAACCGGTCAATGCACCGGCAGGCCAATCTGCGACAAGGGAAATTGAGGATGCAGGTATGACCAGGCTACGGTACCATATCAGCTATTTTGCCTCATCCACCCTTGAGCTCAGGAACAGGGCCGAGATGTCGCTCTACAGTAGGGAGTCCCGTTCCCCCGAAAGGGGATATCTCCTTTACCAGGATGTTCTGTACAGGCCGGCCGGCCTTCCCCTGTCGTTTGCATTCAGATACGGGCTGTTCAGTACCGACAGCTATGAGGCAAGGATATATGCCTACGAGAATGACGTGCTTTATGCCTTTACTATTCCCGCTTACTATGACAAGGGCTTCAGGACCTACCTGATGGTTCAGTACAGTGCAGGGGAGCGGACCGACCTGTGGCTGAGGTATGCCGTTACCGTGCTGCCGGAGAGAGAAACCATAGGTTCCGGTCTTAACGAGATAGACGGAAACATGCGGTCGGAGTTGAAGGCACAGGTGAGGATAAGGTGGTGATCCGGTTCAGGAAGTGTGCACATAATCTGCTCATTGAAGATCTCCAGGCTGACGGGGGCATTTCAAACTGATTTGTCCGGTTAAGGGATAATGGAAATATCAGTTGTCCTCCCGGGTTTTCAAATCCCTTATGTTCAGTTGCCAGGTTGAGATGCCCCTGAAGATGTTCTCTTCGACAGTGAAGCATGCGTCAAAGCGTATGCCGTAGCTTATGAGCTTGTAGTGCTCTGCCTGGTGGAAAGCTATTGCCTGGAAAATATGTCCGGGGTCGTCTTCGCTGAAAACCTCCATCTTAAGGTGCTCCTTTGTGGGTCCCACGATCTTGATGTTGGGGCCTGCCACCAGGTTGCGGGCCAGAAAAATCGGCGATGTGTTCTCCGGGCCGAATGGCTGGAACTGTTGCAGGATACGGCAGAACCTGTCGTCGATCTCCTTTATGGAGATGTCAGCGTCGACGTCTATCTTCGGAGATAGCTGGTCGGCTGTGATGCTGCCGCTCACCAGCGCTTCAAACCGCTTGCGGAAGATCTCCACATTCCCGATCTTCATGGTCATACCGGCAGCATACATGTGTCCCCCGAAATTCTCCAGCAGGTCGCTGCAGGCCTCCACCACCTGGTAGATATCAAAGCCGGGAACTGACCGGGCAGAGCCGGTGGCCAATCCGTTCGATTCGGTAAGTATTACGGTTGGCCGGTAATAGGTCTCGATCAGCCGCGAAGCTACAATTCCGATAACCCCCTTGCTCCAGTCAGGGTTGAAGAGGACGGTGGATTTACGGTCTTCATAGTTGTTGTCGGCCGCTATCATCCTGATGGCTTCCTGGGTTATCTGCCTGTCGACATTCTTGCGGTTATTGTTGAAATCATCTATCAGCCCGCCTATCTCTTTTGCGAGATGGTCATCCTGTGCGATCAGCAGCTCAACGGCCGTATTTCCTGACTTCATGCGGCCTGCAGCATTGATACGGGGACCAATACGGAATACTATGTCGTCGATGGTGATCTCCTTCTTTTCGATGCCTGCGATCCTGATGATGGATTTAAGTCCGGGACAAGGCTCATCATTCAGCCGTTTTAGTCCGTAATGCGCAAGTATCCTGTTCTCATCTGTGATGGGAACAATGTCTGATGCTATGCTTACCACCACCATGTCGAGGAGCTTCAGAAGCTCTTCCATGGTGTAATCACTGTTGATGGTCAGCGCCTGCATAAGCTTGAACCCCACCCCGCATCCCGAAAGCTCCTTGAACGGGTAGTTGCAGCCGGGCTGCTTCGGGTCGAGTATCGCAGCTGCTTCAGGTATGGTATCACCCGGCATGTGATGGTCGCATATGATGAAGTCAATGTTTTTCGATTTGGCATATGCGACCTTTTCAACAGCCTTGATACCGCAATCGAGTGCAACGATTAGGCTTATGTTGCTGTCTGCCGCGAAATCGATCGCCTTCCTGCTGATGCCGTAACCCTCAGAAAACCTGTCTGGTATATAAAAAGATACATTCTGATAGTTAAGCTTAAGGAATGAATAGACCATTGCCACCGATGTGGTACCGTCCACATCATAATCGCCGTAAACCAGTATATTTTCGTTTTTCCTTATTGCAGTGATTATCCTTTCGGTGGCCATTCCCATATCCTTCATCAGGAAAGGGTCATGCAGGTCGGTCAGTTCGGGTCTGAAAAATACCCTGGCCTGGTCGAATGTCTTAATGTTTCTCTGACCCAGCAGGTTGGTCAGAGATGGGGCTATGTTCAGCTCTGCGGCCAGTGAATTAACCTCGTTGCTGTTACCCTGTTCTTTTATGATCCATTCTCTTTCCATACCTGAAAATCCTGATTAGTTACCGCTGAGGTTCATCCCGAAGACTGCTTCGAGGTTCTTTTTCAGCTTTTCCCTTACATCGTCTATATCCTGGGGCGCACCCAGCTCCTTTTCCATCGAGGTAACCCCTTTGTCGGCGAATCCGCAGGGGTTGATGTGGCTGAAATAGGAGAGGTCGGTGTTCACATTGAATGCAAAACCATGCATGGTGACGTGCCTGCTTGCACGCACACCTATCGCGCATATTTTCCTTGCTGAGGAGGAATTTTCGGGGTCGAGCCACACCCCTGAGGCGGAAGACAGTCTTGAGACCTCTATACCGTACCCTGAGAGGGTAAGGATGATGGCCTCTTCTATATTGTATATATACTGCCTTATGCCGATGCCGAACTGCTCAAGGTCAAAGATGGGATACCCCACAATCTGTCCGGGACCATGGTAGGTAATGTCACCGCCCCGGTCGATCCTGTAGTAGTCCGCTCCGATCTTTTTCAAAAAAGCGGGATCTATGAGCAGGTTGTTTTCAGCTCCGCTTTTCCCAAGCGTGTAAACGTGGGGATGTTCGCAAAACAACAGGTATCCGGCAACTGATCCGGATCGGCCGGCTTTGCCTGCAGAACTGTTTTTCCCTGCTAATAGACTGTTAAATAGTTTTTCCTGGTGCTCCCATGCTTTTTTGTAATCAGCGGACCCTAGGTCCTGGTAAATTACTATTTTTGACATATTTTGAATTATTCACATCTTCAGTTGATTCAGCATGCCTGTCGGCCTGCCAGGAGGAACGTACGAGAGGGCTGCTTTCGACAAAGCTGAATCCCTTTTCAAGTCCGATCCGTCTGTACTCTTCAAACACCTCCGGCTTTACATATTCGACAACAGGCATGTGTTTGGCAGTTGGTGCCAGGTACTGACCTATGGTCATGATCCTGCATCCTGCTGCAACCAGGTCGTCCATGGTTTCAAGGACCTCCTCTTCGGTCTCTCCCAGACCGAGCATTATACCCGATTTGGACCTGACGCCCTGGGATGAGACGAACCTGATCACCTCAAGGCTGGTTTCGTACCTGGCCCTGCTCCTGATGACAGGCGTGAGGCGCCTCACAGTTTCCAGGTTATGCGATACGACATCGGGGCGCAGGTCAGTTACCTGCTTTATGAGGGAGTGGTCGGCATTGAAATCGGGAATAAGCACCTCGATGCCGGTTTCCGGATTAACCCGCTTTATGCATCTTATGGTTTCCGCCCAGATGCCTGCGCCCAGATCGGGCAGGTCGTCCCTGTCGACCGATGTGACAACGCAATGCCTGAGACCCAGCAGCCTTATCGACCCGGCAATCCTGGCCGGTTCATCTCTGTCGGGCGGTTCGGGCTTGCCTGACTTTACACCGCAGAATTTGCAGTTGCGGGTGCAGATATCTCCCAGAATCATGAACGTGGCAGTACCCCTGCTCCAGCAGTCGCCTATATTGGGGCAGTTGCCGCTGGAACAGATAGTGTGAAGATGATGCCTGCGGGTCAGGTTTTTAACCCTTGAATATTCGTAACCCGTGGGAAATTTCATCTTCAGCCATGACGGAAGTCTTTGTTTCTCAGCCTTCATCCTGCTCGTTCAATGTGATGTTAACCTGTCAAGTATCAGTGTATAAAATTACAGTAAATTATTCAGAAAATTAAGGATGGTTTCCCATAAATATAAATCCGGGACTGGATCAAAGATGCGGAATCAGTTGTTGTGCCGTACTCTTCCCCCGGAAGGGAAATAAAAGCAGGCATCCGTTTTTGGCAGGTTTTCGCTAACGAGGATTTGTTCTATCTTTGCAAAAAATTTTAAATATGGATCAGTTGCATTTAAGCGAGCAGGAGATAATAAGGAGGGAAGCACTGGAAGAGCTCAGGAAGCTGGGGATTGACCCCTTCCCTGCCGAGACTTTTGATGTAAACGTCAGTTCGCGCGAAATACTTGAAAATTTCAGGCAGGAACCGGGCCGTTTTGGCGATGTATCGGTTGCAGGCAGGATAATGACCAGGAGGATAATGGGAAATGCCTCTTTTGCTGAGATCCAGGACCAGTCTGGCCGCATCCAGATATATCTCAGGCGAGATGATATTTGTATGGGAGAGGACAAGACCATGTACAACAATGTTTTCAAGAAGCTATTGGATATTGGCGATATTGTGGGCATAAGGGGGTTTGTGTTCGTTACGCAGGTGGGGGAGATCTCTGTGCATGTGAAAGAGCTGAAACTGCTTGCCAAATCGCTTCATCCGCTGCCCGTGGTAAAGGAGAAGGACGGGAAGACCTATGATGCATTCAGCGACCCGGACCAGCGTTACAGGCAGAGGTGCCTCGACCTGATAGTAAATCCGCATATAAGGGAGGTTTTTACCGGGCGCACCCGGCTGATAGATTCGATGAGGAGCTTTTTGAACAGCAATGGCTACCTCGAAGTTGAAACACCAGTGTTGCAGCCCCTGTACGGGGGAGCGACGGCAAGGCCCTTCAAGACCTATCACAACACTCTCGACACAACCCTTTACCTGCGCATAGCCAATGAGCTGTACCTGAAAAGGCTTATAGTCGGCGGGTATGAAGGGGTGTATGAGTTCTCAAAGGATTTCAGGAACGAGGGTATGAGCCGCTTCCATAATCCTGAGTTCACCCAGATGGAGCTGTATGTTGCATACAAGGATTACCGGTGGATGATGGACCTGGTCGAGGAGATGATCGAAAAGGCGGCAGTTGACCTGACAGGCTCGACCAGGCTGAAGGTAGGTGACAAAGAGATCGATTTTAAAAGGCCATGGAAAAGGTACACCATGTTCGAAGCCATAGAAGCTTTTGCGGGTGTCGATATTTCTGAAATGGATGAGGCGAAGCTTCGGGAGACGGCTGGCAAGCTGGGTGTGGAAATTGACCGGACAATGGCCAAGGGCAAGATCATTGATGAGATCTTTGGTGAGTTGTGCGAGCCTAACCTCATTCAGCCCACCTTTATCACGGATTATCCCATTGAGATGTCGCCTCTTGCGAAGAAACACAGGTCAAAAGAGGGGCTGGTAGAGAGGTTCGAAGCAATAGTCAACGGCAAGGAACTCTGCAACTCTTTCTCAGAGCTGAATGATCCCATTGATCAGCGTGAACGTTTCATGGAGCAGCTTAAGCTTGCCGAGAGGGGCGACAAGGAAGCGATGGTGCTGGATGAGGACTTCCTGCGGGCACTTGAGTACGGAATGCCCCCGACTGCAGGTCTCGGCGTGGGAATAGACCGGCTGGCCATGATAATGACAAATTCAAACTCAATACAGGATGTTATATTCTTCCCCCAGATGAGGCCCGGCAAGAAGGTCGTGAAAGATGACACGGAGGAGTAATGGCAGAAAAAGAAAATATAGCCCTGATAGGAAGCGGAAGCTGGGCAACAGCACTGGCAAAGATACTGCTGCTCAATTCCGGTAACCTTAACTGGTATGTCAGGAATCCGGGCACCATTGAATATATGAGGCAAAACGGGCACAACCCCAAGTACCTCAGCTCGGTTAATTTTGATGTTGACAGGATCAGTTTTTACAATGACCTCGAGAAAGTGGTAAAAGACTCACAGATCCTGATCTTTGCAGTCCCCTCCGCATATCTGAGGGATTTTCTGTCGGTTTCTGATCTGCGCCTGGACGGCAGGATGGTGGTTTCAGCCATTAAGGGCATCATCCCCGGGGAGAACCTGACCATTGCCGAGTTCTTCAACCGTTGCTACGGCGTGCCGTTTGAGAACATAGGGGTCATAACAGGGCCGTGCCATGCAGAGGAGGTCGCCCTTGAGAGGCTCTCATACCTGACCATAGCATCGAAGACCGAAAAGCAGGCACTGCGGCTGGCATCATATCTTGAGTGCCATTTCATACGCACCGTCATATCGAAGGATATCTACGGGACCGAATATGCCGCGGTGCTTAAGAATATTTTTGCCATTGCTGCCGGGGTTTGTCACGGGCTGGGTTACGGCGACAATTTTCAGGCAGTACTCGTTTCAAATGCAATAAGGGAGATCAAAAGGTTTCTTGACAACACATGGCCGGGCAAACGGACAATAAACAGCTCTGCCTACCTTGGCGACCTTCTTGTTACCGCCTATTCGCAATTCAGCCGGAACAGGTCGTTCGGGGTTATGATTGGAAAGGGATACTCGGTAAGGGCGGCAATGCTTGAAATGAATATGGTTGCCGAAGGTTATCATGCAACCAGGTGTATTAAGGAGATAAATAAAAAGCACAACATCAGTCTCCCGATTACCGACACGGTATATAATATATTACATGAGGGTATTTCCCCTGCCGTGGAGATCAGGTTGCTGACTGAAAAGCTGGCCTGAGTGGCGCCGCGGTCCCGTTTGGTTGGGAATATCGGGCCGGTAAACATCCTGATGGCAGCCAGGCGCGCGTGAGTTGGCCGGCTCTGGCCGGGAATATATCCGGATAAGCGTTTAACCCTAATTTTAACCTATATTATAATGAAGAATCTTGAACTTAATATCGAAAATGTTTTTCCCTTTATCCCTAAAGAGACACTGGACGGCTATGAGGAGCTTACAAACTACCATATACGCCATCTGCATCAGCGGACCGGCAAAGGAGCCAATTTTCTTGGCTGGCTCGACCTGCCCTCCACTATTACCGAAGAATCTCTTAAAGGGCTTGAAGATCTTGCTGCCGCGATGAATGAGAAGATCGATGTCATGGTGGTAGTAGGGATAGGCGGCTCTTACCTGGGTGCGAAAGCGGTCATTGACGCCCTGACGCACTCTTTCGGCATGTGCATCAACAGGAGCAGGAAGTACCCGCGCATAATCTTTGCCGGGCAGAATATCAGCGAAGACTACCTGGGCGAGCTGGTAGACTTCCTGGATGGGATATCCTATGCAATTACGGTTATATACAAATCCGGCACCACGACCGAACCTGCAATAGCCTTCCGCATTCTCCGCAGCCACCTTGAGAAGAAATACGGGCAGGAGGAGGCCGGGAAAAGGATCATAGCAATAACCAGCGCCAACAGGGGCGCCCTCAGGAAACTTGCTGACCAGAGAGAATACAGGTCATTCGTTATCCCTGACGACGTAGGCGGGCGGTATTCACTTCTTACCCCGGTTGGGATGCTTCCGATTGTACAGGCAGGTTTTGACATCCGGCAGCTGGTTGCCGGTGCGAGGAAAATGGAGGAGATTACCGGTCCCGGAACACCATTCTGGGATAATCCCTCTGCAGTGTATGCCGCCGCGAGGAATGCACTGTACCGGCAAAGTCCGAAAACCGAGATACTGGCCAGTTACCACCCCAAGTTGCTTTACATGGCCGAGTGGTGGAAACAGCTTTACGGCGAGAGCGAAGGCAAGGAGAAGAAGGGTATCTTTCCTGCAAGCGTGAACTTTACGGCCGACCTTCACTCGATGGGCCAGTATATACAGGAGGGTCAGCGCAACCTCTTCGAGACGGTGATCTCAATAGAGAAACCGGTGCGGCATGTTGAAATACCGGAAGAGGAGGATGACGGCGACGGGTTGAATTTTCTTGCAGGCAAGAGGATTGATTATGTAAACAAGATGGCCGAGCTGGGTACCATGCTTGCCCATGTTGACGGCGGGGTGCCGAACATCCTTATCAAGCTGCCGGAGCTGAATGAATATTATCTCGGACAACTCATGTATTTTTTCGAGAAGGCCTGCGCCATAAGCGGTTACCTCATGAATGTCAATCCATTTGACCAGCCGGGCGTTGAGGCATACAAGAACAATATGTTCGCACTGCTCCGTAAGCCGGGTTTCGAGGAAGAGACCGAGCTTATCTACAAGCGGCTGGACTCCTGAAGCGCATAAAGAAAGGAGCGGCTGAGTTCACGGCAGGCCGCAACCACCTTCTGAAGACCCTGAATACCCGTGCAGGGTTCTTTATTGGGAACAGCCCAGGTGATCCGGTGCTAACCGAGGATTACGCCTACAATGGTAGCCGACATGAGGGCTGCGAGTGTGCCTCCCAGCAATGCACGTATGCCGAACTGCGACAGCAGCACCCTTTTTCCGGGGGCAAGGGATCCAATCCCGCCTATCTGTATCCCGATGCTGGCAAAGTTTGCGAAGCCGCACAGCATGTATGTGGCTATGATTATTGACTTCGGATCGGCAAAGGCGCCTGCTTCCTTCATCTGGGCGAGACTGACATAACCTATGAACTCGGTCATTATGACCTTCTCTCCGAGCAGGCGTCCCAGCAGGGTGATGTCAGGCAGGCTGACTCCAATGAGCCACATCACCGGGGCAAAGGTGTAGCCCAGGATGAACTGCAGTGAGAGCCTGTCATACTGTCCCCCTGTAATGCTGCTGATCGTAGAGTTGAGGGATGTCCAGTCGCCTATCTTGCCCACTATGAAGTTGAACATGGCAATGAAGGAGATAAATACCAGCAGCATGGCAGCTACGTTGACAGCCAGGCGCAGCCCCTCACCCGTGCCCTTTGATATGGCGTCAAGGATATTGCTGCCTATACGGTCTCGTGAAATCTCCATTGTCTTGTCTATTTTCTCGGTCTGCGGCACCAGGATCTTCGATATGACGACCGC
>SLOE01000130.1 GCA_007132715.1 Bacteroidales bacterium
CCTTCAGGATCAATAACTTCACCCTGGATGCGCAGTATAGCAGTCTGCCTGTTGGCTGCATTTGACTGGATGGTAACCGTACGCCTTATACGGTGAGGCCGCGGTACAATTCTGAATTCAACCTCTACATATCCGCTGTCACTAGGGGCAATGGGTTCTTTTGTCCAGTCATTTACCCTTGTTCCGCAACAGGCCCTCACATTCGAAAGAACAAGTGGCTGGTTGCCGTTATTGTAAACAATAAAGCCAAGCTTACCTTCAGGAACCTCATCACCCGATATCTGGCCGTAGTCATGCAGCTCACGGTCAAACACAATGAAAGGCCCCTGGTTCTCCTGTGATATTGCTGAAACTGCCAGGAACAAAGTGATGAATAATGTCAGAACTACTCTCATAATAACTTCATGTTTATTATTATACATTATACGCTAATTTTACCGGAAATGTTTGCCGGTCTGTACGAACTGATAATACGGCATCACAAGCAAAATGTTACACAAAAATATATGATCAGCTGCTGTAAAATAACTGATCAAAAACTGTTTCAATAATAATTAACACATAATAAGCATTAACTTCTTCAAACAAATATAATGCCCTTTTCGTTTTAATTGAGGGTATTGTTTGTTTATGCAATATGTGCCGGAAAAATTACTGAAATATTTCGACCAGTCTCGCCTGTAGCGGATATTTTTATATACTTTTGCACTACAAACTGAATGAAATCTATTGAAATGAGCACACCAAACAAGTTAACACTTGCCGAATTATTAAAAAACAGCCGGGAGAAATACTCAGAGCGACCGGCATTATCATTTGTCGGGCAGGATCCCTATACCTACAGCGATATCTTTACAATAGCGGGAGAGATATCCCACATTCTGCATTCCAAAGGAGTGAGGAAGGGAGACAGGGTTGCCATCCTGAGCCAGAACATGCCAAACTGGGGTGTATCTTACCTTGCAATTACATCGATGGGCGCCGTTACTGTTCCCATTCTCACCGACTTCAACGAAAGGGAGATAAAAAGAATTCTGAAGCACTCAGAGGCCAGTGCGATAATAGTATCTGACCGTCTGGCGCCCAAACTCAGAAAATCAATCCCAGATTCGCTGCACACCGTGCTTATTGCCGACACACTCGATATGGCTGACCGGGATGTAGTTAATGAAACCGGCAATCTGCTGGTGGCAGAAACAAGGGAGCAGTGGAGGCCGGAACCGGAAAAAATCTTTGTTGGCAAAGCAACAGGGGAGCCGGCAGAGGAGGATCTTGCGGCAATATTATACACATCAGGAACAACAGGAAACCCCAAGGGGGTTATGCTCTCCCACAGGAACCTGGTCTCTAACGCGGTGAATACCGGGCATATCCAGCAGGTGAAATCTGGCGACAGGTTCCTGTCCGTTCTCCCGTTGTCACATACTTATGAGTGCACCATTGGTTTTATAATACCAATGATGAACGGCGCCACTGTCTATTACCTTGAAAAACCACCTACGGCAAGCATCCTTGTTCCTGCCATGCAGACGGTTAAACCCACCATGATGCTTACCGTGCCGCTGATCATCGAAAAGATTTACAAGCTGCAGGTTTTGCCGAAGCTTACCGGATCACCAATAATGAGGACACTGTTCAGCAAGCCTTTTTTCAGGCGTAAGCTGCATAAACTTGCCGGAAAAAAGATATACAAAACGTTCGGAGGCAAGCTGCACTTCTTCGGTATTGGAGGGGCCAAACTGGGAGCCGGGACAGAAAGATTCCTGCGTGATGCAGGTTTTCCGTATGCTATCGGCTATGGTCTGACAGAGACAGCTCCCCTGCTGGCTGGATGCAAGCCATCACTTACCCGTTACCAGTCCACCGGCTTCAGCCTTCCGGGCCAGCAGATCAGGATCGACAATCCCAACCCGGTTACCGGAGAAGGAGAGATTGTTGCAAAAGGGCCCAACCTGATGATGGGCTATTACAAAGATGAGAAACAGACAAAAGAGGTCTTCACTGATGACGGATGGTTCAAAACAGGCGACCTGGGAGCATTTGACGAAGACAATTACCTTTATATCAGGGGCAGGCTTAAAAACATGGTTCTCGGTCCAAGCGGTGAGAATATCTATCCCGAAGAGATCGAAGCCTTGATCAATAACCAGTCAATGGTTCTTGAATCGGTGGTCTACGAGATGAAGGGCAAGCTTGTGGCCCTTGTTCACCTCAACTACGAAGAGCTCGAAAAATATTATAATGAGGTAAAGGAATCAGCCAGGAACATGCAGTTGCAGATGAACGAATTCATCAGTGAGACACTAAACGATATCAGGCAAAAGGTTAATAAGGAAGTCAACAAGTTCTCAAGAATAAACAAGGTTATAGAACAGCAATCGCCATTTGAAAAAACCCCGACCCAGAAGATAAAGAGGTTCCTTTACCAGGATAAGAACAAAGTTGTTTGAATGTGTCGATGAAGAAGCCTTGCGGGAAGGATGCTTGAATGAATCGCTGAAGGAGGCTTGCGTAAACCCTGCTAAAGCAGCGGAAGACACCTTTCCAGTCCTATACCCCTGGAGCCCTTAAGCAAAACGAACCGGTCGCGTACAGGGTTGTTTGCGAGCCATTCCATAAGCAACCCTGTGTTTTCAAAACGGATATAATCTTTGGGAAGAGGTATCCTGCCGAAGACAGATCCCACCAGGATCACCTCCCTGTAATTATGGCCGGTTAACAGCCCGGCTATCTCGCGATGCTCATCTTCTTCATAAATTCCAAGTTCCAGCATATCCCCCAGAATAACCGATTTGTTTTCTCCGGGCTGCCCTGCAAAGTTTAACAGGGCTGATCTCATGCTGTCGGGGTTGGCGTTATAGGCATCAAGAAGAATCCTGTTCCGGGCTGTTTGCAGGATCTGCGACCTGTTATTGCCCGGAATATATTCGCCTACCGCATTTATGATCTGATCAGACGGAACCTTGAAATAGTTACCCACACATACTGCGGCAAGTATGTTCTCAAAATTGCAGGATCCTGCCAGACTGCTTTTTACGTTGTAAACAGAGGGCGGATTACCGGCAGCAACCTCCAACCCGGTTCCCGGTCCCTCTTCTGTAAGCCTCCCTCTAACATCGCAGTCACCGCTGCTGCCGTAATATATGGCATCAAGCGCAAGCTCCCGGGCAAGATCTGACAGCAGCTTCTGGTCATTATTGACAAATGCCTTGCCTCCTGTGGATTTAAGGAACCTGAAAAGTTCACCCTTGGCCTGGAAGACCCCCTGCAGCGACCCGAAACCTTCAAGATGAGCCCTGCCTATATTGGTTATAAGTCCGTGATCAGGCCTGGCAATCCTGGACAACAAATCAATTTCGCCAATATGATTGGCCCCCATTTCAATAACAGCAATTTCATGCTCCTTATCCAGCCTGAGCAATGTGAGCGGAACACCAATATGGTTGTTCAGGTTCCCCTCAGTTGCGAGTGTCCGGAACTTCCGGCCCAAAACATCACGCATAAGCTCTTTGGTGGTTGTCTTCCCGTTCGAACCTGTGATTGCAACCAGCGGGATATCAAACCTTTTCCGGTGATATGCCGCAAGTGACTGGAGAGATGAAAGAACATTATCTACCGTAACCGTCCTTTCGCCTTCAGCATATCGCTCATCATCGATTACAGCCTTATAACAGCCCTTTTCGAGCGATTGCTTCACAAAAAAGTGTCCGTCATACCTCTCCCCCCGCAGGGCGAAAAACAGTTTCCCGTGAACATCATGCCGGCTGTCAGTCGTGACACCAACCGACTGGTGGAACAGATTATATAATGCTTGAACAGACATGTAATTAATAATAAAAAAACCTCATTCAATCAAATGAGGTTTTCTCTATGATGGTAACAACTGTATCCTTTTAATTTCCCATAGGTCCTCCCACCCGGTTCATGGCACACCTGAAACCCAGGTCGTCCCTTGATTCTTCCTGGTGCAGGAACCTCCTGGTACCGGGAGAAAGCCAGTATGCCCTGTCCCTCCAGGATCCACCCTTATATACCCTTACCTCATCACTTATGAGAGTGGAAAAATCACCATCACGCTGCGAATACATCCTGTGCTCACCGGGATCATCACCTCCAAAAGCAAGACTGGAAATATGGTCGCCGTCACGGAAATTTATGTTGTCGGACTCGGTAATATTTGGGCTCAGAAATGCATCCTCTTCTGTAATGGGCTCCCTCCTGAGTCTTCCAAGATGATCTTTCTCGGCTACATTACCCTCCTCGTCAACCACCAGCTTTGTAAAAACATTACCGCGGAAAGGCCTGAATTCATCAACATCCAGGTGTGAAAGGGGCCTGTATACGTCCTGCACCCATTCATTTACATTACCTGCCATATTATAGAGCCCGTAATCATTGGGCCAGAAAGATCTCACCGGCGCTGTTATCTCAGCATTGTCGTTAAGATGCCCGGCAACCCCCATATAATCACCCCGTCCCCGGACAAAATTGGCCCTCATCTGACCCAAATGCCTCCTGGAATCATTCCTGGTATGGTGCCCGTCCCATGGATATATTCTGCGGCCGTATATCCGCTCCTCATATGTGTTGCCGATCAGACCCACTGCTGCGAACTCCCATTCAGCCTCGGTCGGAAGTCTGTATTTTGGCAGAAGGATGCCATCTTCCTGCCTTATCCTGCGTTCTCCTCCTTCGGGTGCCAGGGAAGGAAGGTTCTGGAGAACAAGCCCTTCATACTGTCCGGCAAGATA
>SLOE01000168.1 GCA_007132715.1 Bacteroidales bacterium
AAATATAAATACTTTAACTATGAGTAACAAAATGATT
This sequence comes from Bacteroidales bacterium, assembly GCA_007132715.1. GTDB lineage: Bacteria > Bacteroidota > Bacteroidia > Bacteroidales > PUMT01 > PXAP01. The sequence continues at coordinate 38 of SLOE01000168.1, forward strand.
GAGCTGAAATTAATCAAGACTTTTTTATTGCTGGGTTTAATTAATATTTCACTTTTTTCCCAGTATTCAACAATCACAGATCATGATGGTAATGTTTACAAAACCGTATTCATTGGCTACCAGGAATGGATGGCTGAAAATCTTCAAACGATCAATTATGATGATGGGACACCTATCGAATATCCCGGCAGCGATGACAGTGTTTGGGTCAATACTTCTGAAGGGGCTTATGCCTGGTACAATAATGACGAGGACTGGAAAGAGGTTTACGGTGCACTTTATAACTGGCATGCTGTTAAAAGTGACAGGGGCTTGTGCCCTGCCGGCTGGCGTGTACCTTCTATCGCGGACAAGGATCAACTCGTAGAATACCTCGTTGAGAATGATGGTGCTGACTTGAGTCTTATCGGACAGGTGCTGAAATCCTGCAGGCAGGTGAATTCCATTCACGGGGGAGAATGCGACACAGAGGAACATCCCCGATGGAACGCTCATTCAACTAATTACGGAACCGATGATTTAGGGTTCTCGGTTTTACCCGGTGGTAGCAGATCCAATACGGGCAGTTATGGTTTCCTGGGAAACTCGGCGGCACTCTGGCTGTCAGACGAATCCTCAACAGAGGGTAGCGCTCATGCCATTCATTTCAGTAGTTTCAATAATTTCATGGGGACATCTCACAGTGAACAAATAAGGGGTTACAGCGTGAGATGCATGAGAGATATCGAACCTGAACTTCCTGAAATGAATGACATTGGGGAAGTTTCAGGCATCACTGCAACATATGCAAAATCAGGCGGGAATATAACTCACGATGGCGATGCCCCGGTCACTGCAAGAGGTGTTGTGTGGTCAACATCTTCAGTGCCAACTGTAGAAGATAACGAAGGTATTACATATGATGGTACCGGTACAGGTGGTTTTTCCAGTATTATGCTGGGACTGGCTCCTGGTACAACATACCATGTAAGGGCTTACGCGACCAACATTGCAGGAACCTCATACACCAACAGTGTTCAGTTTACAACAGCCGATGCTGTTACCACATCGTCGACTGCTCCTCAGGGAGAAGGAACCACAAGCAACCCTTATCTTATTAGCACACTGAATGAACTCCTGTGGATTTCTGAGAATCCTGGTGAATGGGACAAGCATTATCTGCAAACTGATGATATAGATGCATCAGCAACATCATTCTGGAGTCATGGTAACGGTTGGCAACCAATTGGCACCGGGACTACCCAGGGATTTACCGGGGTCTATGATGGTGGCGGAAACGTTATCGAACAATTGTTCATATACAGGATGGAGAGTGGCCAGGGACTTTTTGGATACATTCTTGATGGGGCAGTTATTAAAAATCTTGGCGTTACAAATGTTTTTATCAATGGAGGTGACTGGTATGTAGGAGGCCTTGTTGGATACAGCGGTGCTTCACATGTTGACCGGTGCTTCTCTACCGGAGTGGTGACCGGCCAAGATATGAATGTTGGCGGACTTGTTGGGCGCAATCATTACAGGAATGACAGTTACTCTTCTATAAGCAATTCATACAGTAAATGCGATGTTACAGGTGGCGACCGGGTCGGTGGCCTGATCGGAAAGAACAGTCACGGTTCTACCATTACCAATTCCTACAGCACCGGCAGAGTTACCGGAACAGAATATTATACCGGCGGATTTGCCGGCCGTGATATGACATCATCTCAGGAAGCTGTAAGCAATTACTGGAACATCAAAACATCAGGACAAAATTCCGACCTGGTGGCAAGCGGGAAAACAACAAACCAGATGAGAGAGTTCAGCACTTTCCTGTGGTGGGATTTCAAGGGCGAGGCGATCAACGGTACCGCCGATGTATGGAATATCGGTAACGGCAGGAACGAAGGTTACCCCTACCTGGTGTGGCAGTTTCCTGACGACCCCGGTATTAGTGCCCGCTTTTCCGGTGGTGCAGGAACAGAACAGGACCCCTACTTGATCAGCAATGCCCGGGAACTAAACCTGATAAACTTTCATTATCTGGATAACGATTCCGTTTATTTTGCTTTAATTGATGACATAGATTTGAATATCAGCCCTTTCAATGAGGGGGAAGGATGGGTGCCCATTGGCACAGGCCAGCAGAGAGCCACCTTTGTACCTTCTGAAGATGCACGTACTTTCAGCGGAACTTTTGACGGTCGCGGTTTTTTTGTCAAAGGGCTATTTATTGAAAGATGGTATGGTTATCAGGGACTTTTCGGCTATTTAAGCAATGCCCATATAATGAATCTGGGGGTGACCGATGTCGACATTTCAGGTGGCGCCAGATATATTGGAGGACTTGCTGGATTCGTGAGTAATTCATCCCTTATAGAAGCATCTCATACTACCGGATCGGTCAAAGGTCTGGGCCAGGTATTTATCTCGGCTACTGCTGCTTATACCGGTGGTTTTGTTGGTGTTAATGAGTCATCTGTTATCAGAAATTCCTACAGTGATGTTGAGGTTACCGGTTCTGTAAATGTTGGCGGTTTTGTTGGTGTTGTATTAGACAGTGGCAAGGTATACAAATGCAAAAGTACCGGCGATGTAACCAGTATTGGTATGACTGGCGGCTTCGTCGGCATGACCGATAACCATTCAGAGTTAAGCAACTGCTTCAGCCATGGCAATTTGATTATCAGGCAGGGTGATAGTGAATCAGGAGTAGGTGGTTTTGCAGGGATCAACATTAAAAGTGTAATAGAAAATAGTTTTTCAACCGGAAGCGTAACATTTCTTCAGGGAGTAAGTCCATCAAACAAGGGGTTTGCAGGTGTTGTAGATGCCGGCGAAGGTTTTAGAATGACAGACAACTACTGGAATACCGAAACTTCACAACAGGCGGCTACAGCTGGTAATGCATCAGGAAGAAATACCGCTGAAATGACCTGGCCTTATGGTGATAATACATGGACAGGATGGGATTTTGAAAATATCTGGAATGATGACGTTGATCAATCTATTAACAGCGGTTATCCTCACTTGATTTGGGAAACAAATTATTTCCTGAGGTTGAGATCAAATCCTGCGGGAGGCGGAAAGTTGTCCTTTATAGGGGAAGAGGGTTTTGGCCCCTACGAGAAAGAGACAGTTCTGATTCCCTCGGCATCGGCAAATGAAGGTTTCTGGTTTGTAAGCTGGACCGATGAAAACGGATTGATAATCAGTTCTGAACCGGAATTCGATTTCACACTACCAGCTGCCACGACTACATTAACTGCGAACTTTGATTCAGAAAGGTTTACAGTAACCTTTTCAATTGCTGATGAAGAAGGAGATGCGATTGTAGATGCGGTGATAACGTTTAATAACAATCAGAATCCTGCCGGAAATTATGTTTTTGAAGATGTGATGGCAGGTGAATACTCTTATTATATAACTGCCGAAAATTTTTTGGATGTTACCGGAACAGTTTCAGTAACCAACGATGACATAACCAAGCAGATCACCATGTATGCAGTTACAACTTATGTTTTTGCACCTGATACAGGTAATCTGAAATTCTATCCCAATCCGGCCAGTGATGCTCTTTTTGTTGAATCACAGAGTGTTATCAGGCATATAGAAATTGTTGGGATCAGCGGAATGATTATGATCGATATGGTGGTTAATGAGAAAAATGCCGGAGTTAACATAGGGAACCTGCCGCAAGGTATATACCTGATCAGGGTAAAAACAGACAACGGATTAGTTGTTCAGCGTTTTCAGGTTATTAGGTAAACTCATGTACTCCTGTCCCTTAATAATAAACATATTAAATCAACTACCCCTGGGAGGAGCCCCGAAGTATCCCAATGGAATTTGTTATTTCCAACCCGGAGGGTCGGGGTATTTAACCACTTTATGATTAATGCTATTATGAACTGTGAAATATCAGCGATCCTTAACCGGTCCCTTAACGCAAATATTAGATTTTTGATTTTATTATTAATCTGTATGAAAATACCATCTGGTCCATTCACTAGCTCTGCCATTGCAGGATCTGCTACGATGACGGCTACAGGGGCGGTCTATTACGTATCCCCTTCGGGGTGCGACTGTAATTCAGGTGGAAAGGAGGATCCGTTTGAGACCATCCAGTATGCAGCCGATATCATGCAGCCGGGTGACAAATGCATCATAGGTGCAGGCACCTATAATGAAACAATTACCCCGGCCAGGTCGGGTACCGGAACCTCTCCTGTTAAGTTCATGGCCTCGCCAGGTGAGCGGGTGACTGTAACGGGCGCTTCCCCGGTAACGGAATGGACCAGGCACAGCGGAAACATCTGGAAAGCACCTATGGAGTGGTCACTTGGGAAGAACAACCAGGTCTTTTTTGACGGTGAGATGATGCATGAGGCACGTTGGCCGGCGAAACCCGCGGGAACAAACATTATGACTCCGGCAGGTGCATACCTGACAGGCGCCGACGATGACGGGATTTATTATGATGGCTTCCCGGAGTCATTTGGGGGTGTCGAGGACTGGGACGGGACTGTGATATGGGTGATGGCCAACAGCAAATGGACTAGCTGGACCAGACCGGTTAAGGGATATGATGCGAAACTGAAGAAGGTCCTGCTTGATGTTCCTGATTTCTCAGATGGCCATATGAATCCTGCCCGCCCCCGGGAATCCTGGCAGGGTGACTACGGTGATGAGTTTTACCTGGTAAATAATTTTGCGTTC
>SLOE01000007.1 GCA_007132715.1 Bacteroidales bacterium
AAAGGGAATGGACAGATACGATACCATTTTATAACTATTTTTCTCCTGCCGTGACGATCACTGCTCCTGAGGCATATATCGTGCCGCAGGCCTGGGGCGAGGTTATTGAAAGGCTGGCCATGAACGGGGTTGATATCCGGTTTTTTGACAGAGACACCGTACTTGCCGTCGAGACATTGTATATTGATAAATTTGAGACAGGCGGCCGGCCGAACCAGGGCCGGCACCTGGTTTCGGTTACCGGGAAGAGACGTGAAGAGACGTTCAGGCAGTTCTACCGGGGTGATGCATATGTCAGGGTCAACCAGGAAGCCAACAACTATATCGTGCACATGCTGGAACCGCTTGCTCCTGCATCTTTTTTAAGGTGGGGCTTCTTTACTTCAGCCCTGGAGCCGGGCGAGTTTTTCTGGATATGGAGTTTTGAGGATCATGCCCATGAACTGTTGCAAAGTGATCGGGCGTTGCGTGAAGCGCTGGAGGAGAGGGAAGCGGGCGATCCGGATTTTGCGGCCGATCACGCGGCCCGTTTGCAGTTTCTGTACGACCTGCTTGCCGGCCAGGCGACAGAGAGGGGCGCAAATCTCTATCCCGTGGCAAGGGTGCTGAGATAGGCAATGCATTGCCATGTTGAACATAAAACACCGGTTCACCGGCCCGGGACTTCAATATTTCCGAGGCAATACATTGTTTCGCCAGGCGTTAATAAAAAGGCATGTCGGTCAGAACTTTTTGACCTCTGCGTTGTTTATAAGCAATATGTAAGTGCATTATGAAGGGTCTGCTTTCTTTTATCCTGATTTTATCAACCCTGGCGTTGTTCTGGAACAACGCCGTTAACTGGCACTACCATCAGCTTCCCAACGGAATTGTAGTCGAGCATGCCCATCCGTACAACAAATCTGCTTCTTCTCCCGGTAACCCTTTTGAAAAGCACCACCACAGCGACTTTGAATACCTGATCCTTGACCTGGTTTATCATGGGACGTTGATTGTTTTGATGGTGGTGCTGACACTTATCGTTTACAGGGAACTGCTGGACCATACCACCCTGTTAAGGCTACCCTCAGGTGTATATACCGGTTATTACCGGTTGCCTTTCCTTCGCGGGCCTCCCCGTATTTAAACATTACTTACCGGGATCTGTGCTTAACCTGCCTTGTGCGTTATCCGGCCGGGGTAACCACCACCGGTAAATCAGGATCCCGGTCTTCGCCGGAAATTAACCCGGCCATGTAAAATAAGTCCAACCAACAACATGAAATTTTTATGAGAACGATTAATATTCTGATTGCAGCTTTTGCGCTGACAATGATTAATTTATATGCCTCAGATGAGGATCATACCGATGCCAATGTTTTCGGCCATGTCGTAAGCGCCGGAGACGGTGAGCATATACCTTTTATCAACGTGTTAATTGAGGGTACGAGGACAGGCACCATAACAGATGCTTCCGGTCACTACATACTGACCAACCTGCCAGAGGGGAGGCACACCCTGGTTGTCAGGGGTATGGGTTATGAAACCACCTCGGTGGAGTTTGATATCCGGGCCAACCAGACCATCGAAGTTGACGTTGAAGTACATTATACCGGAATTGACCTGGAAGAGATCGTGATAACAGCTTCACCAACGGCAAGCGGATTCAGGTATCAGCCTGATATGGTCTATGTAGGCGAAATGCTCCAGAAACGAACTGAGGTGTCGTTTGGAGAAATGCTTAATCACTCACCCGGCATAGCCATGAGATCACTGGGGTCGTCTCCGGCACGGCCCGTAATAAGGGGCATGGACGGTGACAGGATTCTTGTGCTTGAAAACGGCGAAAGAATGGGTGATGTTTCTGGAACATCGGCCGATCACTCCATTGCACTTGACCCCCTTGTGGCAAGCAGGGTAGAGGTGGTGCGCGGACCGGCCAGCCTGCTCTACGGATCGAGCGCGCTTGGAGGTGTCATTAATCTGATGACAACCGATATACCTGACAGGTGGGATGCCGGTTCATCGGGTGTCATGTCGCTTCAGGGTGCCACAATGAACCGTATGGGTGCGGGTTTCGGAAGGTATACGTGGGGTGGCGACGACCTGGCAGTGACGGGTAGGATCGCACACCGGCAATCCTCCGACATCAGGACCCCTGATGGTGTTCTGCCAGGTACCTCGATGAACAACTATGATGGTGCACTGGGACTTGGATTTGACCGGGGTTCTGCAACGGGAGGGTTGAGTGTTTCCATGGCTGACCAGACTTATGAGATACCTGATAATATTGATGACCCTTATGAAGGAGTGGAAATACGTATGCAGAGACAGGCCCTGCAGGGCAGGATGAACTTCGTGAATGATGGTTTTCTGGACAGGGGGCAGGTCAGGTTCAACGCCAGCCGCATGTTCCAGCAGGAGATAGAGTACGAGTGGGAGGACGGAGTTATTGATGAGGATGTTGAGCTGGAATATGAGAAATATGCCTTCAGCTCCACCCTTACGATGCAGCATAAGCCATTCGAGTTCTTTGACAGGGGGGCCATAGGAGTGAATCTTCATGGTCACAGAATGGATGTCGGGGGCGATGAGGCATATACACCGGGAGAGTTGCGGGTCAATCTCGGTGTTTTCACCTTCCAGGAGATACCCCTTTCCAATAAAATGAGGTTGCAGGCCGGGTTAAGGTTCGATGTTCAACATACCGGGGCTCTCCCGAATGAACTGTTTCCCGGTATCAGCGAAAGCAGAAATGCATTCAACTACACCGGCTCAATCGGGTTTAATCACCGGCCTCTTGATGAGCTGGAAGTAGGTGGTCAGTTTGCACGTTCCCACAGGAATCCCTCTGTCGAGGAACTCTTCGCTGACGGACCGCATCTTGGTGCTGGTGTTTATGAAATTGGCAACCGCAATATCAAGGACGAGGTGGGGCAGGGTGCCGACCTGTTCATCAGGTGGAATGACGGTATTTTTGACATTGAGCTTGCAGGATTTGTCAACTATTTCAGGAATTATATAATTTTTGAACCTACGGGAGATATCGATCCTGGATCGGGATACCCGGTATTCAGGTATATTGGTGATGAGGCCAGGCTCATGGGATTCGAGCTTTCCGGGTCTGTAAGGCTTCATGAGAATGTGGAACTGGGAGTCGGCACCGATTATGTTGACGGCCGCAGGTTCGCGAACGGCACGGAATACCTTCCTTTTATCCCGCCTTTCAGGTTCATGGCAGATTTGGAATATGATTTCGGGTCGGGATGGATAGGCGGAAGACTGGTATCGGCTGCAAGGCAGGGCAGGATTGCCCCTGAGGAAGAGGCGACAGATGGATATACGCTGCTTGGGTTTACCGCCGGCTACCGACTTACCGGTCACGGACGACATGTAATTATACTCAGGGTTGACAACATACTGGATCAGAGGTACCGGGATCACCTGTCACGCGTTGCCGAAAGGAATTTTCCCATGCCGGGAAGAAACTTTACACTGGCGTACAGGTTGTTCTTCTGAAACTGCATGAGTTACAGAACTCCGGAAGGCCTTTTATCCGGTTTTATTAATCCACAGAGCCCGGAGTTTTGATTTAGCAGGGTAGTTTAGAATTGCAATAAATAAGCTGTATCTGAAGAGCAATTTCCAGGCGGGATTGCTCTTTTTATTGTTAAATTACTATAATTACCCAGTTTTAGGTATTGACAGGGTGAATTTCTTAAATTACTTTTGCCGGTAACTGAACAATACTCTTCTATTGAATAATCATGCTTAAAAAAGGGTCTGCTCTGCTGATGATCCTGCCGCTCGGTTTCGTGTTGTTCAACAACACGGCGAACCGGCATCAGCACCAGTTGCCCGGCGGCATGATCATAGAACATGCCCATCCTTTCAGCTCCTGTCGCAGTGAGAGCAACAGCCATGATCACAGTGACCTTGAATTTCTGCTGTTCACCCTTTTATGTGATTTTCAAGTTACTGATGATGGATTTGCATATACCTCAGATTTTATCCCCGAATATGCTACTGACCTGAAGTCCGGATATGTATTTGTTCCACATGCATCCGGGCTGCTCAGATGTTACCCGCTCAGGGCCCCACCCCTGATTTCATAACCGGAAATACATTGCCGTGACCCTTTTCTGGTCGGCAGACAAATAGCACACCAATATATTTCTGCAGGGGGATCAGGTACGGATAAGTGATACCTGTTAATCAACCAACAATTTACATCAATCATCCATGTGCCGAGTCACACAAAATACAATGAATTAAGCATGGATGATCCATGGATTGAAAAACAAAATAACCGTATCATGAATTAGTAACGCATTGTGAAACAATTTGCTAACTATACTTTATACAGATGAAACCCGCATCAGACTACGTCAGACAAAATAACATGTATAAAGCATGGGGGTTCCATGGGAATTGAAAAGCAAAATATCCGAATCATGAATTTGTAACATATTGTAAAATAAATTGATAACCCTACTTTATACACATGAATTCAGGATGAGAACAATTTCAATATCAGCTATCTTACTTTTTATTTTCAATGTTTTATTTTGCTTTCCGCACTTTGATGGCTTTCCTTCGGGCGACGGTGTTGTACGCGGTAAAGTAACTACGAAGAATGAGGGTGAGACCGTGCCTTTTATAAATATCGTGGTTGACGGAACCAGGATAGGTGCTTTCAGTGATGCCGCAGGTAATTTTAAGATATCAAACGTTCCCGGGGGGAATAATACCCTTGTGGTAAAGGGCATGGGTTTTGAAGTCTCCAGAATAGATTTCAGTTTGGACGAGGGAGAGGAGATCGAACTTGATATTGAGGTCGAATATCGTGGTATTGACCTTGAGGAGATAGTGGTCACATCTTCACCTACGGCGCGTGGCTTCAGGTACCAGCCCGATAATGTTTATCTTGGCGAGGAGCTTCAGAAACGTGCAGAGATATCATTCGGAGAAATGCTTGACGGCGAGCCGGGCATCGCCATGAGGTCTATGGGGCCTACCCCAAGCCGGCCGGTGATTCGGGGACTTGATGGCGACCGGATACTTATCCTGCAGAATGGTGAACGGATGGGCGATGTTTCTGAAACCTCAGCAGGGCATGCCATATCCCTTGACCCCCTGTCAGCGAACAGGGTTGAAGTGGTGCGCGGTCCTGCCAGCCTTCTTTACGGATCGAGTGCCATCGGGGGAGTGATAAACCTGATGACGGCCGATATTCCTGATGGATGGGATCAGGGCGGATCGGGAGTGGTTTCGGCACAGGGAGCTTCCAACAACAATATGGGAGCCGGATTTGGACGGTATACGTGGGGGGCTGAAAGCTGGGCCGCCAGCGGCCGTTTCGGCTACCGGAAATCCGGAGACGTAAGGTCGCCCGAAGGGGTTATTCCCAGCACCTACATGAATAACTATGATGGTTCCCTTGGTTTTGGCTTCAAAAACGGCAATACTAACGGAGGGTTCAACTTTGGCATGGGCAGCAATACATATGGTATTCCCGAAGAGCTTGATGATCCTTATGAGAGTGCGGAAGTGCGTATCAGGCAGCGGTTTATGCAAGGGCGAATGAATTTCAGTGTCAGTGATTTCTTTGACAGGGCCCAGCTGCGGATACACGGATCAAGATTTGTACAACAGGAGATTGAGATTGAAATAGAGGACGGAGAAGTTGAAGAGAATCTGGAAATTGAATTTGACAAGCTGAATGTAAGCTCAACCCTTACACTGCAGCACCGGCCTGTCGGGATATTCGACAGGGGAGCTTTCGGCCTCAGTCTTTATGGCAGGTTGATGGAGGTGAGCGGCGATGATGCTTTCACCCCCAATGAAGAGAGATATAATATCGGGGTGTTTACCTTCCAGGAAGTACCTCTAACTACCAGGATACGGCTGCAGGTTGGGGGGCGCCTTGATTTCCTCAGGGCTACTGCCCTTCCCAATGATTTCTCCGGCATGAATGAAAGCAGGGATGCATTCGTCTATTCGGGGTCAGTGGGAATGAACTACCGGCCTGCCGGGACCATTGAGGTCGGGGGGCAGCTGGCAAGGTCGCATCGCTACCCGATGCTGGAGGAGCTGTTCGCCCATGGTCCTCATCTTTGCGCCGGACTGTACGAGATCGGGAACGTTAACCTTGATGATGAGATCGGATACGGAACTGACCTGTTCGCAAGGTGGGGCAACGGTGTGCTTAAAGCAGAGGTGGCAGGCTTCTGGAATTATTTTACAAACTACATTATTATGCAGCCAACCGGTGAAACAGATGCCGGATCGGGACTGACGGTTGTGGAGTACCAGGGAGACCGGGCACGGCTTTACGGTGGCGAGGCTTCGGTATCGTGGAATGTGACGGGCGGACTGAGAACTGTAATGAGTGTTGACTACGTGAATGGCCGGCGTACAGGCAGCGAAAGCCATTATCTGCCGTTCATGCCCCCTTTCAGGTTCTCGGGAACAGCTGAATATGACTTTGGCAGCGGATGGATCGGGTCACGGGTGCGTGCCATATCGGCACAAAACCTTGTGGCTCCCGATGAAGAGGCTACCGAAGGTTATGTCCTTTTGGGGATAAATGCAGGTTACCGGCTCAACAGCAGCGGACAGCATATAATAATACTCAGGGTTGAGAACCTTCTTAATACAAATTACCGGGACCACCTTACCAGGATAGAGGAGAGAAACTTTCCCATGCCCGGAAGAAATTTCAACCTGGCTTACCGCTGGTTCTTCTGAGATTTTTGATTCTTATCCGGGTGACTGACCAGTCAGTGATAAAAAACTGGAAGGAAAGTATTGTTCAGATCCGGGTGACTATTACCACCCGGTTTTTCTATGTTCAATCGCATCTTCTATTGCCAGTGTAAAAAGCTCCTTTGTTTCCAGTCCTATTGCCTCTGCCTGCTGCGGTATGATACTTGTATCGGTCATTCCCGGTACCGTGTTTACTTCCAGGAACCATAATTTTCCCTCGCTGAGGATGTAATCAATCCTTACAATCCCATGGCAGTCAAGAATATCATAGATCATGGAGGATGTCTGCTGGCACTCCCTCGTGAGTTTTTCATCTATCCTTGCAGGAGTTATTTCATCAGCCTGCCTTTTGTACTTGGCTTCAAAATCAAAAAACTCGTTCATGCTCACTATTTCGGTCAGCGGGAACAGTATCTCCCTTTCACTGCTCTTGAACACCCCGCCAGTCAGCTCGGTGCCTTCTATGAACTCCTCTATGATGACCTCCTTGTCTTCACGGAAAGCTTTAAGGATGGCATTTTTTAACCGGGATGCCTTGGTGACCCGGGTGACCCCGAAACTGGACCCACCGTTGTTGGGTTTTACAAAACAGGGCAGTCCGATCTCCGCAGCTATTTTTCCCGGGTCAAACCTGTACCCTTTCCTGACCAGCATCGCCTTTGGTGAGATGATGCCGAAATTGTTCAGGAAGCCTTTGCATATGTATTTATTGAATGTGAGGGCAGAGGCGAGTACGCCGCAGGTGGTGTATGGCATGCCAATAAGGTCGAAATAGGCCTGAAGCTTTCCGTCTTCACCCGGAGTGCCGTGTATGGCCATGAAAACGCAGTCAAATTTTACCTTTTTCCCGTCCACAATTACCGAGAAGTCGTTCTTGTCAACCACGGGTCCCGGTTCCTCAAGGGTGCCGGCTGTCCACCTGTCACCCTTCATGGTTATGAGGAAAGGGGTGTACCGGGTTTTATCGAGCGATTTTCTGATGTTGGATGCGCTTTCTACCGATACGACATATTCTGATGAGTCGCCTCCTGCAACTATGGCAATGTTCTTCTTCATAGGGAAGTTCAGTAAGTGGTTGTTATTCTATGGCAAATATAAAAAAACAGGATCATTCAGAAACCAGGTTTATGGTTCCTCCCTGCCCCTGGTGCACTATCATGTTTGTGTACAAGGGCATACCTGCAGCAACTGCCTCATGTTTATTTCCTGCCAGGGGCGCATCATTGTGCTTTTAAACAAAGGGATACATGCAGTACCTGCCTCATGTTTCCTCCCTGCTGCCCGTGTATCTCCTCCATTTGTCAATGAGCTGCTGCATGTCATCCGGAAGTTCTGTTTCAAACCACAGATCCCGGCCCGTTGCAGGATGCTTAAAGCCAAGTGTTCTTGCATGGAGTGCATGTCGGGGTAAAACCCTGAAACAGTTTTGAACGAACTGTTTGTATTTTGTAAAGGTGGTGCCACGCAGTATCTGGTCGCCGCCATATCTTTCGTCATTGAAAAGGGGATGACCCATGTGTTCCAGATGCACCCTTATCTGATGTGTCCTGCCGGTTTCCAGCCTGCATTCAATATGACTGATGTAGCCGAGGTCCTCAACCAGCCGGTAATGGGTGAGGGCATGCTTTCCCTGGCTGCCATCGGGAAATACATCCATTCTCATCCTGTCTTTGAGGTGCCGGCCTATATGCCCCTCCATGCTGCCTTCTGCCGGCCCGGGCCTTCCCCAGACTAAGGCATCGTACTCCCTCCTGGTCTTTCTTTCGAAAAACTGCCTGGCCAGCCGGTTCATGGCTAATTCGGTTTTTGCCACTACCAAAAGCCCGCTGGTGTTCTTGTCTATCCTGTGTACCAGTCCGGGCCTGAGCTCTCCCGATTTGAAAAGGGGCATTTCCCTGAACCTCCAGGCAAGTGCATTAACCAGGGTGCCCGTATAGTTTCCGTGCCCCGGGTGTACAACCATCCCGGGATCCTTGTTCACCACAACAAGGTGGTCATCTTCATAGATCACATTTACCGGGATATCTTCAGGTAAAAGCTCAACTTCCCTGGGGGGATGAGCCATGACTATTGTGATGATATCACCGGGGCGTACACGGTAGTTTGATTTTGCGGGGGAATCGTTCACCAGTATGTTACCTGCTGTGGCGGCATTCTGTATGCGGCTCCTTGAAACATTCTCAATCCGGTTAACAAGGAACTTGTCAATCCTGAGCAGCTTCTGACCCGGGTCAGCTTCAAACCTGAAATGTTCATACAGGTCGGCTGCATCATTGATATCCTCTCCGGGCTGATGGGTCATATGGACTATTTAATGAGGATTTTTCTTGTTTCAAGGTGGTCATTTCCGGTTTCGGCACGGATGAAATAGATACCTGCCGGGAATTTTGAAACATCCATGCTTGTTTCCGTACCGGGCACCCGGTAAACGGTCTGCCCCAAAGTGTTTATAAGGCTGATGGTCGCAGCACGCAGGTCAATGCCCGGTTCCAGATCGAAAAAGATCACATCACTGGCGGGATTGGGATATACCCTCATGATCTCATTAATAACAGGATCGGTTACATTCATAGGCCTGTGCCTCATGCCCAGTACTGGGCGTACCATCAGTGATCCTTCAAATGAGGAGTTCTTCCACTCTCCATGAATATTGTAGTAATTCCTGCTGCGGTTATTGCGGTTTACATCAAATCCTATATTGAGAAAACTGCTGCTGGTTTGTATTATGCCGACATAGAAGACCTGGGATACAGGTATTGCCTCATCCAGCCGGTATGTATGAAAGCTGTTCACTCCATCCTCATACTCGGGTCTGAAATCTTCCTGGGAATATACCAGGTTGCCCGGACGCCCGCTATCATCGTCCCATACGGCAAGCTTGAAATGTTGCCTTGATGCATCGTTGAGTGACTGGTTAAAATATATTTTAACAGCCCTTAATGTGTCGGCCCTGTAGGCCCTGAACCTGCAAGCAATCCGTGCATTCTCCGCACCTCCTCCCGAAAGCCCGTATCCATTCTCTGCAGATCCGTCATCCAGGGCAAAGTAGTTGCCGAAATCCTGGTAATATATAACCGTATCATTGTTATCCGGTTCAAGTCCGTCCACTGTAAGCCAGGCCCTGATCCTGAAACGTGCGGAGTCCGGACTTGCCGATGTGAACGACCATGTAAGGTCGGCATCGAAATTGTGTATCTCTCCGGGGCCTATAACAGTTGATCCGCCTGAGAAGTTGTGGGCCGGCCGGTTTTCATAGATATCATAGATCGAAAAATGCCGTTGCACACTTCTTGTTATGATATCGTTGTTACGGTAGGATACCGGGAGTACCGAACCCATTTCGGCAATCCTTCCTGCACGGAACTGTTCCCAAGGCATGGCTTCGTAATTGTTCAGGGCAGACCTTATGGGTTCCGTAAATGCAACATCGCTGAATACCGTATCGGTGTAGGACCTGTTCCTGTCCAGAACAACATAATCTATATGCCAATGGTCGGCATTACCCATCGATCCCGGATTAATCCTGTTATCGGCAATGCTGGCAATATTGCTGAACCGGAACCGGAATCCCTCCATGAGGTAGATGGTATCGGTAACAGGAATCATTGCGAGCCGGAATTCATGCAGGCTGTCACCGGGAACAGACCATACGATACTCCAGCTCTCAGTCGAGGGTGACCAGAACTCCACCCTGAGCGAATCATGGGGCTGCGGCACATCCCCTCTTCCCTGGGGCTGGTAGAAAAAACTCAGGTAGATACTGTCAGCCGGCATGTAGCTGAGGTTTATCGGATTTGAGGTCAGCCTGTCGGCCAGGAATGGCCATATCGTTGCATGCTCGTAAAGAGCACCGGTTTCATCTATTGCATCAAGAGTTGCAACACCGACAGATACAGGGTTTACCGGGTAATTTGTATTAATATATACGTACCTGTCTGCCCATTTGGTATGGTCGGGATATACCTCAGAACCTGAAAAATCATCAAAAAAGGGCAGTTCAATCAGGCCCGCAGACGATTTAAGCACGGGATGCTTAAGGTGCTGCTCCCTGACGGCATTATTGACCTGGAGTCCGCCAAGAACTTCCTGAGGCCGGCCGGTGACACCTGTAAGGAACAGGAGCAGGATGATACTACCATATAATACTATCTTCATCATAAGGTAAGTCGTCCATGAGAATTTCCAGTGTATCCGGAGCAGGGAGAAGAGTTGAGTCGATCGACATCCAGAGGTCAATTATTGATCCCAGCCTGATCTGCAAACCTTCGGAATATTCAGGTCGCTGACGCCAGACAAATGCGTTGATAGAATCCTCTTCATTTTTTACGGTAGTGTCATACAATGTGGCACCCAGGTTCAGCGAGGCTTCAAGTATTCTGCTCCTTGCCTCTTCCTTGTCAAGATACAGTACATCGGGTACATACGTGGTCCTTGTGCTGAGACCCTCCCCCAGTACCAGATCTATAGCCTCTCCGCGTACGATCAGCTCTCCGGGTTCAATATCGTTGCCTTCATATTGCTGTCGCAACACATTGTTCATAGCTATGTCCGGCACATAGATCAGTCTGCCTACCTCAAGTCCCTGGGTCTCTATTATTGCCCTGGCCTGTCTTAATGAAACGCCTGTTACATCAGGCATAGCAACCCTCTCAGGGTTCATTGCATTTATGGTAAGGAATATTGTGCGGTTCTCCTTTACCCGGAAATTGGGCGGGGGGTTCTGATCTATGACCGTGCCCCTTGCTTCGTGACTGATAAACACCGAATCTGCCACCTGGTACCTGAGCCTTCGTGCTCCGGTAACCATTTCTGCCTCACTGACCGTCAATCCCCTTAGATCAGGCACAGCATAAGCCCTTCCATGCCTGGTGTAGATTTTCAATCCCACGAAAATGGTCAGTATTACAAAGGTTGATATACCGGCTATTATTGCAAGATGTTTCCAGAATGCCCTGCTTATAAGGAATCTAACGAATTTCTTCATTCAATGCGATGTAACCTGGTTTATTTTAAATACTACCTGAATTGAAACGGAAAGCTTCAATTACTATTATACTACTCTGCCAATTATTGCAGTGCCGAACATTTTTAATACCTCAAAAATGCTTGAAGCATCGATCAATGTAACTCACTAATCATTCATCATGAGTTTATTGATTGCTTCAACATTCCTGGGGTTACATACGTCTTTAGATTCTACGGTGTAAAGATAGTCAATTCTCTCCTTGTATCTCTCGGTTATCTTACCTCTTACTATCTTCAGGGTGCTGTTCAGTAAGTGGTTGCTCTCCGTGAAAGCCTCATCAAGAACCCCTATTGAGGCAGGAAGCCATCTTTGCGGGAACATTTTTTCATATTTTCTCCCAATCCTGTATTCGTTCAGCTCCAGCTCCAGCAATTTGAGCATGGCGATCTGCCCCTCCTTTGTATCCGGTTTCAGGTTTTTCTGGCTGAGCCACCTCTTCAGTGCTTCCCTGTTTGGTACTATAAGAGCCACTGTATAGGGGTTCTGGTTATTGTAAAGCATGCACTGGTCAATGAACTGTGATTGTCCTGCAAATGCTTCCTCAATACCTTCCGGACTGTATTTTTCGCCGTCATCGGATATAAGAAGGCTCTTGAAACGGCCAAGCACATAGAGAAAGCCGTCTTCATCCATGTATCCCATATCGCCCGTGTAGAGCCATCCGTCCACTATTGTTGAAGCGGTTGCTTCCTCATTTTGCCAGTAGCCCTTCATCACGTTTTCACCTTTGATGACTATTTCACCCTTTTCGCCGGTTGGAAGCTCGTTTTTTTCATCGTCACAGATCTTTAATTCCATATCGGTTACGAGGTATCCTGACGATCCGAGCTTGTGTTTTTTTTCTGAATTGGATGATATTATGGGCGAAGCCTCTGTCAGCCCATAACCCTGGAACATCGGGATCCCCAGGGCATAGAAAAACCTTTGAAGTTCTATGTCAAGCAGAGCTCCGCCTCCAATGAAGAACTTGAGCCTGCCCCCGAAATTCTCGCGGACCTTCGAAAAGAGTATCTTGTCGAACAGCGATACAAGTGGTCTAAGCAGGAACCTCATGCCTTTGCCTTTGTTCCGGCCTGTACCGTTGTAGGTGTAGGCAATGCTGAGTCCCCAGTCAAAAAGCTTTTTAGCTGCTTTCCCTTTTTGCCTGACCCCGCCTTCGATGTTTTTCCTGAAATTTTTAGCCAGTGCGGGGACACTCAACAGGAACACGGGTCTTATCTCCTTAATATTGTGTGGTATATTCTTAAGTGTTTCCATAGGGGTTTTGCCCACCTGGATTGATGCCATGCTGGCACCGGCCGATATCAGCGTATATATCCCTGCCGTATGAGCAAATGCATGATCCCATGGCAGTATGAGCAGGGTGGTGTACCATTCCGGAACTTCCATCAGGCTTCTTGCCTGTTCTACATTTGCTGTGTAGTTACGGTGTGAAAGGATGATCCCTTTCGGATCGGCAGTGGTACCAGAGGTATAACAGATATTTGCATAGTCGTCACTTTTTATTGACTTCCAGCGCTCATCAAATTTCCCGGGCTCATTTTCAAGAACTTTTTTCCCGGCCTCCCTGATATCAGAATACAGCATGTCTTTATCGTCCATCTCCTCCGGCTTGTCAAGCAGTACTACCTTTTCAAGTACGTCAAGCTCTCTTTTGAGATCCTTCAGCTTGTGGGCCTGGCCGCCCGAAACTATTATCATAAGTGCTCCTGAATGTTCGAGCCGGAACTTTATTTCAGAAGCATCACCAAGCTTCACTGACAGCGGAATATTGACCGCACCTGCATAGAGCACGGCAAGTTCTGAAATGACCCAGTCATTGCGGCCTTCAGACAGCAGGGCAATGCGGTCTCCCTTGCTGATACCCATGTTTATCAGCCCTGCAGAGAACTCGGCAACTGCCTGCCGTATTTCCCGGTAGGAGGTACTTTCATATTTATCACCTGATTTTTCAAGCATAAGCGGATTATCTCCGTACCTGCTGACACTGTTTTCAAACAGTTCAATTATTGTCTGCATATTTTTGGAGTTTATTCTTTTTGGTTTATTGAGAGTTATATTTTTGCCACTAAAGGCATCCTGCGGCCGTTACCGAAGGCCTTACTGCTCACCCTTAAAACGGGTGGTGACTGGTATCGCTTGTACTCTGAAATATTAACCATTTGTACAACCTTGTCAACCAGCTTTTCGTCAAAACCTTCACTTGCTATCCGGCCTGTATGCTTTTGTTGTTCGATATATCTGAACAGTATTCTGTCAAGAACTTCATAGCCGGGAAGGGTGTCGGTATCTTTCTGGTTTGGTCTGAGCTCGGCTGAAGGGGCTTTTTCAATTACCCTTTCGGGGATGATCTCTTCATTCCTGTTTATATATCCGGCCAGTTCCCGGATCTGGGTTTTGTAAACATCACCCAGCACGGAAAGTGCCCCGTTCATGTCGCCGTAAAGGGTGGTGTAACCTACGGCCGCTTCACTTTTGTTTGATGTGTTCAGCATCAGAAAGCCGAACTTGTTGGATATTGCCATAAGCAGGGTCCCTCTTATCCTGGCCTGGATATTCTCTTCGGCAACATCTTCGGGAAGCTCACCAAACAATGGCTTAAGGGACTTGCGGTACATTTTGGCAAGAGGCTCAATGTCAATTTCACTGTATGAAATGTTAATGTTCTCAGCCATTTTCTTTGCATCTTCCCCTGATTCGGATGCAGAGTATTGTGAAGGCAGAAAAACGGCATGAACATTTTCATGACCAAGTGCTTCGGCTGCCAGCACCGCTGTAACGGCCGAGTCAAGTCCCCCCGACAGACCTACCAAAGCTTGTGAATTCCCTGTTTTATTGAAATAATCCCTTATTCCCAGCACCAGGGCACGGAACAACATCTCCATGATACCGGTCTGTTTATGATCTGTCACGTGCGGGGGAGTGTTCATGACTTCATCCAGGTCATAGATCTGAAAGTCCTCCTCAAACCATTGAACCCTGTCAAACAGATCACCATTCTGGTTCACTACCAGAGACCCACCCTCAAATATCAGGTCGGTATTGGCCCCTACCTGGTTTACCATGAACAGGGGAATGCCATATTTTTTTGAGGTTTTGGTAAATATCTCCTTTTTGTCGCTGATCTTTGTCCACGCAAAGGGTGAAGCAGAGATATTGACTATAAAATCCGGGTTCTGACCTATCAGTTCCTCCATTGGCTGTACCTTGTACAACCTTGTATTTTCCTGGCCGTTATCAAAGCTCTGGTCATACCACAGGTCCTCACATATGGTTATGGCTATCCTGCTTCCCTTGTATTCGACAATATTGAAATTTTCGTTGGGCTCGAAATACCGGTATTCATCAAAGACATCATAATCGGGGAGTAGGGTTTTATGGTGAATGCTTTTGATCTTTCCCTCATAAAGAAAAAAGGCTGAGTTGTACAGTCTTTTTCCTTCCCGGCCGGGATTATGTGAAGGCGAGCCGATAATTACGGCAATGTCGGTGCATATTCTGGCGATCTTTTCAACAGCCTCCTGGCATCTGCTTACAAAGTCAAGGTAATCAAGCATGTCGTGCGGGGGATACCCGCAAACGGTCATTTCCGGGAATATTACAAGATCGGCATTGAATTGCTGTGCCTTTTTTATGCAGAAGACGATTCTTGTCAGGTTTTCATTTATGTTCCCAACGTGAAGGTTTATCTGTGCCAGGGCGATCTTCATTTTATTGTATATTTTGTAGTCCTGATATTTTTAACGTCAAATTCAGAAAAGCAATCCGATCCTCAGTGAAACCGAGTTCAGGAGGGCTTTATACTGGTCGCCGGAAGCAATATCAATAAACCTGTGCCGGTATTCAAACCCGGCGACTACGGCTGATTCACCACCCAGTGAATAGTGTATGCCGGCAGCGAAATGATATGAGAAGTTGAACATATTGATCTCATCGGCAAAACTTTCATTATTGATGCCAGATGCGGCAATATCTGCCCTGGACCTGACATTGAAGTGGCCGCCCATACCGATCCTGGCAAATATCGTGGTATAGCCTATCTCCCTTGTCGTAAACTTCAGTCCCAGGGGCAGGTTGATGTACTGCAGCTTGTAGATTACCTCACTGCCTGGTGGGATGGTGTCGGTTGAACCCTCAAAGCGGAAGGTCAATGCTTCGTCAAATTTCAATTTTCCTCCTGTGCTGTTGATTGAGAGGCCTGTTGAGAATGCATAATTACTGCTGAAGAAGTTATCCATCTCAAACCCGGTATCAAGGCCTCCCCTAATCCCGGCAAATTCGGCATTACGCGTTTCAGGGGCCAGCCACGCAATTTGCGGATCGGCAAAAATAGTAAAGCGAACCCCCTGTGCCGTTGATGTAAAAGCCATGCAGAGAAGGATAAATGTGATGATTAAAACTCTCATATAGTAAGATTTTTTTTATGTGCCATTACAGCAGCTATATTGGAATTTAATGTTTGTCTAACTAATACCTTGATCCGGTGATGCCGAAAGAAACCAAAATTTTATCTTTACAGTCTGTTCAGTATTTATTACGTATAGCAGGTACCAGACAAAATTAACCAAAAAAATCGTTTGGTAAACCATAATATTTTATAAACGGCAGGACAGCCAAAATCTTCAAGCATAATAATGCATACGACAAGAGGCATACCTAAATCCGGCAGGGGGTCACACAGTCTGGGCTTTCTTATTGTCTTTCCGGTACTTGTAACTTCAGGGTTGCTGATGGCATGTTCAGACAGGGTGCCGGCACCCGATATAAGCGGTATCGAGGCCGGGATTGAAATAATGCGCTTTGATGCTGACCTCTTTGAATTGGATATTGACAGCATTCCTGAGCAGATTGCTGATTTGGAGGACAGGTACGGAGATTTTTTCGATATTTATTTCAATCTTATTATCCGCATTGGCAATCCCGCATCGCCTGCTTTTCTCGGACATCTCAGGAGGTTCCTGACAGATTTTGACATTTACCGGGTAAAAACAGGTGTAGACGAGGTATTTCCGGATCTCGCCTGGCTTGAAGAAGACCTGGAACGGGCATTCCGTTACTTCATGTACTATTTCCCCGGCTACCGGGTTCCCGATATATACACCTACATTTCGGGGTTCAACCAGTCCGTCGTTACCTCTGAGGGCATCATAGGCATAGGCCTGGACAAATATCTTGGAACCGGTCATGTTTTTTACTCACAGTTGCAACTGCCGGTGTATCAGAGGCAGATCATGCACCCCGGAAAGGTCGTATCGGATTGTATGATGGCATGGGCGATGATGGAATTTGAGTTTGATGACAGTGAGGATAACCTGCTCAGCCATATTATTCATCACGGGAAAATGCTTTACTTTCTTGATGCTGTCCTTCCCGGTCAGCATGATACACTGAAAACAGGTTTTACTGAACAGCAGCTTCAATGGTGCAGGAGGAACGAAAACCTCATGTGGACCTACCTGGTTGAGAACAAATTACTCTTCTCTGCCGATGTGAGGACAATCAGCAGATTTGTGAATCCTGCTCCCTTTACAAGGGAGTTTACAAGTGAATCTCCCGGCAGGGCAGCTCTCTGGCTGGGCTGGCAGATTGTCTCCTCCTACATGAACCGTAACCGGAATGTAACTCTTAAAGAACTGATGGAAGATACCGATTACCAGAGAATACTAAACCAGGCCAGGTACAGGCCTTAAAGGCTTTCCGGGATAAGTGCCCGGTGTTACCGGTATTAACGAAAAAAATCAATTATTATGGATTCAGACATTGAAATTGCCCGTAGCATCAGTATGAAACACATTTCCGGGATTGCTGCCGGGATGGGTATTGATGAAAATGATCTTGAGCTTTATGGAAAGTACAAGGCCAAGATACCACTTAAATATATCGACAGGGAAAAGGTGGATAAAAGTACCCTGATACTGGTCAGCGCCATTTCACCCACTCCTGCCGGTGAAGGTAAGACAACTGTTTCGATAGGCCTTTCTTTGGGCCTCAACAGGATAGGGAAAAAGAGTGCGGTTGTTCTGCGTGAGCCTTCACTTGGGCCTGTATTCGGTATTAAGGGCGGTGCAGCCGGAGGAGGATATTCACAGGTTCTGCCTATGGAGGACATAAACCTGCACTTTACCGGTGATTTCAGTGCCATTGAAAAGGCAAACAATCTTCTTGCCGCGCTGATCGATAACAATATACAGAGCAAAACACGCAGTATAGGCATTGATCCACGCACTGTCCTCTGGAAAAGGGTAATGGATATGAATGACCGGTCGCTGCGTAATGTTATCGTGGGCCTGGGGGGCACGATGAGCGGTGTGCCCCGTGAGGGAGGATTCAATATAACCGCTGCCTCCGAGATCATGGCTGCCCTGTGCCTGGCCGATGATCTGCAGGATCTTAAGAGAAAGATGGGAAACATCTTTGTCGGGCTGACCTATGACAGGAAACCCGTCTATGCCCGTGACCTGAAGGCTCACGGCGCCATGACGGCCCTGCTTAAGGATGCCATTAAACCGAATCTGGTCCAGACCACCGAGCACACACCTGCCATAATCCATGGTGGCCCGTTTGCAAACATAGCTCAGGGCACCAACTCTGTCATTGCCACACGAATGGGCTTGTCGTTATCCGATTACGTGGTTACAGAGGCCGGTTTCGGGTTCGACCTGGGTGCAGAAAAGTTTTTTGATATCAAGTGCGGTTATTCGGGACTCTCACCCAGGGCCGTAGTCCTTGTGGTCACAGTCAGGGCCCTCAGGTACCACGGTGGGGCTGATATCAAAAGTATAAGTGAGCCTGATCCGGGTGCAGTGGAAAAGGGGCTGTCAAACCTGACAAAGCATGTTGAGAATATAGCCCAGTTTGGCATATGTGCCGTTGTTGCCATAAACCGGTTTGCAACCGACACCGATGAGGAGATAGGTATGATAAGAGACCATTGTCATGAGATTGGTATAGAGGCAATTGTGGCCGACGTCTGGGCAAAAGGCGGCGCAGGTGCTGAAGAACTTGCCAAAGTGGTGAGCAGCGTTGCCGACAACTGCAGTAGCAGGTTCAAGCCTATGTATGACTGGAACTGGGATATTCCCCGTAAGGTTGAAACGGTGGCCAGGAAGATTTACGGTGCCAATGCCGTTGATTTTACCAGGAAGGCAAGGGCAGACCTTGCCAAAATAGAGAAGCTGGGGCTTGACAAGTTGCCGGTTTGTATAGCAAAGACACAGAAATCATTGTCCGACAATCCTGAGCTTCTTGGCAGGCCCAAGGATTTCGTGGTAACAGTGCGCGAGATTGAGATTGCTGCCGGAGCCGGTTTCGTGATACCTATAACGGGTGATATTATGAGGATGCCCGGCCTTCCTGCAGTGCCTGCTGCAGAGGGGATAGATATTGACGATCAGGGAAACATTACCGGCCTTATCTGATACTGTGGGATAACTCTCCGGCATTTAATATATGTCACCCCGGTGGTCACTGTGAACTTGAGGATGATCAGACAGGGTTATGCCGGCACGCAGGTTTATTCATTCCCGAACAACAAAGGCTGCCCTGACCGGACAGCCTTTACTTATGTCACAATACCGCTTTTATTCCGGATGGATTGCCTCAACAGGACACACATCGACGCATGCACCGCAATCGGTACATACTTCAGGATCTATAACATAGATATCTCCTTCTGATATTGCTTCAACGGGACATTCGTCAATGCAACTCCCGCAAGCGGTACAATCATCATTTATTACGTAAGCCATCTCTTGGTTGATTTTAGGTTAACGATTATGATCAGACAGATTCAAAATTTGAAGTAAAATTAATACAATGATTTTACTAAAAAACTGCATAATGTCATTTTTTGGCAAAAACTACCGGAGGAAGCCGGTTACCCAGAAGGGCAACTGGCTAAAAAACTGCATAATGTCATTATCTGGCAAAAACTGCCCCCTGCCGGCTTATTGAAGCAGGAAAGAGAGTGCCAGCCAGGCAGGCAGGCCAGCCCCCTCCAGCATTATCCGTTCGTCAATGTCGAATTCAGGCGAATGGAGCAGCCTGTCGGGCATCCCGGTTCCCAGCCTGTAGAATACTGCAGGGTACTGGTTTGCAAACCATGCAAAATCCTCGGTTGTCATTCTGATCTGAAGATCCTTTACCTTCCCGCTGCCAAGGTATTCTTTCATGAAACTGCACATAAGGGATGTCATCCCGGGATCGTTGTAAAGTACCGGGTATCCCTTTCTTATTTCCACACTGCATGATGCACCCAGACCGGTGGCAATATTAACGGCTATCCTGTTGATGATCTCGTGTGCCTCTGCCCTCCATTTCTCGTCCATTGTGCGGAAGGTACCTTCAATTATAACTTCCCCTGGTATTACGTTTGTGGCACCGTTGGCAATGAACTTCCCAAAACTCAGTACCGTTGGAATATGTGGCGGTGCAAACCTGCTTGACACCTGTTGCAGCGCAACAACCACATGTGACATTGCTGCAACCGTATCGACGGTCTTATCAGGAGTTGCGCCGTGCCCGCCCTTACCTGAAACGGTAATATATATCTCATCGCCCGAGGCCATGTAAACTCCCTGGCGGATTCCTGTCTCTCCTGCGCCCAGTTCGGGTAGCACGTGTTGTGCAATTATAGCTGATGGTTGATTGTTGCCGAATACCTTTTCTTCCAGCAGCTTCTTTGCTCCGCCGGGCAATGTTTCCTCCCCGGGCTGGAACAACAGGTGGACTGTCCCGGCAAATTCATCTTCCAGTTCCTTTATTATCCTGGCTGCACCGATCAGGCAGGAGGCATGCACATCGTGCCCGCATGCATGCATAACACCGGGCACCGAGGATTTCCAGGGAAGGTTGTTCTCCTCGGTTACAGGCAGCGCATCCAGTTCCGCCCTTAATGCAATGCACCTGCCGCTCTTGCCTGCTTTGCCTGTTATAGTTGCCAACAGGCCGGTCCCTGCCACTGTTTTGCAGGTCACCCCATACTCCTCCAGCCTTGTTTTTACAAAGGCCGATGTTTCATGTTCTTTGAATGAGAGCTCGGGATGCATATGAATATGCCGGCGGATAGCGGTTATTTCATCCAGGTATTGCGCCGACTTTTTTCTGATGATTTCTGCCAGTTGCATGCTCTGATTTTGTATTTTTGCCTGGTAATGATGTTATAAACATGTAAATATAATGAATTGGCCGAAGATAACGTTTGTATGCCTGCTCGTAACACTGGTATTCTCTTCAATAAACGGACAAACCGGTCCGGCTGTTTATTTTGAGGGGAGACAGCACAATTTCGGGCAGATAAGTGAGGACGGTGGGTCTGCCCGCCACAGGTTCCTGTTTGAAAACCGGGGTACTGAGCCCCTGGTGATTACAAATGTTGTGGCCGGTGGCGGTATCTCTGTCCTTGCATGGACCAGGTATCCCGTAATGCCCGGCGACAGCGGGATAGTTACCGTTGAGTTCAATCCCGTCAATATGCCAGGTAGGTTTAACAGGCTTATTACAGTCAGTGCCACGGGCTCTCCTTCAACTGTCAGTCTCAGGTTGCTTGGTGAAGTAATCCCTGCCGTGAAGACCACCGAAGAGATGTTCCCGCATCAGATCGGATCTCTCAGGCTCAGATCAAATCATATTCCACTGGGGCGGGTTTCCCCCGGGGAGGTTGTACTTGATTCCGTAAGGGTGATAAACATGACTGATGATGATCTGGAGATATCGTTTACGGGTGTTCCGCCTTATGCATCTTTTCGTGCCGTACCAGTTAAACTCAACCCCGGTGAGGAGGGAAATATTGAGGTGACGTTCGATGCCGGCAGCAGGGGGGAATGGGGCTCTGTAACCGGCCATGCCCGGGTGCTTGTCAACGGCCGGGCCGAAGGCAGGAATATTATTTACATAAGCGCCAATGTACTTGAGGATTTTTCAGAGATGACAGAGGAGGAACAGGCCCTGGCCCCGTCAATCACGTTTGACGAAAGGGTTTTCAATTTTGGTGCCCTGAAACAGGGTGAGACCGCAGAGCATCGTTTCTTGTTCACAAATACCGGCAAATCAGAGCTTATAATACATGCAGTCAGGAGCGGATGCGGTTGTACGGCAATCGAACCGGAAAAGACACTGCTGCAGCCCGGTGATTCGAGCACTATAGGTGCACTGTTTAACTCACGCGGGCTCCGTGGAAGGCAGAGCAAAAGCATTACCGTAATTACCAATGATCCGCGCAACCAGGTTGTTGTTCTGCGGGTTACAGGAGAGGTGGTGACCGAATGAACAAAGAAGAAAAGCATAAAAGCGCATTATCAGTCAGCCGGGGTGTTGACCAGCCTCCTTCGGTTAATCCTGCCAGGGGCAGTTCTGCCCCTAACCGTACCAGGAGGAGGATGCCGGTCAATGATTACCTTGAAGGAATACTTAATCGGGATATCAGCATCCTTGGTCGTGCTATAACCCTGATAGAGAGTTCCCTGTCGGCTGACAAGGAGATCGCGGGCGAGCTTGTGGAGCTTTGCCACCCCTATGCGGGCAATTCGGTAAGGATAGGCATTACCGGTGTGCCTGGTGTCGGTAAGAGCTTATTTATTGAAAGCTTCGGTAAGATGCTGACAGCAAGCGGTTCGCGTATTGCTGTGCTGGCTGTTGATCCGAGCAGCGGATTGTCGAGGGGAAGTATTCTGGGAGACAAGACCAGGATGGAAGAACTTTCGGCCGATCCGGATGCATTCATCAGGCCCTCACCCTCGGGCGGGTCACTTGGAGGAGTTGCCCGTAAAACAAGGGAGAGCATAATATTGTGTGAGGCCGCCGGGTTTGATACTGTAATTGTTGAGACGGTGGGAGTGGGGCAGTCGGAAACCGCAGTCCATTCAATGGTCGATTTTTTCCTTCTCCTTATGCTTGCAGGTGCCGGTGATGAGCTTCAGGGCATCAAGCGCGGCATTATGGAGATGGCCGATATGCTGGTAATAACAAAAGCTGACGGCAATAATTCGGAAAAGGCTGAGTTGGCAAAAGCACAATATAAGAATGCACTTCAGCTCTTTCCCCTGCCTGCCTCAGGTTGGAAACCCCGTGTCGGCCTATGCTCGGCACATAATAAAACCGGCCTTGATAATATAAATGGCATTATCAGCGAATATATCAGGTTCACCAGGGCATCGGGTTATTTTCGCGAGAACAGGCTTACCCAGTCCCTTTACTGGATGTATGAGAGCATCGAGCAGCAGCTCCGTGACATT
Source organism: Bacteroidales bacterium (assembly GCA_007132715.1). Classification (GTDB taxonomy): domain Bacteria; phylum Bacteroidota; class Bacteroidia; order Bacteroidales; family PUMT01; genus PXAP01. The sequence goes on from SLOE01000007.1 coordinate 23,005, forward strand.
TTCTATAATGATCCGCGGGTAGCTTCAGAGCTTGAGAGCTTAAGGCAGGAGGTGGCAAGCGGCAGGATAACGAGCTTCACAGCAGCAGGGAGTCTGATCGATAAATTCAAAGGCACAGGACAGTGAGTAAACAAAAAAGCAATATCAGCATTAAAAACAAGAAGGCTTCATTCAACTTTGAACTTGTTGAGAAGCTTGTTGCAGGAATCGTGCTTGGCGGAACAGAGATCAAGTCCATCAGGGAGGGAAAGGCAAACCTTGCCGATGCATATTGTTTTTTCATTGGTAACGAACTCTGGGTGAGCGGCATGAATATAGCTGAATACTCCCATGGCAGCTACAATAACCATGATCCCGGACAGGACAGGAAATTACTGCTGAATAAACGTGAACTCAGGAAGCTTAAAAAGAAATCACAGGACAAGGGATTCACCATTGTTGCGACCAGGCTTTTCATCAATGAGCGGGGTCTTGCAAAGCTTGAAATAGCCCTTGCCAGGGGCAAAAGGGAATATGACAAGAGGCAGGAGATCAAAAAGCGTGATATTAACAGGGAACTGGACAGGATTATCAGGTAGCGGTAAGCAATGTATATTGCCCGGTATCATGGCATACCCGGCCGGCATTACCGGTGTAAGGAGTTTCGTAAAGATGAAACTCCGTTACTGTGAGAAGAAGAAATCGTTAAGCTCATAAATATCTTCAGCCGTCAGGTCCAGTCTGCCGTCAAAGAACAGGTTGATGGCTCTGATAAGCTCTTCAAACGAGATAAAACCGTCTCCGTCAGCGTCAAGGGGGCGAAACTTCTCAGGTATCCCGTCATAGCTCCTGAATGGTCTTGCCGTGTAGTGGTAAGCCGGCATTATGGCAGCCAGGTCAAGCTCATCCCTGGCTACTGCATTTTCTCTTTGTCCCAGTTGTTCGGCAAGCTGACCGGGCGGAATCTCGCGTCCAAATTCATCGACTAATGCGCCAGGCCGCGTATTTGGCTCCAGATCCAGATAGTCGGGTACCCCGTCACCGTCGCTGTCTACAGGGCAGCCGAACTCATCCACTTCCACACCCGGTGGTGTGTTCGGGCATAGATCCCAGAAATCGAAGACCCCGTCGCCATCCTCGTCTTCCACCAGGGTATAGTCGAACTCGACATCGGCGTAAAGCCTTTCCACCACAATGGTTTCCGGATCGGAGAAGAGGTCCAGGTGAAAAGTTACATAAGAGTATGAGAACCTGTCGTTCCTTTTATTTGATGTAACCCCGGCAATCCCCGTACTTATGTTGTCTATCATATCGGTAAAGGTGAAATGAATTGAGCTGCCTATCCTCATGTTAACCCTGCCGGTTATCCTGAAATCCAGCCCATAGTCCACCGGAACCGCAAATGCGATCTGCGGATAGTTGCCCATCCCGTAAAGGTTGGCACTTCGGAGGTCGGTCTCATAAATGTAGTTACGCCGGGTTATATTGCTTTGGTAAGCGTGGGGGGAGCTTTCGGGTATATCTCTTATGGTGCCGTCTGACCAGTAGTTGTATGGGTTGCCGTTATCATCAAGAAGGTCTGCCTTGGAATTGAACTGGAAGGACTCAATCCCGGCCGACACAAACGGGGTGATCCACCTGCCGGACCTGAAAATATGGTTAAAGGTGTACTCAAAGTTGAGTCCGAAATTGATTATCTCCGACTGGAAATTAAGGTTCCTTTCCAGGTCCAGGTATGATCTCTCGTTACCTGTCAGCCTGCCATACAGCATGAAGAAATTGAGACGGTAATTACGGTGCCTGTCCAGAAACGTTGAAACGTTGAGCCTGTACCCCGGCTGACTGCTCCAGAGTGCCGAATAAAAATCGGTGACATCTCCCATAAAGCCGAATGATCCTATACCGAATGCCAATACCGGCTTGTAAACCGGATCCTCGACCTCTATCTCCTGCCGCAGCAGCCTTTCAAATTCATCGTCTTGATCGACCTGTGCAAGAAGCAGTGCCGGGAATATACCGGTCATTACCGACAGAAGTAGAAGGGTGCTGATGGTCTTCATGTTCTGCATAAACAACAGTGTGGTTACTTCGTCTACGGAAGTAAAAATAATAAGTTCTGCGCAAATAGAACGAAATTATGCTTACTTTATCGTTTTTACCGGATTTGGTTACAAGTTGCGCATTTCCGGGCAATCACCTGTACCATCTGTGGCTTGCAATTGCCAGTGCTTCCTGGACGGTTATCCTTGCCCCGTTGTTATAGGCGGAAACAAAGGCGTCTCCAACCGGCGTGGTATTCCAGATATGCACTCTCTGGTCGCGGGCGGACCTGTAATCAGAGAAAGAACCGATCGTATACTTGATCCAGCCTTCGTGCAGCTCTGTATGGACGGTATACGGGATCTCAAGGTTCCTGAAATAGCCGTCAGGGTCAACCGGCCTTCTCCCTGCCGCAAGCTGAACCCTGTAATATACACCATCTTCAGGCTGCAATGGTCTTACAAGCTGACCGGGCGTGGCAACGGGAACTGCCGGTGTCGGCCGGGGTGCTGTTACAGACGGGGCCGGCATACGCCGGGGTGCCGTTGTCCTTGCCTCCAGTACGGCAGAGGAGAGCAACCGCTGTCTGCCGGCTCCTGTAAGGGCTTCCAGCGGGGCATCCCTTTCAACCACCGGTAAGTTTGTGGTAATGTCGTTTTGAACAACCGAAAACTCACCGGATGGCTGGGGAACTGTCTCGTAATCTGCCTCCGGAATGAGCCTGTAGGATACAAGGAATGTACTTTCCGGATAGAGCTCTCTCCAGATGAACCTGACCGTCTGATCTGTAAAAGTATAGATTCCCCCGTGGCTTTCAACTTCAACTGCAGTGAATCCGTGGGGTATCTTCTCCTCAATTCTTGCAAAGGAGCTTCTGGGGCCACTGCTTACCAGGATGTTTACCAGGTAACCCTGCCCGTCATCTGCCACCGGTACCTGTCTCACGGCTACCGCTTCAGCAATGCCAGGAACCGGTACCTCTCTCACGGCTACCGCTTCAGCAATGCCAGGAGCCGGTACGGGGATACCGGGCTCAGGCTCAACATCCTTACCTATTTCAACTATCAGGTCTTTATCAATGTATGGCGATGGCTCTATTTGTATTGAAACACCGGGAGCATCTGCTCTCATTCGCCGGTTATCCTCAATATAGCTGAAAGTTCCGTTTAGGTTGAGCTCGCCCCTGAGTCGCTCATCAATATGCAGCCTGTAACGTATCCGCAGGGTTTCCTCGCTGGGAAGGTTCAGCCAAATCATCCTGACGGTATTATGCTCGAAAGAGAAATCCATATCTGCCGGATATACCGGCGATGCTTTTATACCTTGAGGAAGTTCCTGATGGAAACGTGCAAAACCGGAGATCCCGGCTTTGTGCAGCTCAATTTCGACTTCGACAGTGGTGCCGGCTTCGGCACTTGGGGGTGTAATGATTTGCAGATGAACATCCTCCCTGGTAAACAAACCTATAAACAGAACCAGATTAATTGTAACAACCAGAATGATGTATTTCAGCATATCTGCATATAATGTAAATGTCAGTTAAAGTCGGCAGTTTTTGCCCCTGTCAATTACCAGATAAAAGTCTGAAAAAAAACAATCATTTTTTAATTACCTTAGAATCAAATATTAACAAAATATCAACACAGGAAGCAAAATATCAGAAATTGGGGCTGAGAAGGTATTTTGAGTAGAAGCTGTTGATCTTTTCAACCGCCTCGTCGGCGGTATCGACAACAGAGAATAACTCCATGTCGCCGGGACTGATATATTTCTCTTCAAGCATGACCTCTTTTATCCACTCAATCAGGCCTTTCCAGTAACTTTTTCCTGCCAGTATGATCGGGAACTTACCGATCTTCTCAGTCTGGATTAGGGTGATGGCCTCGAAGAGCTCATCAAATGTCCCAAATCCACCGGGAAGGACAATAAATCCCTGGGCATATTTGACGAACATCACTTTGCGGACAAAGAAGTGGCTGAAAGTGATTAATTTATCACTGTCAATAAACAGGTTGGCGCCCTGCTCGTGTGGAAGGTCTATGTTCAGTCCCACAGACCGTCCGCCCCCTCTGCGTGCACCCATATTGGCCGCTTCCATAATTCCGGGTCCGCCGCCTGTGATCACACCGTAGCCTGATTGTGTGAGTTTGAAGGCAATCTCTTCAGCCAGCTTGAAGTACTTGTTTTCCGGTGAGGTCCTTGCCGATCCGAATATTGATACGCAGGGGCCTATCCTGCTCATTTTTTCGAACCCTTCGACAAATTCGGCAATTACCTTGAATATTGTCCATGAATCGAACGTTTTGATCTCGTTCCAGTCTTTTTCTGTAAAGGCGCTTTTAATTCTTTCTTCTGCCATCATGATTGATAAGGTGTTTGGGTAAATGTTGATTTGATTTGACTATTCTGACGGTTCCGGATAGAGTACAGAGCTGAGGCACTGTCCGGTAAAACTCTCAGGGACCTGTGCAACATCCTCGGGAGTGCCTGCAGCAATTATTCTGCCTCCTTCCCTGCCTCCGAAAGGGCCCAGGTCAATAATATGGTCTGCTACCTTGATAACATCCATGTTGTGCTCAATTACTATCACGGTATTGCCCTTGTCCACCAGCGTGTTGAGTACCTTAAGCAGCACCCTGATATCTTCAAAATGAAGTCCGGTAGTAGGTTCGTCAAGAACATACAGGGTCCTGCCGGTATCTTTCCTGGCAAGCTCAGCTGCAAGTTTCACCCTCTGGGATTCTCCCCCCGAAAGGGTTGTTGATGCCTGGCCCAGTTTGACATATCCCATACCGACCCTCTGAAGGGTGTGTATCTTGCGGTAGATTGAGGGTATCTTCTCGAAAAATTCAACGGCCTGGTTAATGGTCATATCCAGCACATCGCTTATTGATTTGCCCTTGAATTTTACCTCCAGTGTTTCCCTGTTGTATCTTTTGCCGTTGCAATCCCTGCACAGGACGTACACGTCGGGAAGAAAATTCATCTCAATGGTCTGGACACCGGCTCCCCTGCATGTTTCACATCTGCCTCCCCTGACATTGAAAGAGAACCTGCCTGCCTTCCATGCCCTTATCTTTGCCTCCGGTGTCTGTTCGAACAGCTTCCGTATATCTGCAAACACACCGGTGTATGTTGCGGGGTTTGATCTGGGTGTGCGGCCTATAGGGGACTGGTCCACCTCAATTATCTTGTCGGTATGCTCCATACCTTCTATACCCAGGCAGGGCAGGGGCTCTTTGCGGGCATTGTAGAAATGCCTGCTCATATAGGGCTGGAGCGTTTCTTTGATCAGACTTGATTTTCCGCTCCCCGACACCCCCGTAACGCAGATAAGCTTGCCCGTGGGAATTACTGCATCTATATCCTTGAGATTGTTACCGGATGCCCCTAGCATAATTATACTGGTCCCGTTTCCGTCACGGCGTGACAGTGGCATTTCTATCTCTCTCCGGCCTGAGAGGTAGCATCCTGTGAGAGTATCTGACTGTGCAACTTCACCCGGAGTACCGCAGGCGGCTATCTCACCTCCCTTTCTTCCTGCCCTGGGTCCCATGTCGATAACATAATCGGCAGCCTCTATCATGTCCCTGTCATGCTCGACAACTATTACGGAATTTCCCTTATCCCTGAGTTGCTTGAGCGAATCTATCAGCTTCCTGTTGTCGGTCTGGTGAAGCCCGATACTTGGTTCATCCAGTATGTACAATACATTGACCAGTTGTGACCCTATCTGGGTGGCCAGCCTGATCCGCTGGCTTTCACCACCTGAGAGGCTTGCTGAATTGCGGTTCAGTGACAGGTAATTCAGTCCGACACTCAGCAGAAAGCCAAGCCTTGCCCTGATCTCCTTGACGATCTCTGAGGAAATAAGCTTCTGCTTTTCAGTAAGCTTCCCGTCAACCGATGAGAACCAGCCATCCAGCACATCAAGGTCCATTTCAGCCAGTTCTGCAATGTTTTTCCCTGCTATCATAAAGTACAGGGCTTCATTGTGAAGCCTGGTTCCCTTGCAAGTGGGACAAACCGTTCTTTTCAGGTATTGATCGGCCCATTTGTCTTTCCTTCCAGCGTTTCCGTTCTCCCGTTGGTTGGCAATGTAGTTGATTACACCGTCAAAACTCATGAAATAGTTTGACGCTGACCCCAGTGGTGAGTGAAGCAGCTTGAATGATTCTTCCGATCCGTATAATATTGTGTTGAGTGCTTCCCCCGGTATATCACCCAGGGGTGTGTTGAGAGAGAACCCGTATTTTGCTGCAATAGCTTCCAGTTGCCAGAATATCAGCGAGTTTTTGTATGTGCCAAGTGGCTCGACACCACCTCTTCTGATTGACAGCTCCGGTCTGGGTATTATCTTTTCCAGGTCCATTTCGGCCACTGTTCCCAGTCCCCCGCACCTGGTGCAGGCACCCCTGGGCGAGTTGAACGAAAAGGTATGTGGTGCAGGTTCATTGTATGAAATACCCGAGGCGGGGCACATCAGTTGTTTGCTGAAATACCTTGTTTCGCCGCTCTCAGCATCCATTACCATGATAATGTTCCTGCCATGCTGCATTGCGGTTTTAATGGTCGCGGCAATTCGCGGCTTGTCATCGTCAGTTAAATGGAGCTTGTCAATAACTATTTCAATGTGATGGGTTTTGTACCTGTCCACACGCATCCCCGGTTTAAGCCCGGTAATTTCCCCGTTGATTCTGGCATGAAGGAATCCCTTTCTCATTATCTGTTCAAAAAGCTCCTTATAGTGCCCCTTCCTCCCTTTTACCACGGGTGCCAGTATCAAGGTCTTCCGGTTCCTGTACCTTTCGGTTATCAGGCTGATGATCTGATCGTCGGTATACTTTACCATCTCATCACCCGTCACTGGCGAATATGCTATGGCTGCGCGTGCATAAAGGAGGCGCAGGAAGTCATATATTTCAGTTATTGTCCCTACGGTTGACCGGGGGTTTTTGCTGCTGGTTTTTTGTTCAATTGCTATTACCGGACTTAGACCGCTGATATTATCGACATCAGGCCTTTCCATACTTCCCAGAAATTGCCTTGCGTATGCCGACATGGTCTCCATGTACCTTCTCTGTCCTTCGGCATAAATGGTGTCAAAAGCCAGTGAGGATTTTCCGCTTCCGCTCAGTCCGGTAATGACCACCAGCTTGTTCCGGGGGATCGTAACTTCAATGTTTTTAAGATTGTGTACCCTGGCTCCCAGGACCCGTATTGCCCCGGTATCTCCGTTTCTGAGGTATTTTATGTCTCTTGCCAATACTCGACTTTTGCTGGGGGTTAACGGTTGTCATTGTCAGTTTCCCCGGAAGGGATATCCTGATCAAAATAGGTAGACCTTATCCGGGCATTCTCTGCCGGGAGCCGTATACTGTAGGTCCTGCCATTCCGGTTTGTCAGATGGGGTCTGCGGAGCCATGGGTTCAGGTACTTGAGCATCTTGTAATTTGTGTTGAACTCATGGGCAAAGTCAGCAAAATCATCAACCGGCGTGTCAACCTGGACCTCAAACCATTCTATTGGAGGGTAGAGATCCGTGTCCCTTATATGAAAACCGTATTCGGCGGGGTTTTCCAGGATTGTCTTAATTGCAAGAATTCTGAATATATACCGTTGTGTCTCTTCATTGAGCAGGAGGTTGTAATAGTCTGTCTCTTTCTGAATCCTGACCTGGTTATTGATGCCCCTGCGGCCGGCGTTGTAACTTGCTGCTGCCATCGTCCAGCTGTTATAGAGAGTGTAGGATTCAAGCAAAAACCGGCATGCTGCTTCAGTCGATCTCTCCAGGTGGTAACGTTCATCCACCTCATCATCGACCTCCAGTCCGTAATCCCGTGCCGTACCTCTGAGGAACTGCCAGTAGCCGACCGCATTTGCCGGTGAGGTTACATTTGTCAGTCCGCTCTCTGCCAGCGCAAGGTATTTGAAGTCGTCAGGCACTCCGTATTCCTTAAGAATGGGTTCAATACGCGGGAAGTATCTGTTGGCCCTCTTGATGAATATCAGGGTTTGCGATTGCCAGTATGTATTTACAAGGAGCTCCCTGTCGAAACTTTCCCAGACATCGAAGTATTCCATTGGAACCGGCTCTCCGAATAGTTCCATCTCCATCGGTATTTCAAGGGAGTATATGGCGTAATCAACTGCAAATCCTCTTCTGGGTGAAGTTTCCGGATCAGAAATAAAAAAACTGAAAACCTGGATAACTACCCCGAGGACTGCGAGGAAAAGCAGCAGTGAAAATGACTGAAACAAAAACCTGACAAAAGGATTCGTTCTGTTAACTCCGTTCAAACCTAAATATTTTTTACAGGTTCAACATAAGGGGTCTTAAATCACTTACTTCAGAAATACAACAATGTCCTGATGAGTGTTCTGCAAAAATCAGTGGTTACCCCGCTCTGTCATTCAGATAAAAACATCAAAAGTAACCAAAATATTGTAAAATTTGATATTGCTACCTTCTTTTGGAGCGTTACAGGGAGGGGGTGATGCAAGGCGGTTGTCAGAAGTCGTAACTGATACCTCCCGATAAGGAGATAGAATAGGGACGCGACAAATATAGGGGACCTGTATTGACGGGTGTGATAAAGTGGGTGAGCCGGGGCTCAAGATTTAACCTCAGGTTGCCTATCAGTGTTCTTTCCATGCCGAAGCCCAGAATACCGGTAATCCCGAAATTTCTTACGTTCAGGGTATGTCCTATGCTGAAGTTCTCTCCCCGGTACCTGAGTGTTACCCTGTTCCCGGTCAGGAAACTGGCTCCGATGCCACCATTCACGTATAAGTCAGTATCCCCGTTTGTGATATAATACCTTACAATAACCGGAACCTGAAGGTAGTAGATCCCCTGTGTCATCCTGGCAGGGTCGTCATACGAAGATGCATACATGGTCAGTGGCACGGACCCTGCCAGATCGCCTGAAAGCAGAAGATGATCATCAGCTATCATAAGGGGAGGGCCTTCTGATCCTATCTCTCCAAGGGAGTTGCTTACCGGGTGACTTTTAAGCCTCATGAAGCCCGGATAACTTGTTGCAAGGTTCTCGATTACAGATGGATCCTTAATAACAATGAGCCCCCTGATACTTTGGCCCATTCCAAGCATATCAAATCCGGTCAGGATCGTAAACCGGTCGCTTACACGGTATCCTGCGGTGAATCTGAAAGACAATGATGCCAGACCCGATTCTTTATTGTTAAAATGTTCCTTACCCGGATAACCCTGACTGAAACCGCTGAGGGTCCTGTACGAGTAGTTTGGGGCAACTGAAACCGCAGCGTACCATCCTCTGTCCTGCGACCCTGACCGGCTAACAGAGTGGTGAGGGTCAGCCATGATAATACCGGTACGGATAGCAGGATCGCTGTATGGCTCACTTGCTGATACCAGTGCAACCATTTTCTTCCGGGGTAGTTCAGGAATGCCTGGTGTCACAATCCTCTGATCATCTTCTTTATGCTCTGCATGGATTACCGGGGGGGGCGGTTTTATCTCACCGGCGGTTAAAGCTTCACTGTCATCTTTAAGGGCATCGCTTTCCGTCCGGGCAAAATGAGAGGGGGGTTGGCGGGGAGCAGGCATTTTTTCAGGTTCAGGCCCAGGTTTTGTCAACGTTTCAGAAGAAGTTGACAGGTAGTTGTCTTCTTTATCCAGCCTGAACATTTGGAGAATTCCCCCGCCTAACCCCAATAATATAAGGATAGCAGCGGCTATACCGGCAATGCGGTAAACAATTCCGGTCCTTTTCTTTTTATCCAGATTATCTTTTATTCCGGTCCAGATACCGGGTGGGGGTGTTGTCCTGTGGTCTGACAATCCCTCACTGAATATCTTGTCAATATGTCTGTGGTTATCAGACATTTTTTCTCAGTTTTATACTTTCACCCCTGTTACTCTTCTCCAGCATCTCCTTCAGGGCAAGTCTGGCCCTGTGAAGGTGCGATTTTGATGTATTTTCGGGGATACCTGTCATATCAGCAATTTCTGCATGATTATATCCCTCCACTGCATAAAGGTTAAAGACCATGCGCTGGTTAACAGGCAATGCACGGATCATTTTCAGGAGGTCTTCCTTATCCAGGTAGTACTGGATGTCGGGAACCTCATGCTCCCTGTCTGCCGTTATTGTTTCGTTCAGAATATACATCTGCCTTTTCTTCCTTAATAATTGCAATGCTGTATTTACCATTATCTTTCTTACCCAGCCCTCAAATGATCCTTCTTGACGGAACTCCCTGATCCTTGAGAAAACAGTTATAAAGCCCTCCTGGAGGAAATCTCCGGCCTCATCTGCATCAGATGCGTACCTGAGACAGACCGTATACATCTGTGGCGACAGTGTCCTGTAAAGATCTTCCTGGCTTTGCCTGTCACCTGATATACATCCTTTTACTATGTCATCCAGATTATCCGTCAATTTTACCGGCTTATTAAGCTTGCAATTTCAAAGAAAGCACTTATAAGCCAATTAACGGATAATTTGATGATCAAATTTTGTCACGCTTCAAAGAATTCCGATAAATAGATGCAAAAAAGAAGCTTCCGGTTGCGCAAATGGTGATTTTTTTCAGAAAAAATTGCCTGTTTGCAATATTTTGATTCAAACGGAGAGGGTTTTTATATTTTAAACGGTCTTAATTTTAAAGGCTGTTGAAAAACAAATCTGGCAAAATATCTGTTCTATATATCCTGTTTGAGGGATTAATCATTTAAATTTGAAATAAATCAGGTCTGTTTCGCCAGCCTTTTAAACAAAAAACTTGTTGTCATGATAAGAACAGTAATGATCATCATCTCCGTTGTCTTTTGCCATTTACCGGGCAACGGCCAGCAAGGGTCTTCGCCAGTTGAGGATGCCGGACTAAAACTACATGAGTTTACATCTTTTACAGCACCGCAGAAAATTTATATTCACCAGAACAAAAACCATTACAGCGCCGGAGATATACTGTGGTTCAAGGTCTATCTGATGGACGGTTCACTGCATGTGCCCGACACTGTCAAAACCAATGTCTATGTCGACCTTATAGGTAGCAGCGGCACCCTGATGGGTACCAGGGTACTGCTTGCCGAAAATGGTTTTGCCGAAGGGGACTTCAACCTGGCACGGAACATTCCCGACGGTAATTACAGGATCAGGGCCTATACCGACTGGATGAAGAATTTTGGAGAAGAGTTCTACTATTCGAGCTACTTTTACATTCAGAACAGCAGTTATGCCGATATTGTCCCCAGGGCTGAGGTACGTGCAAACAGGCGGTTCAACAGGAATATCGATGACCTTGGAGAAACCGGCAGCATAGTATTCTTCCCCGAAGGGGGGCGGATGGTTGAAGGGGTACAAGGCCGTGTCGCCTTCAGGGCTTTTGACGGACTGGGCAAGGGACTTGATGCAACCGGTGAGGTAATTGATGAAGGCTCGGGTGTAGTCGCCACATTCAGCACTGATCAGAAGGGCACCGGCAGGTTTGAGATAACCCCGGCTGCCGGATCCCGGTATATGGCCAGGGTATCGTTCGGAAATGGCCGGCCGCAGGAGTTCAGCCTTCCTGAACCGCTGGCTGAGGGTGTCGCTTTAAGGGTTGATCAGGATAATGACTACCTGCGTGTTAGTGTCAATTCAACATACTCTGAATCACATCCCAATTACTCGGAGGAGGTCGTCCTGGTGGCACATGTCCGGGGAATTGCCGTAACAGGCCAGGTGGCTACATTAAATGACGGCAGGGCTGGTGTGGATTTCCCGCTTGAATCCTTTAAGACCGGCGTGGCTCATATTACCGCTTTTACCCCCGGAATGGTGCCGCTTGCTGAAAGGCTGGTCTTTATAAACCATGACGATGCCCTGGTTTTTTATCCCGAAATGGCAAGGCAGGAAGTTGGAAACAGGGAATACTATGTCCTGGGTATAGATGTAACAGACAAGGAGGGAGATCCGGTTGAGGGAAGTTTTTCCCTGTCAGTGGTCCATACTGCCGCGAGCGTGCCTGCGATGCACCGTAATATACTCAGTGAGCTGCTCATGAATTCCGATCTGCCTGGTCTCAAAGGTGCTACATACGATTACCTTGATCCCGGAAGGGATCTTGAGGAAGCGCTTGATAATACGATGATGACCTACGGATGGCGCCGTTTCATGTGGGAGGACGTTTTGGCGGGTGATATGCCGGAAATTGAATATTTGCCTTCATCTTCACTGGCTGTCAGCGGTCAGGCAATAGACCCCTCACAGAGCAGGGGGTTATCCAACTATCCGGTTCAGCTTGAGATCAGCGGCAGGGATAACGGTGTTTTCGAAACGAAAACTGATAACCAGGGCAGGTTTATCTTCGGTGATCTTGTTTTTCACGATGATGTACGGGTAATCCTTTCGACCGACAGGCTGATTTCCAACAGGCCCCCCAGGCTGGAACTTGCTACCGGCAGACTTTACGGCCTTGACTATTTTGCCAATGTATTCACATTGCCGCAAAACATAACAAGCAGGAGCTCGGACTGGGAACGGACTGCGGGCGCCGGACGGTCACCCTATTCTCATGCTGAAAGAGATGCCTCATCTCCCCAGCAGTACGGGGTGCCGGACCAGACGGTCTACATCGAGCGTGACAGCAAGCAGCCTAACATGTATGACATACTGGTGACCAGGGTACGGGGACTGAATCATAACCTCCAGTTCAGGGGGCCGACCAGTGCGTTTTTCAGCAACCGGCCCCTTTTTATGCTTGACGGGACAGAAGTGTCGCAGGAACATTTCATGAACCTTGACCCCCGGTACATTGAGAGGCTTGAGGTATTCAGCGGTCCCCGGGCTTCGGTTTTCGGGGTCAGGGGAGCTGCCGGCGCCATCCTGGGCTATACCAGACGGGCAGGAGCTATGGAAGATGCAGTTGCATATGAGGAGTATCTGATCCAGGGGTATCACTCCCCGAGGGAATTCTATACCGACCTTGTGTCATTTTCAGCGAGAAGTGAGGGGTCGGGTTTTGAGTCAAGGACGATCCATTGGGAACCTAACCTGGTGACAGATGAGGACGGACATGTAATAACAGCTGTACCCGTTTCAGACACCCCGGGTATCCTGACCTTCATCATTGAAGGTGCCGGATTTGAAAAAGGGATCGGATACGGGCACTTTACAATAGAGCAATAAACAGTTAATGATATCCAGAACCCCCCTGCGGGAAGACCGCAGGAATTGTTAATTTCAAACTTAATACAGATGAACCGAATAAATGCTTTCGCGTCAGTTCTTTTGGCATTGTCCACTATAGCCGCCGTATCTGCCGGAAATTTAACCGGAGATGATCCCGGGGCCAGGCTGGCCGGTTATACAAGGTATACAGCTTCCCATAAGCTTCATATGCATTTTAACAAGACCGGCTACAGGTCGGGTGAAACCATATGGTTCACGACATACCTTGTCAATGCAGTCACCCACATGCCAGTAGAGGAGAATACCAATGTTTACGTTGACCTTATAGGATCAAACGGGGTACTGATGGAAAGGCGGGTACTGCTTTCTGAAAATGGTTCTGCCGAGGGAGATATCAGCCTGCCGGCCGCCCTTCCTGATGGTAATTATATGCTGCGTGCCTATACGGACTGGATGAAGAATTTCGGGGAGGAGTTTTACTTTACCCGGTATTTTTATATCAGTAACCCGGGGTACGATAATATGATACCCCGCTCAGATATGCGGGCCAACAGGAGGTTTAACAGGAGGCTCTCGCAGCTCGAAAGCGATTACACTGTAGCTTTTTTTCCCGAGGGCGGTCAGATTGCCGGCGGTGTTGCCAACAGGGTTGCCTTTAAGGCAGCAAATGCCCTGGGCGGAGGTGTTGACGCTGAGGGAGTTGTTGTTGACGATCAAGGAAACGAGATACTTTCGATTAAAACGGTGCATGATGGTATGGGGAGCTTTGAGCTGGAGCCGGAGCCCGGAAGAAACTATCAGGCACGGGTTGTTTTTGAGGACGGGGGCCGTCCGCAAATTTTTGATCTCCCTGCTGTAAGGCATGGAGGAGTTGCAATGAGGGTCGAGACCCTTGATAAGGAGATCAGGGTCACGGTCAGTTCAGCCACCAGCGCATCTGACCGGGAGTATTCCGGCAGTTATTATCTCCTTGCCCACACCCGTGGCAGGGTCATTCATTCAGAGCCGGTAAGACTTGAGGGAGGGGAAACTGCCGTTACAATATCACAGGGCAGGTTTCCTGCCGGTATTACTCATATAACATTATTCAATGCGGACAACCGTCCGGTTGCCGAGAGACTTGCATTTGTGAACAGGGATGAAAGTTTTCTGATAAACCTCCGTGTATTCAAGGTGGACCATGAGGGACAGGAATACCTGGCACTCCGTGCCGAGGTGACCGATGACATGGGGCAGGAGGTAGACGGTCACTTTTCAATGTCGGTACTGGGCGGCGGGTTTGCACCTCCCGGATCGACTGGCAATATCCTGTCAAATTACCTGCTGACTTCCGATCTGCAGGGTGTTATAGCCAATCCGCAGGATTATCTTGATCCGGAAAAGGAACTTGACAGGGAGCTGGACCTGCTCCTGATGACACATGGATGGAGAAGATTTGAATGGCAGGAGGTGCTGACAGGTGAGTTGCAGGAACTTCCCCACGATCCTGCATCCAGCCTCTCGATATCGGGCAGGATTACTGATCCGGCCAGGAATGAACCTGTCAGTAACCATTTCGTTGAACTGAAGGTGCTTGGCGGACATGATGATACCTATAGCACCCGGACTGACGGGAGGGGCGTCTTTGTTTTTGACGGACTGGAGTATCCGGATGTATTCCGGGTAGAGATAGGGAGTCCCAGGCTGGCAGGTGACTATCCCCCCGAGATCGAACTTCACAGGACCCCGGTAAGGGGGTATGATTACACACCCAATATATACACCGCCGAGGAGCAGATTACACGCACAGGCAGGAACTGGCAGCGTGTGGCCGATGCAGGGCGCTCACCCTATGCTGAAACCAGGGAACGCAGACGGTCACCTCAGCGTTACGGTATACCTGACCAGACAATTTATATTGACAGGGAAACTGTCACCCAGAGGACAGTATTCGATATACTTGTTGAAAGGGCACAGGGACTCCAGGTATACGGAAACCAGCTGATGTTCAGGGGCCCCACCAGCATTAACCTTAGCTCGGAACCCATGTTTATGCTTGACGGGGCCCAGACAGGCAGGGACGTGGTCCTTGGTTACAGTCCCCGCGAGATAGACCGCATTGAGATCTTCAGGGGATCCAGTGCCGCAACATTCGGGGTCAGGGGTGCAGCAGGGGTTATCGTTGCCTACACCAGGCAGGCCGGTGACAAGGGTTTTCAGGACACCAGGGAATTTATTATAAATGGATACCATTCGCCAAGGGAGTTCTATTCTGACTTCCTGGCCGCTCCTTCGGCCGTGATTCTGAATGAGCAAACAGCCACCACTCTTTACTGGGAAACAGACCTTCTTGGAGGAGATGAGGAAGATGACAATCTTGTCATGCTTCCGTTGTCAGACGGTCTCAAACGGATGAAGATACTTATCGAGGGAATAGGAAGGTACGGAGGGATGGTTACCGGCGAGTATACCATTGAGCTGCAATAATTTTGTCCTGTTGATTCAGGATGAAAAAAGAAGCCCGGCGTTGTCGCCGGGCTTCTTTATATGTCATTGTCACGACTGCTTATTATTTCCGGTCTTCCAGAGTATGATTTTAATTTGTCAGTAATAAGAGTCTTTTACAGGGCTGCTACAGGTGGATAACCTCGTCCCAGGCTGCGGCTGCGGCTTCCATTACCGCCTCCGACATGGTAGGGTGGGGGTGTACCGATTTAATGATCTCGTGCCCCGTGGTCTCAAGCTTTCGTGCAACAACAATCTCTGCGATCATCTCGGTAACATTTGCGCCTATCATGTGCGCACCGAGCAGCTCACCGTACTTTGCATCAAAAATAAGCTTCACAAAACCCTCTTTCTCGCCGGCTGCACTTGCCTTTCCCGAAGCGGTGAACGGAAATTTGCCCACCTTTATGTCAAGCCCCTTTTCGCTGGCTGATTTTTCGGTCATACCTACGGAGGCCACTTCGGGTCCTGTATACACGCACGAGGGGATATTGTCATAGTTAAGGGGCTCCGGTTCAAGTCCCCCGATCTTCTCAACGCAGATGATACCTTCGGCCGATGCAACATGTGCCAGCGCCGGTCCGCCAACAATATCGCCTATGGCATATACACCTTCCATGCTGGTTCGGTAAAACTCATCAACCTTCACCCTTTCACCGTCCATTTCAACTTTGTTTTCCTCCAGTCCGATCCCCGAAGTATTGGGGGTGATGCCGACAGCAGATAGAATGATCTCCGCCTCTATTTTCTCCTCCCCCTTTTTCGTTTTGACCCTTGCAGTGCAGACATTGCCTTTGACCTCTGCACCCTCAATTGAAGAGCCTGTCATAACTTTCATTCCCATTTTCCTGAATGACCTGCCAAGCTGTGCTGACACCTCCTCATCCTCCAGGGGCACTATTGAGTCCATGTACTCGACCAGGGTCACCTGGGTTCCCATTGAAGCATAGAACCAGGCAAATTCGCTTCCAATGGCACCTGAGCCGGCAACTATCATCGATTTTGGAAGTTTATCCAGTGTCATTGCTTCCCTGTAGCCGATGATCTTTTTACCGTCCTGCCTGAGTGAGGGCAGTTCCCGGGAGCGTGCACCGGTGGCCAGTATTATTTGTTTGGCGGTGGTTGTGGAGGAGGATTTGCCGTCCGTTTTCACTTCAACCGTGTTTTTCCCTGCCAGCCTGCCATAGCCGCTGATCACCTCTATCTTGTTTTTCTTCATAAGATACTGAACACCCTTGCTCATTCCTTCGGCAACCTTCCGGCTCCTTTCAACGACCGCAGGGAAATCCGGCTTTGCTTCGCCCCTTGTTTTAATGCCATAATCAGAGGCATGTTTAAGGTAATTGAATACCTGCGCGCTTTTAAGCAGCGATTTGGTCGGTATGCAGCCCCAGTTGAGGCATACCCCTCCCAGTTCTTCCTTTTCAACAATGGCCACTTTCATTTTCAGCTGGCTGGCCCTTATAGCGGCTACATAACCGCCCGGTCCGCTTCCTATTACAATCAGGTCGTATTGCATGGTTTTATGTATTTTATTAACAATCAGTCCGTTTCTACCGGTTCGTTCCGGTATGATGTTTTCACCTTCAGGGAGTTTACAATAATACTCAACAATTTGGCAATAATAAAGGCAAATATAAGCGACATAATTACCGAGGCCCCGGAAGGTATATTGTAGTTGTATGATATCATAAGTCCCGCAAAGGTACCCATGAAGGCAATTATTACCGAGATCAGCATGATTTTGCCGAATTTCGTGGTAAAGAGGTTAGCTATTGTCTGCGGTATGGTAAGCAGCGATATCACCAGGATAATACCCGCCACTTTTATGCTCAGTACAATTGTGGCTGCCACAAGGCTTATGAGCAGGTAGTTGACAAGCTGTACCGGGGCCCTGTGGGTCCTGGCATACTCCTGGTCGAACGATATGAACAGTATAACCTTGTAAAACAGCAGGAAGAACAGTGACACCACCACCGTAAGAGCCAGCATCATCCAGATGTCGGCAGGCGATACGGTAAGGAGGCTTCCGAAGAGGTATCCCATCAGGTTGGGTGCATAGCCGGGTGCGAGGAAAATGAAAATAATACCCAATGCCATTCCGAAAGACCAGAATATGCCGATTAGCGAGTCTTCCCTCACATCAGCCTTTTTAGACAGAAACTCTATGCCCAGGGCAGAAAGCACGGCAAAGACCGTTGCCGACAGAACCGGATTAATCCCGAAAAAGTAACCAACGCCTATCCCGCCGAAGGAGGCATGGGTAATTCCCCCGCTTATAAAGACCAGCCGTCTTGATACTATATAGGTGCCGATTATGCCGCAGTTGATGCTGGTAAGAACAGATGCCAGGAGGGCATTTGTAAAGAACCGGTATTGAAGAAGTTCGAAAAATGATTCGGCCATTCTCAGTGATTGTGGGTTTTAAGAACGGTATGCGGCACATCACCGTGTGTAATGATCTGGATCGGGCAGTTGTATGCTGCAAGCTGCTCCTGCGTTATGGTGCTGTGAGGATGATAATGCAGATCGCGGTTAACACATGCTATGGTCTTCACATACCATGTTATGGTACCCACATCATGCGAAACCACGATGATCGCCATATCATCGTTAAGTTCCTTTAGTATCTCATAGAAATCTGTTTCAAATTTAGTGTCGACAAAGGTACTGGGCTCATCAAGCATCAAGAGCCTTGGCGATGAGATGATGGCCCGGCACAGGTAAACACGCTGAAGCTGTCCTCCCGAAAGTTTGCCGACTGTTTTGTCCCTCAGGTTGTGAACACCCATTTTTTCGAGCATCTCCAGGGCAAGCTTTTTTTGCTTCCCTGAATAGCGCCCCAGTATTCCCTCCTTGCTCATCAGTCCGCTAAGCACTACGTCGGTTACCGAAATGGGGAAGCGGGTATCGATCCGGTTGATCTGGGGCAGGTACCCGATAATATTGCCATGGCTGCTTTCCTGTCCGTTAAAGAATGTGACGCTCCCCTTGTACGGACGTATTAATCCCAGTACCACCCTCAGCAGGGTCGTTTTGCCGCCTCCGTTGGGACCAATGATACCGATAAAATCGTGATCATTGACCACGAGATTTACATCCCTGAGGATCACCTCACCGGTATACCCGGCCGAAACGTTTTTCAGCTCTACTATCTTACCCATCGGACAAATTTGTTGCTCTTTTTTTACTCATCTGTCCTGTCCATCGGACAAACCTGCTACTCTTTATGGATCAACAGCCCATCATGCAAACCTGCTACTCTTTATGGATCATCTGCCCATCATACAAACCTGCTACTCTTTATGGATCATCTGCCCATCATACAAACCGGCTACTCTTTCAGCACTTCATAAATCTTATCAGCCATCTCCCTCATGTTGGCAGACCAGTTCGCCGACAACGGCCTCAGCTCAATAACATCACCCCCCAGTTCACGGGCTACGGCCCTTGCATTTTCACGCTCAAACTCCATCTGGATGAACACATTGCTGATGCCCTCCTGCCTGGCAATATCAACGACCTTTCTCATGTTGGCCACCGTCGGGTTTTTGCCCTCCTCTTCGATTGATATCTGTGTAAGATCGTAATCCCTTGCGAAATATCCAAGCGCAGGATGAAAAACAATGAATGTGCGCCTGCCCAGGTCGCTGAACTTATCGGTCAGTTCGGCGTGCAGCCAATCCAGCTCACCGGCAAAGCTGTTGTAGTTCTCAGTATAGAACGGGGCGTTATCCGGATCGGCCTCAACAAGGGCTTCAAGCATGTTCCCGGCCTGAATTTTAACTCCCGGAGCAGTAAGCCATATATGCGGATCAACACCGTAGAGGTGCACATGATCGCCATGGTCCACTATATCGGCTGCAATCAGATCCATGCCGTCGGCCGTATTGACCACCAGGGGGCCATTACCGGCCGTTCTCAGATTTCTGAGGAATGTTCTTTCAAACTCTATATAGCCTATCCGGAAATATACCAGTGAATTGGCCACCTCCTGCATCTGCCTGGGTGTAGGCTCGTAGGTTTCCGGCTCGGCGCCGGGCGGCACCAGCACGTTGATGTCGAACCTGTCTCCTGCAATCTTTTCAACAAAATATTTCTGGGGCAGGATGCTGACGGTAACGACCGGTTTGTCGCGCTTCTGCACACCTTCCCCGCAAGCCGCCAGCAGAAGGATAAGCAGCATGGGCAGGATCTTGATGCGTATCATGGATTTTTCAGTTTAGTCCCAGGCTGGTGTGAGCATTTATGGCACAGTCTATCTGTCATGTCAGCCGGGCGATTGTTATTTAGAATACTTTCAAATAACAAAATTATTCGTTTTTTTTGACAATATCGATAAAATAACACAATTTAGTTGGTCTTTGTTTAAAGACCGGCATTAAACCCCTGCGCTTCCGGTGCAGGGGTTAATAAACATCCTGCACTTACCGCGCAGGGATGAATTACCGTCCTCCGCTTCCGGTGCAGGGATGAATTACCGTCCTCCGCTTCCGGTGCAGGGA
>SLOE01000010.1 GCA_007132715.1 Bacteroidales bacterium
CAGATCTACAATAAATGTAAACCTTGTAGAGGAAGTTACTGCCCTGGATGAAATTGTGGTGATCGGCTACGGCACCCAGAGAAGGCGTGACCTTACCGGATCAGTTGCATCGGTGTCTGAGGACCGGTTAAGGGCCTCAATATCGACATCGATCGACCAGGCCCTGCAGGGAAGGGCTGCCGGAGTGCAGGTATTCCAGAACAGCGGTCAGCCCGGCGGTGGCGTGTCCCTGCGAATCAGGGGGGCAAATTCAATACATGCGACAAGTGAGCCTCTGTATATCATAGATGGTGTCGCTATGTCGGGAGATGCCGGCGGACTTGCACTTGGTTTTGACTGGGCAGGGGGAGGTAACGGGCAAACCGCTGTAAGTGCCCTTTCAACTATCAATCCCGCTGACATCGTTTCGGTCGAGATTCTGAAAGATGCATCTGCTGCTGCTATCTACGGAGCCAGGGGTGCCAACGGCGTTGTCCTTATCACCACACGCCGCGGGCAGAGAGAAGATGCACGCATCAGCTATGAAACATATTATGGCATGCAGCAGCCCGGCAAATGGATGGATGTGATGGACCTGGGGCAGTATGCCGAGTATTACAATGAAATGGCTGAGGCAGGCTGGTTTGCACAAAGGGAGCAATACCTTGATCCCGGTTTGCTGGGCCCGGGAACGGACTGGCAGAGGGAGGTGTTCAGGAATGCCGGGATAATGAACCACCAGCTATCGGTATCAGGCGGCACCGAAAATACCACATATGCCATATCAGCAGGTTATTTCAACCAGGACGGGATAGTAGTCGGGTCAAACTTCGACAGGTATTCACTCAGGGCAAATCTCGACAACCAGGCAAATAACTGGCTCAGGATTGGCAACACCCTGTCAGTGAGCCGCACCAATGAAAGGATAACCATTAACGATTCAGATGACGGTATTATAGCACGCACCCTTACCCAATCCCCCGATGTGCCTGTAAGATATGCCGACGGGTCCTGGGGAGGTCCCCTTGAGAGCCAGTTCGGTGTATCCAACCCGGTAGCAATGGCTATGGACAGGGACAATGACCTGACCAGGTCAAGGGTAATGGGCAATATCTATGCAGAGGCCGGTTTTCTGGAAAATTTCACCTTTCGTTCTGAAATGGGAGGGGATTTCCAGGCAAACAACAGTTACGGCTTCAACCCTACCTACCGGTACGGACTGATAATAAACGACATCAACCAGTCCCGGAGGAGGTACACCCAGAGCCTGTACTGGGAGATCAAAAACTACCTTACCTACAACCAGACTTTCATGAACAGGCATAACGTGACTGCAATGGTCGGACAGGAAGCATCAGAGAGCAACTGGGAAGGAATGCTGGGGCAGCGCACCTCTTTCCTGTCAAACAGCGTTCAGGAGCTGAATGCGGGCGATGCCACCACAGCAACCAATGAAGGATGGAGAGGCAGTTCGGCACTGAATTCATATTTTGGCCGTGTTAACTACAACTTTGACGACAGGTACTATGTAACAGCAACACTGAGGGCAGACGGCTCATCAAACTTCGGGCCTGAAAACAGGTGGGGCTACTTCCCGTCATATGCCCTTGCCTGGCGTATATCTAACGAATCATTCATGGAGAGTCTTGATTTCATAAGCAATATGAGAGTAAGGGCAAGTTATGGAGTTATTGGCAACCAGAATATAGGCGGGTACCGCTACGGGTCATCGCTCAGTTCTGCCCCCTCGGGCCTCGGGCAAACCTTCAGGCTCAACAGCATACCAAATCCACAGGTTAAATGGGAGGCTACAAGATCTACAAACCTGGCCTTCGAGCTGGCTCTGTTCGATCACAGGGTTGAATTAATGGTTGATGTTTACGAACAAAAAACAGACGACATGCTTCTTGTGCTGCCCCTGCCAAACTATCTCGGTAGCGGGCACTGGATGGGCATAGGCTCGCCCTGGGTAAATATTGGCGAACTGGAGAACAGGGGGCTTGAAGTTACCCTAAACACCAGGAACATAATCAGAAGTGATTTCAGCTGGAGCTCCGACGTTGTCTTTTCACACAACCAGAACAAGGTAATAGACCTCGGTGAGGAAGGAGCAGCAATACACCAGACAGTACAGTGGTTCCATACAGTTACACGTACTACTGCCGGATACCCTATAGGCCAGTTTTACGGATATGTTGTTGATGGTGTCTTCAGCTCATATGAGCAGATACTTAACAGTCCGACCCAGCATGCCAACATTCATCCCATTACAGGTGTGTGGATGGGCGACCTTAAATTTAAGGACATCAATGGCGACGGTGTTATTGATGATGCAGACAGGCAGTTCATTGGCGATCCCAACCCGCTCTTCACCTTCGGACTCAATAACAGCTTTACCTGGAGGAATTTCGACATGAGCATATATTTGCAGGGATCCTACGGAAATGATATATTCAACTTTACCCGCCGCCAGACAGAGGGGATGACATCCGGTTATAGTAACCAGCTTGCAACTGTAAACGACCGTACAAGAGTGAGGATGATCGATCCTGAAGGTGAAGCAGCAGACCCGGACAACTACATCGTTGAGCTGTCTCCAACCGGAATGCCCAGGGCAACAAGCACCAACCCCAACAACAATACCAGGATATCTGACAGGTATATCGAAGACGGATCATATCTGAGAATTCAGAACGTTTCACTTGGCTACAGGCTTTCACCGGGCATGGTCGCAAGGCTGGGGATTGACAATGTGCGGATTTATGGCAGTATCCAGAACCTGTACACTTTCACCAATTATTCCGGATATGACCCGGAGATTGGTGCCTACAACCAGAACCCGATGCTAATGGGAGTAGATAACGGACGCTATCCCCTTCCGAGGACATTCACCCTCGGAATTAATATAGGGTTCTGATATGCGGTACAAATAATGAAATAATCAATCTAAAACAAAAAAAATGAAGAACAAGATAGCATCAATTACAATACTAGCGCTCTTCCTCCTGTTCGGATGCAGCGATGATTTTCTGAACAGGCCGCCGCTTGATTCGATTACCATCGATAACTTCTATGAAACAACCGAACAGGTAAATGCCGCTACTGCACTACTGTACGGCTGGCCCTGGTTTACACTTAATGACAAAGCCCACTGGACAATAGGCGACTCGGGAGGCGGAAACGACTGGACAAGCGACGGCCAGATGGCTCAGTTCTTTACCTTCAGCGTTACAACCAACAACGCGCACCTTAATGAGGCATGGGTCTCATTATGGATGGTGGTGGCCCATGCCAATGCAGCTATCAATGAAATACCCGACAGGGCGGGACCGGATGTACCCGACCGCGTTATCAGAAGAGCTGTAGCAGAAGGAAGGTATATGCGGGCAACTGCATATTTCTACCTTGTACGCCTCTGGGGAGGTGTGCCGATCATAGAGAATAATACCGAGATCGTTTTCGATTCAAAGATACCCCGCAACAGGGTTGAAGACGTGTACACCCTTATAATCAGGGATCTGGAAAAAGCTGCTGAAGACCTGCCCGAAACTCCCGCTTCACCCGGCAGGGTATCATCATGGGCAGCAAAAAGCATGTTAGCCAAGGTTCATCTGGCTTATTCCGGATGGGGACAGAGCGGTTCGAGACGGCAGGCTGACCTGGACAAGGCTGCCGAGCTTGCAGGTGATGTTATAATGAATAGCGGACTGGCACTGTTGCCGAATTATGCCGACCTGTTCAAATATGAAAACGACAACAACCAGGAATCGCTGTTTGCACTGCAGTGGTTGCCATGTATGGCTTGGGGTACCCAGAACACAAACCAGGCCTACTGGGCCCGGAGCGGAGCCATTACCGGTGCAGGCGACGGCTGGGGAGGATACAAAGGCCCGACGATCGACCTGCAGCGCGAATATGAGCCTGGAGACCAGAGAAGGAAGCCCACTTTTATGCTTGACGGCGACTATTATCCGGAGCTTAACAGGGCCGGAGGAGGATATACGGTAGAGGTAAATCCGGCAGGCGAAGCCGGTCCGGTACATGCATTTATAAAGAAATATGTAATAGGATCAGCCGACGACAATGGAGGTCCGGGTACAGTTTGCTTTATGTCAACCGGCATTAATACCTATATCCAGAGACTGGCTGACGTATACCTGATCTATGCAGAGGCAGTACTGGGCAACAGCTCCTCAACATCAGACCCAGGGGCACTGGCGGCATTCAACGCCATACGCACCAGGGCAGGACTGCCGGCTGTTGAATCTTTTACATGGGAAGATATCAGGAGGGAAAGAAGAATTGAGTTTGCGTATGAAGCGGACTACTGGTATGACCTGGTAAGGTGGCATTACTGGAACCCCCAGGCAGCCATTAACCATGTCAGCAATCAGGAAAGAGGTACATATGGGTGGGATGAAGATGCCCAGGAGGTAGTATTAAACAGTGTTAATTACCCCATTACATCAGCAAATTTCACCCTGCCTATACCGCAGTCAGATGCCGACAGCAACCCGCTGCTTCTTGAGGACCCCGTTCCTTACGATTTCGGGGCAAATTAATACAAACTATGGTTGGATTAAACTCAAAATCTTAAAATATGAACCTGAATATAAATAATATAAGAAAAACAGGAACCGGGTTGCTGTTTCTTGCCCTGA
>SLOE01000157.1 GCA_007132715.1 Bacteroidales bacterium
ATGAAGAAACAGAGATGCAGGGTATGCGGGTACCTGTACGATCAGGAAAACGGCGACGCGGCCGGCGGGATTGAACCCGGCACACCTTTTGAGGAGCTTCCCGACAACTGGAAATGCCCGGTATGCGGAGCAGGGACGCAGGAGTTCAAGCCGGTTGAATGATGCCGGTGAACCGGTCTGTCACGGCCGGGTCATGGAATACCTGACACCGGTGGCATAAGGCCGGTTGCATTGATGCCCGCAGCGCTATATTCAGGGTATTGTTCTGAGCACTTCCAGGAGCAGGTCCCAGAAGCGGGTCACCGAACCGATATGAAGCCTCTCATCGGGCGAATGGGCCCCCTTTATAGTGGGGCCGAAGGATATCATATCAAGTCCGGGATACTTCTCCAGAAAGAGCCCGCATTCCAGTCCCGCATGTATTGCGCGGACCACCGGTTCGTTACCGAACAGCCTTTTATACGCGGATTCTGTAAGGTTCAGTATCTTCGAATCCCGGTTGGGGCTCCAACCCGGATATGATCCGGTTCTTTTGACGTTTGCGTTTGCCAGCCTGAAAACACTTTCGACCATGGCTGCCACATCGGCTTTTGCGGAATCGGATGATGACCGCTGACTAGTGGTTATAATGATACTGTTGTCCTTAAACTTTACAGAGGCGAGGCTGGTGGAGGTCTCAACCAGTCCTTCTATCCTTGGGCTCCACGCTATTACTCCGTGGGGACATGCGTAAAGTGAATAGAGAAGGTCGAGCTGCGTGTCCTCATCCACTGCCGCTCCCGGCAGTTCAGCTTCCCTGAGGGAGATAGACAGTCCCCTGTCCGCTTCGGTCATTTCCGTCATAACTGTTTGCCTGAATGACCCGAAGTACTCCTTCATGTCGCCGGCATCATCGCGGTGGATTGAAAAAAGGGCTTCGGCCTCCCTTGGGATGGCATTACGCAGGTTGCCTCCGTTAAATGATACAAGTTTCATATCGAACCTGTTGTTCAGATTCCACAGGAAGCGGTTCAGTATCTTGTTGGAGTTACCCCTGCCCCTGTGAATGTCATCACCCGAATGCCCCCCTGCAAGTCCCCCGACCTTAACCATGAATCCGGTATGAGAAGAGGGTATCTCCTCCTTATCATACTCCATGGTTGCAAGTGTGTCCACACCTCCGGCGCAGCCTATAAAAAGCTCTCCCTCATCTTCCGAGTCCAAATTTATCAGGGTTTTCCCTTCAAAGAAACCCGGTTCCAGGGCAAATGCACCCGTGAGACCGGTCTCTTCGTCAACGGTGAACAGGCATTCTATCTTCCCGTGCTGAAGATCGCCTGAGGCCAGAATAGCAAGCTGGGCTGCCATGCCTATACCGTCATCCGCCCCCAGGGTTGTTCCTGTTGCCCTGACCCATTCACCGTCAATTACCGGGATGATGGGGTCATTTTCAAAATCATGGGTCACATCAGAATTTTTTTCACACACCATATCCATGTGACTCTGCAGGACAACCGTCTGCCGGTTCTCAAATCCCCTGGCAGCCGGCTTGGTTATAAGCAGGTTGCCGGCAGCATCCCTTTTGATATCCAGACCCTGCTCCGCAGCAAAGCGGGTTAACCACTCTGTTATTTTCCCCTCTTTTTTTGAAGGCCGGGGTACCCTGCAGATTGCCTCAAAATATTTCCAGATCAGTTCCGGTTTGAGCTTTTCTGATATTGCCATAGTTATAACCTCTTTTTGTGCTGAGAATACCGGCGCAAATTAGCGGTTTTTTGAATTAATGCAATTTTTTACAGGTTTTTTATTAGTGAACAGCTGTTTTTTTTTGAGAATATTCTTCTTAATTTTGTGCCCGGTTTTAGCCTGTTAGGTGAGGCTACTGAATGAACACAGGCTGCTGCCCAAAAACGTCCACAGACGCCAATGGGTAGAGCAGGCCCTGCCGGATTAAGGCTTGGCATAATGCAGCTTTCCGTTTTGTACGGAATAAGTCATTCAGAGCTAAAACTCAACAAGGGGCATCTTACTCATACCGGTTAGCGGCACAAACCCGCGAATCAGTCTGTATGTCTGTTATGCTCCTTCCACGGAAGGGCTTTTTTTATTTGGCCCTGCCCGTTTATAAACTCACCCGGGACTTTAACCATCTATTATGCAGGATGTTTCATGTATTTAAATGACACCGGATTATGGTAGATATAGTAAAGGACCAGAGACACTCTATCGTAAGGGGTCTTATTGAGGCTGACGAGATGGAAGCCCTCGGGGCGATCTTAAAAAAGATGCCGTCTGTTGAGACGGCAGAACTTCTGAAGAAACTGTCCGGTGAACAGATACTGAAGCTTTTACCGGGTTTTGCTGATGAGGATCTCGGAGATATCGCCTCCAATATGGAGATGGAGCAGTTGCTGGAACTGTTCGATATTTCAGACCGGCGGCTGTTTGCCCGGATAATCACCAATATGTCGTCCGATATCAGGGCTGACCTTTACCAGGAACTGGATAAGGACCAGCAGCTTGAACTGCTTCCTTTCCTGGACAAAAGGACCCGTGAGAACGTTATTTTTCTCAGCTCCTTCCCGGAAGAGACAGCCGGAAGTATCATGGTTACCGACTTTGCCACGGTAAGGGCCGATATGACTGTTAACCGGGCCATTGAAAAGATCAGGCAGGATGCACCCTCCAAAAAGATGATATACTATGTTTACGTGGTTGACGAGAACATGAAGCTGAGAGGCTTTGTCACTCTCAAGGATATCATCATGGCTGAACCTGATACCCCTGTAGGAGATATATTACATTCCGACTTTGTATGGGCCGATGTGAAGGAGGACAGGGAGAGTGTTGCACAAAAGATAGAGAAATATGATATGGTTGCCATACCGGTTCTCAATGCCCACCGGCAGCTTGCCGGAATCGTCAGGCATGACGAGGCTATTGATGTCATTCGGGCAGAGCATACCGAGGACCTGGAGAAATTCATGGGTATTGTGCATGCTCCGGAGGACCTTAATTATGTTGAAACGGGGGTTTTCGGGCATTTCAAGAAAAGGGTGGTATGGCTGTCGTCCCTTGCCGTGATCGGAATTATTTCGGGAATGATAATACATCATTACGAAGAGGCGATGGCTTCGCTTATCATTCTTGCTCTTTATATGCCCATGATTGCAGATACGGGAGGTAACGCCGGTTCACAGGCTGCAACCATGGTGATCAGGGCGATTGCGCTCGGACAGATAACGGCCCGGAGCTGGCTGAAAATTCTGTTCAAGGAGGCGAGGATAGCATTCCTGCTGTCACTGGTTCTCGGTGTTATAGCTTTCGGGAAGATACTTTTCCTTTCATGGGAGACTGATGTACCCCCGGAATATAACCTTTTGTTAATTGCTTTTGCCATTTCGCTTGCATTAAGCCTGCAGGTCATAACGTCTACGGTTGTGGGTGCCGGACTGCCACTGCTGGTAAAGCGCCTCGGGGGCGATCCGGCAGTCGCTGCAAGTCCCGCGATTACCACGCTGGTTGACATAACGGGACTGCTTATATATTTCGGGGTCGCCACTTTGTTTTTCTTTTGACTATTTTTGGAGTTGGTTCAGTTTCCGGATGGCCTATGCCGGCAGTCCGGCGCCGCTTTATTAATTCAAAATTCCTGAAATATGCCCTTCCTGCGATCCTTTATTTCGTTTTTTGTGATACTCATCACCACAATGACCAATGCCGGTGCAGCCCTGCCGGACCTATCCGGCAAGCCGCCAACGAAAACCGAATTTGATGCCGTCCATCATGAACGGCCTGTTTTCCAGGTACGGGAGGTTCCCGGTACCAGGCAGGCGGTCGCCCGTTCACTTACAGTGCTGGTCAACGAAAAAGCCAGTTTGCCATTGGCGGATCTGGAAAAGGGAAGTTTTGCAGTCCTTACAGTAGGGCAGGCAGAGGTTTTTGCAGCCAGGCTCAACGACTACATTGAGATGGAGGTTGTAAACATTGATCCTCTTTGTACCAGATCGTTCGATGAGGCGTTCGTGAGGTTATCACGGCATGACCGCATTATTGCGGGGATCACTGCTGCCGCCCTGCCTGTAAATCCTGATAACCGCATCCTGTCAGGCCGCCTGACGGAGTTCCTTGCTGAGAAAGAAGCCACCGTGGTCTTTTTCGGTCCCCCGCTGTTCCTGGGACAGTGGAACGGTATTGGCGTTGTGCCGGGGCTTTTGTGGGCCGGCAATGACACACCGCTTGCACAGGACCTTTCCGCACAGGCTCTCTTCGGGGCCATAGCCACCGGCGGCACCCTGCCGGAGGCTGCAGGGAGTATTTTTGAACAGGGACATGGAATTGCTACACCGGGAGGGTGGAGGCTGGCATTTACCGTACCTGAAGAGGCCGGAATTGACGGAAGAATGTTGCAGCACAGGGTTGATTCCATTGTGAACAGCGGACTGGAGATGAATGCGTTTCCGGGATGCAGGGTGCTTGCTGCCGTGAACGGAAAGGTGGTATTTGACAAAGCCTGGGGGCACCATACCTATGACCGCAGGGTGGCCGTACACCGGGATGACTTGTATGACCTGGCTTCAGTTACCAAGATCTCCGGGCCGCTGCCTCTTTATATGAAGCTTGTTGACGAAGGACGTCTTGATCTGGACATGCCCCTCAGCCACTACTGGGATGACTGGGAGAACAGGTTATTCAGAAGGTCGAACAAGGAGGGAGTACTGCTGCGCGATCTCCTCACACACCAGTCCGGTATCATCCCGTATATCAACTACTGGGAGCGGACTGTCAGAAGGGGGCATTACATCAGGCGGTGGTACAGGCTGGAACCGGCAGGGAGGCACAATACGGAAATAGGCATGCATCTGTACCTAAGAGATGATTTCCGCGACCGGGTGTACCGTGATATCAGGAGGAGCGACCTGTTTCCGCAAGGTGAATACAGGTACTCCTGCCTGCCTTTCATAGTATCGCCCGAGGTATTGTCAGGAGTTGACGGAAGACCCTATACCGAGGCGTTGTACGATGATTTCTTCCGGCCCCTCGGGGCGGGTACACTCCGTTACAATCCCCGCCGGCTCTTTTCGCTCTACCGGATCGTACCTACTGAAACAGACAACAACTTCAGGAGAAAGGTGGTCCACGGTTATGTTCATGATGAGGCTGCGGCCGTGCTGGGAGGGGTAAGCGGCAATGCCGGACTTTTTTCATCGGCTGTCGATCTTGCCAAGTTACTGCAGATGTATCTCAACGGTGGTGAATATGGCGGCAGGAGATACCTTTCGGAGGAAGTGATAGGTGAGTTTACCCGGGTTCAGTTCCCTGAGAACGACAACCGCAGGGGGATCGGCTTTGACAAACCTGTGCTTGACAATGCTGACCGTTCCCCCGAAAGGACATACCCTTGCAAGGGCGCTTCGCCGTCCAGCTTCGGACACAGCGGCTTTACCGGCACTTTTGTCTGGATGGACCCGGAGCATGACCTGCTCTATATTTTCCTGTCAAACAGGGTGCATCCCACAAGAAACAATAACCTTATCAGCATTATGAATATCAGGACCGAAATACTCCAGGTATTCTATGACGCGCTGAATACGGCTCTTACAAAGTAAACGGTCAGAGTACCCGAAACGGCAAGCTTAAGTCCCACTCCAAGCAGGAACCCTGCAAAAGAGCCCAGTCCCGCGATCACTGCCCTGCGCCCTCCCGTGCCCCTGATCAGCTCCCCTGTAATTGCCCCGGCAAGCGGCCCCAGCAGCAGCCCTGCCGGCGGGAAGAAAAATATCCCGGCAATGATGCCTATTCCCGCACCCCACATGCCGTACCTGGAACCCCCACACTTTTTGGTGGCCCATACGGGAACCGCCAGATCAACCAGGGTAACCAACACGGCAATAATTCCGGTAATGATGAGGAAGTTTACTGTAAACTCTGCGTATTTTGTGAAGCTTACAAGGAGAAGTGCCAGGAAGCTCAGCGGGGGGCCGGGGATGACGGGAAGCAGGCAGCCCGCAATTCCTGCAAGCAATAACAGGACCGAGACAGATAGCAGTATTACATCCATTGGGTAAAAATAGGAATTTTTAGCCGGTACACCCGGCACACGATGCACACCGGCCGGCGGAGAACTTATCCATTTTGCCGGATATCGTTCCCGGTCCGGCGGTAAAACTTTCCATACCTGCGGCGGCTCCTCCTGTATTGCCGGAGATTGCATCAGTGCCGGCTGAGAACTTTCCTGTGCCGCCATAGATCGCTTCCATGCCGGTCTTCAGCCTGCCCGGGAAGAATGTCAGTGCCGTGTGGTAGATGGTATATGTTACCGCGTAAATAATCGCTGAATATGATAGTATGTCCTGCATAAGTTTTTTCAGATAATCAGGTTAACAGTATTGTATACCAGGAACGACATGATCCAGGCGAGCCCGGTTGTGTATAAAACCATGAAAACCGCCCACTTCCAGTGCCCCGATTCGTTCTTTATAGCCGCAATAACAGCAACACACGGGAAATACAGAAGTATGAACACCAGGAATGAAAGGGCCGATGCGGTGGTGAAAACCCTGGTGCCGTCGGGGTATCTTTGCTGCTTAAGTTTATCTCCCAGGCTTTCCGACGGGAGACCGCCTTCGCTTTCAGCATGGTACAGTACACCCATTGTGCTTACCACGATCTCTTTTGCTGCAAGGCCCGATACAAGGGCTACCCCCATTTTCCAGTCAAATCCGAGTGGTGACAGGACAGGCTCGATAAACCTGCCAATTCTTTCTATATATGAGCTCTGTTCAGTCCTGAAACCTGTTGAGGCATCCGTTTCCGTGTGTGCCGGCATGCCTGCAGCTTTGTCAGTATCATAGTGTGCGAGTGCTGTATCCTGATCATTTACTGCGGCAGTTCGCGATCCCCCGGGGAAATAGCCCAGGGCCCATATGATGATTGACGCAACCAGTATTATACCCCCCATCTTTTTCAGGTAGAGTGATCCCTTGTGCCACATATGGCGCAGGGTTGTTTTGAGTGTGGGTATCCTGTAGGGAGGTAGCTCCATTACAAAAGGAACATCATTGGAGCGGAATATCAGCCTTCTGAAAATAAGGGCAACCAGCACCGCCATTACAATCCCGAACCCGTAAAGTCCGAACAGTACAATCGCCGGATATTTTGGAAAAAAGGCTCCGATGATCAGGACATAAACGGGTAGCCTGGCGCTGCAGGACATAAACGGGTTTATGAGCATGGTCAGCAGCCGGTTGTTCCTGTTCTCTATGGTTCGTGTGGCCATAATTGCCGGTACGTTGCAGCCAAATCCCATTATCAGCGGTATGAATGACTTTCCGTGTAGTCCTATCTGGTGCATCAACCTGTCCATTATGAAGGCTGCCCTGGCCATGTACCCGGTATCTTCCATCAGTGAAATGAAGAAAAACAGGATAAGGATATTCGGCAGGAACACTATCACTCCACCTACCCCGCCTATCATCCCGTTAATAAGCAGATCTTTGAAGCTTCCTTCAGCCATCCGGCTGTCAATAAACTCACCGGTGACCTCAACCAGGGCCTCTATCCATTCCATCGGATATTCCCCAAGCCTGAAGGTTGCCATGAACATTACGAATATAAAGAGGAGGAATACAGGGAATCCAAGTACCTGGTTGGTAAGGATGGCGTCTATAGCCTCCGACCGTTTACGGCGTGTTACGGGCGACCGTTTCATGGTCTCCCGCAGGGCACCCGATACAAAACCATACTTTGCATCTGTTATCAGGGTTTCGCTGTCCTCGCCAATGGCAGCTTCCAGGCGTTTTATCTCCCTGCCTGCAACGCTGACTATTTCACCGGCGTTTTCAAGGATTGATATCCGTTTTCCGGCATCGCTGTCTTTCTCAAGCATCTTCAGGGCTAGAAACCGTGAAGATATCTTGTCGGTCAGATGGAGGTTTTCCTTGATCCTTTCCTGTATGCGTCCTACCGAGAGCTCTATTTCGGTGCCGTAATTGATGTGAACATGTCTCAAGTCCCTGTCCTCGTCCTCATAAACATCAATTACTTTCTGAAACAGGTCGTTAATGCCAATTCCCCTTGAGCCTATGGTGGGGATTATCGGAATACCGGTCATCCTGGCAAGAGATTCATAGTCCAGTTCGTCACCCGCCTCGAGCAGCTCATCATACATGTTCAGTGCCATTACCACCTTGATATCCATGTCGATCAACTGGGTGGTAAGGAACAGGTTCCGTTCGAGGTTTGAGGCATCAACAACGTTAATCACAACATCGGGAAGCTGCTCAATGATATGTTCCCTGACAAACAGCTCTTCTGGAGACCATGCGGTAAGAGAATAGGTGCCGGGAAGGTCGACAATATTGAACCTGTATCCCCTGAGGGAAAACTTTCCGTACTTGGCATCAATTGTCACACCCCCGTAGTTGCCCACTCTCTCCTTTGAGCGTGTCGCAGAATTGAAGAGTGTGGTCTTCCCTGAGTTGGGATTGCCCACCATGGCGACATTGATGACTTTTCCCTTAACCTCAGCCTTGTTTTTCAGCCATTTTTCAGTTACGATCCCGTTGTATTTTTCCTTAACCTTTACGGGAGCCTCATCAGGGGTGATCACTTCGATAAGGGCTGCTTCACTTCTGCGCAGTGAGATCTCGTAACCCATAATGCTGTATTCGACGGGATCTTTTAGAGGGGCATTTTTGATTACCTTCACAGTTTCTCCCTTGATGAATCCCATCTCGGTTATCCTTTTGCGGAAAGCGCCGCGTCCCTTAACCTTGGTAATGATCCCGCTCTGGTCGGTCTGAAGCTCTGCAAGGGTCATATTCTGTCTTTAGATCGGAAATGGTCCTTTTCAGGTCCCATCAGTATTTACGAAGTGCAAAAATAGTTGATATTTTACTTTGTACATATACCTATATATGGGTATTTTTGCCAGTTACCCGGCGGAGCTTTTACCTTGGTGCCGCTGAGAAATCAGCCTTATTCCGGGCACAGTGTCGGGGTTGATGAAAAAAAACTTAAAAATAAATATACCTGTTTATAATCTTTCAGGAACAGGGCCGTTTATGTTGATATCCTTGTCACCATTATGGAAGACGAAAACATATATGAGAAGATAGAGGATGTTCTTGGCCACTCCCCTGAAAACATAAGTATTCTTGAAGAACAGATCGACATAGACCTGCAGGTGGAATACTTTGAATTCGCGAGGGAACTGAAAAAGAACCCTGCCAATGCTGATATACCGGGACTCTCAAAAAAGCTTTTTGATTGCGGGTTTCCCGCAGAAGAAAAAAAGAGACTCCTGGCACGGCTTGCCGCTTCGGAGGAGGTGGCTGCCTACCGGGCCATAGAAAGGTATCTGGGTAACCCTGATGCGGAGTTGAGGGACTGGGCCGTACTGGCATTTCAGGAAAGCAGGATGCTGATCCAGAGCCGGCTGCTGGATGAGGATCAGGTATTCATATCAACCGGACTTGGCGGGAAGGGATCCGGGCTACGCTATTTTGTGGTCCTTATAAGCAGTTCCGGAAAACAATTCAGTGGATTTCAGCAGAAGCTTGTGAGAACTGAGTTCGAGTATCATCTGAAAAATTGTGGAGCCGAAGCAGAGGAGATATGCTTTATGGATGATTTTTGTTCGTTACTTGCTGTTCTCCCTATCAGGGCACCCGTACGCGATGTTTTGAGAGAGGCTGTTGCCGAATGCAACCAATATGGCGGGTTCCTCAGTGAGAAATTCATTGTTACGAACGTGAAAAAACTTTCATACGAAGAGATAAAAGATTTCATTTCAAAGAAGGACAAATAGTAATTATCTGCTCAAATACAGCAATATAATATTTATGGTTGAGAAACTGATTATCGGTGCAATTGCGGGAGACATCCTGGGAACTGAGTATTCTGAATCGGGCAGGATGCCGGAAAATCCCGACCCGGATTCTATTAAGGCTGGTTTTACCAGTAACAGCGTGCTGACTGTTGCAGTGATGGACTCTCTGCTTAACGGAAAAGATTACATACATAACCTGCAAATGTACGGTAACGAATATCCGGGCAGGGGATATGGCACTGCCTTCATGCGCTGGATCTCACAGCAGGAACCAAAGCCATACCATAGCTGGAACAATGGTGCTGCGCTCAGGGTCAGTCCGGTTGGCTATTCCGGCAGGACATTGCCCGAGGTTGTTGATGAGGCTGCCCGGTGCGCCATGGTAAGTCACAACCATCCTGACGGTATAATAGGCGCCAAAGCAGTTGCTGCTGCTGTATTCCTTGCAAAGAACGGACGTTCAAAGGATGAGATACGAAGCCATATTGAGGCGGAGTACAATTATGACCTGAACCGTACCATTGAAGAGATCAGGCCCCGCTTCCGCTATGACCAGTCATGCCAGGGTTCGGTACCTGAGGCTATCACAGCGTTTCTGGACAGCCGGGATTTCGGGGATTCAATCAGGCTTGCCGTATCCCTCGGTAACAGGACTGCGACTATAGCAACCATAACAGGCGCCCTTGCACAGGCTTATTATAAAGAGATACCCGTTAATATGCTAAAACCGGTCGTAAGCAAGCTCACGCCCGGTATGTATGAGGTGATAGAACAATTCAGCAATAACTGGCCGTTAAGCCTGTTTCACTGATATTGTCCTTCAAAACAAGGCGGACTGAATTATGATTGTTTTTCCAGGTCGTCGAAACTGACGTCAGTAAAGCTCTCGGTGAGCTCCTTGCCGGTTTCATCCTCAGCACCTGCCTCTTCCGGTTCAGCCGGTTGTGCGTTATTGATGTATGAGATGACTGAAGTAAGTCCCTCGCTGAACTTTTCAAAATCTTCCTTGTACAGGAACACCTTGTGTTTCTCAAAATACTGCTTCCCTTCCTTGTTGAACCTTTTCTTACTCTCGGTAATGGTAAGATAGTAATCATTGTTCCTGGTAGCCTTGACATCGAAAAAATAGGTCCTCTTTCCAGCCCTTACCGTCTCCGAGTAGATTTCCTGTCTTCCGTCGTTATCTCCTCCGGTTTTTTTGTCATTCTCTTCCATCTTCCTGCTTTTTTAAAAATTATGTTTCACGTGATTGAGAAATAATTGCATCCTGGTGAAATCAATTATTTTAACAAATTAAATAATTTTGGCGGCGAAACACAAATTTGTCACTTAAAATATTGGACAAAATATTCCCAAAAAACAGGTTGTTTGGGCAAAAAACACTTACTTTGCACCTCCCTGAACATGTTACACAGGCTCTTTAAATAAAAATGATCAGCAGGAGATTATTAAGGATCAAGGTCTTGCAGGCAGCTTATGCTTATTTCAAAGCCGGGGTTGATTCCCCTGCCAAAAGTGAAAAGGAGCTGTTTTTCAGTATAGGTAAAACATGGGAACTGTATCTTTCTGTTTACCAGCTTTTAATTGACCTTGCCAGATATGCCGGAAAAAGGATTGACCTTGCCCGGTCGAAACTCTCGCCTACATGGGAGGATCTTAATCCAAACACGCGGTTTGCCGAAAACTCAGTGATCCGTCATCTGGAAGAACACGGGAAGCTGGGCACCCTGTTACGCAATCATAAGATTTCATGGGCCGGCCACCCCGAACTGATCAGGGGGCTTTTCAATACACTGACCAACTCAGAATTTTACCGGGAGTACATGGACGAGTCTGAAGCCACATGGCAGTCCGACAAAAAATTTGTGCTGACATTGCTCAATGAGCTGATACTCCTTTCCCCGCAGCTTGATCAGGTGCTCGAGGAAAGAAGCATTTACTGGAATGATGACCTTGAATTTACCGTACGAATGGTAGAAAAGAGCATCAGGAAATTTTCGGGCGAGAACAATACTCCGGTGCCTGTATACCAGCTTTTCAAAGATGAAGATGATCGCGAGTTCGTAAGGCGGCTTTTTATGAACCTGATCCTTAACCATAAGGATTATGAAAAGCTCATAGAACGGCATACCCGTAACTGGGACGTCGAAAGAATAGCATTTATGGATATCCTGATCATGGAGCTGGCAATCGCAGAGATCCTTGCCAATGAATCGATCCCGACAAAGGTGTCCTTCAACGAGTATATAGAAATTGCAAAGTATTACAGTACTGACAAAAGCAGTAATTTTATTAACGGGATACTTGACAAGATCATTGGGCAGCTTAAAGAGGAGAACAGGATCGTTAAAAAGGGACGGGGGCTTATAGGTGAGTCCTGATGAGCCCCCCTTTTGCTGTTATGGTAATTTTATGCTTATTTTGCAGTTTATTAACACGTTTCTTATGAATCGAATTATAAAGATCCAGATCTTTACGATGCTGATCCTTTTGACATCCTGCGGTACCGGGGCGGATAGCGGACAGGGATTTACTGAAGCATCTGTTCATGAGGGGGGGGGCTATATTGAGTTTCGCAATATCAGGCATGACTTCGGCACTGTCAGGCATGGAGAGCAGCTTGTTCACACCTTCAGGTACAGGAACACGGGTGATGCACCTCTTGTAATTCATTCGGCAAGTGCCGACTGTGGCTGCACTGTTCCTGAATTTGACGGCAGGCCACTTGGCCCCGGCGAGGAGGGCAGCCTTCGTGTGGTATTTGACACCAGGGGATTCAGAGGAAGGCAGGTAAAGACTATCAATCTTTTTACAAATGCCGATAATGCCCTTGTAACACTTGCATTGCGTGCTATGATCGAATAGTATTATGAATCAGTACTACCCTTAAAGCATTACCGGAATATAGTTTTTGCGTTAATTTATCACTAACCATAATTTTAATTTTAAAGTATGATACACCAGGTTATTTCATTTATTACGGCAACCGCGCAATCGGGGCAGAACCCGTTGATCTCATTTTTACCGCTTCTGCTTATCATCTTTGTATTCTATTTTTTCATGATAAGGCCACAGATGAGAAAGCAGAAAGAGCTGAGAAACTTCAGGGAAGCGCTGAAGAAGGGTGACAAGATTGTCACCACGGGAGGTATATACGGGAAAATAAACGATATCTCCGGACAGGTGGTTACCATGGACATTGGTAACAATATTCATATCAAGGTCGACAAGAATGCAGTCCTCAAGGATCCTACCGATCTGGCAGGACAGAAGTAGTCAGGCCCCTGCCGCCGAAAGCAGTAAGGCCGGTTTCATCAGGGGCAGGCTGAGCCTCACCCCGGGACCACGATAGTTTTGACACACAACCTGTATTATAATTGGTTAAGGTACAAGACATAATCAGCAGGGTACATGAAAGGCTGTCCAGGTTCAGGCCGGATCGCAGGGTACTGGTTTTTCTGTTTTTTGTTGCATTGTCTGCCATATTCTGGTTTCTTAATGCACTTGGCAGGGAATATACTGTTCCCGTAAGTTACCCGGTACGTTATACTAATTTCCCGCCAAACATGGTAATGGTGGGAGAACTGCCTTCCAGCCTTGAGCTGACGGTAAATGCACACGGCTATACTCTTCTCAGGTATTATATAAGCCGCAGGCTTCTGCCGATAGTTTTTGACGTTAATTCTTTTTCGCTCAACAGGCTGCCCGACACCGAGACCCGCAACTTTTACATCCTTTCATCGGTTGCAGCAAACAGGATCGCCGGGCAACTGGGTGCCGGGATAGAGATACTTGAGATAAGACCCGACACCCTTTTTTTCAGCTTTACCGATAAAGTTAGCAGGAAGTTGCCGGTTGAGCCTGTTGTTGAACTGGTATTCAGGCCGCAGTTCATGGTCAAGGGGAATATCAGGACTGAACCGGATTCTGTAATTGTGTCGGGTCCTGCCACAGTAGTCGACACTATGAGCTCGGTAAAAACCCTCCCCGTAATCGCCAGGGGAGTGAATGATGCCATACGGAGAAGATCTGCCATAAATGAAGCAGATATGCTTGAATATTCCGAATCGGCGGTATGGGTTAATATACCTGTTGAGCAATTTACGGAGGCCGGGCTGAGAATTCCCGTTGAAGTGATCAATCTTCCCGATACATTGCTGATAATAACCTTTCCTTCGGAGGTGTCAGTCTCTTTCCTTGTTGCCCTGACCGATTATGAGAAGGTTAGCCGTCAGCAGTTCAGGGCAGAGGCCGATTACCGCAGCCGGGTTCCCGGCACCGGACGTTTGCCTGTCCGCCTGGTCAAACAACCTGACTTTACAAGGTCGGTAAGGTATTATCCGCAATCGGTCGATTTTATTATAGAAACAGATCCGGCAGAAAGGAGGAGTAATTGACGGGCCATGCTTAAAATTGGGGTTACAGGAGGAATTGGTTCGGGCAAATCCACAGTCTGCCGGGTTTTCGGGATACTGGGTGTACCTGTATACAATGCCGATGACAGGGCAAGGAATATTTTATACTGTGATGAAGAGGTAAAGCGGAGCCTGCTGGAGGCATTCGGCGAAAGTCTGTTCACCGGCGGTAAACCGGACAGGAGAAAGCTGGCATCGCTAGTATTTGATAACA
Organism: Bacteroidales bacterium; assembly: GCA_007132715.1. Classification (GTDB taxonomy): domain Bacteria; phylum Bacteroidota; class Bacteroidia; order Bacteroidales; family PUMT01; genus PXAP01. The sequence goes on from SLOE01000157.1 coordinate 14,441, forward strand.
GCGAGGCACTGGGTACCCTTAACAGCATTGTCCATCCTGCAGTGCGCAATGACTTCAATGTCTGGCTGGATGATCATCATGGTGAGCCATACATAGTAAAGGAGGCTGCCATACTATTCGAGACGGGCACATGGAGGGAACTGGACTGGATCATCCTGGTTACCGCACCTGAGCAGGTCAGGGTGGAGAGGATCATGGAACGCGACGGTATTACCCGCGATGAGGTTGAGAAACGGGTTGATAATCAGTGGCCCGATGAGAAAAAAATACCTCTTGCCGGAACCGTGATCAGGAATGATGACAGAGAGCCGGTGCTTCCGGTACTGCTAAGTTTGCATGACAAGCTTAGCCGTGGGATATTGCCGGCTTAACAATATAATTATTAACTCAAATATCGATATGGAACTAAAGGATTTAATGGCAATTTCGGGATATCCCGGACTTTACAGGTTTGTTTCCCAGGGGAGGAATGCAATAATAGTTGAATCGCTTGATGACAAAAAGCGAATGAGTGCTTATTCAACACAGCGGATAAGCACACTTGAAGAGATAGCTGTTTATTCCGGTTCGGGCGAACTACCCCTTGCTGATGTTTTCAGAAAGATACACAACCATAATGATGGACGGGAAGCCCCGGGTCCAAAATCCCCCCCGGCAGAGCTGAAGGAGTTTTTCGGTGTGGTACTTCCCGAATACGACAGGGAGAGAGTGTATGTTTCCGACATAAAGAAAATCCTCAGCTGGTACAATATACTGCTCAGGCATGACCTTCCCGGACTACTTGATAAGGCCGAAGAAAACAAAGATAAACCGCAGGGCGGCGATGAAAAAGGGGGGGAGGCAGAAACCGGGGCAGAAGCAAAAAGCAAAGCTGAAAAAAAAGCAGAAAACAAAACCGGAGCCAAACCGCAAGTCAAAACCAAAACCAAACCGCAAGCCAAAGCCAAAGGTAAAGGTGATGGAAATAAAAAAGCCGGTGATTAAACCGGTTTTTTAAAAACCCTTTACCGGATAACTCTTTACCACGAAAGGCTTTCAGGTGATTATTTGCGGGCATAGGAAAAAAAAAGCAACTTTCTGCAACCTGAAACCTCTTTTATGCATCTTTATATAAACATTTTTTAACAACCGGGTCAAACGGATATTCTGATATGCCCGGAAGTTGTCGGAATTTTTGCTGCCCGAACCCGACCGGGAAGTTATTTGCTATTTTTAATCGTTTAATAACCAGTAATTTCGACTTTTCCAAACTAATTGCCTCCTCATTGCACTAATTATTAAAATTATTTAACATTTTATTTTGTTTTTCTTATTTTGTGCATATATTTGGGCAAATTAGCATTTATTAATAATTAAAAGGCCACTATGGAAAAAATCTGAAAGTTTCCTTTTTTATCAAGTCTGACACAATACAGTTTCGTTTTGTGTCTATTGTTATTTAACCTTAAAACCTTACACATTTATGAAAAAACTACCTAAAACCGGAAATTTGTTCGCTCCAACGGAACATTTCCGAAAAAAAAGCTCCTTGATGATTAAGATCACAAGCGCTTTCCTGGTTATGTTCCTGTGTGCGTTTCAGCTCAGCGCCCAGGGGCACACCGTCAGCGGTACGGTTACCGACCCTGAGGGTGTTTCCCTGCCGGGTGTGAACGTGATCGTTGAAGGAACAACCATTGGTGCAGTTACCGATGTCGACGGCCAGTTTTCGTTCACAGCGCCGGATCCCACGTCAATACTTGTAATATCATACGTGGGATATGCCAGGCAGCGTGTTGCGATTGAGGGCCGCGATGTTGTAAACGTGGTTATGCAGCCTGAGCTCCGTGCCATCGACGAGATTGTTGTCGTTGGGTACGGTACCCGTATGAGGGAGGAACTGACAGGATCGGTTTCGACCGTTTCGGGCGACCGGATGGATATCTCGACTGCTCCCAGCACCATGGGACGTATCCAGGGCCAGGTGTCAGGTGTTACCGTTACCACGTCCAACACTCCTGGTGGTG
>SLOE01000049.1 GCA_007132715.1 Bacteroidales bacterium
CCGGGTTCGCTGCGCCTGTCCCGCTGTTCCCGGAGGGATTCCTGCTTCCTGTATTCGTTGAGCCGCCTCCGTAAACTGCTTCGCTGCCCCCTGAGCCGGTACCGCTGCTCCTGTAAACCTTCTCTCCCGGAGCAGTCCCTGAAAAGACCTCATGGGTTTTGAAGAATGAAGCAGGCAGGCAGGGGATACGGCTGATGCGGTAAACCGATGAGGGGTTGATACCCAGGATATCCAGGTAATTACGGTACAGCTTGTTGTTCCCGTACTGATATGAGAACATCCGCAGGGCCATATCCTCAAACTCACCCTGCGTTTTTATGGCGAAGATCCCTTTTAACAGCTCTTTTCGGATATTCCTGTGCATTCTGGCAACTTCATAGGGGCAGCAATTGCGGCCCGGTATTTATTAACCGGTGCTGTAGATAAACCGGTATTTTGACGGATCAACTTATAATGATTAATTTTGTGATCATAATTTCTTCAGGATGCTGTCATCGTTGCAAAGATAAACATTCTACCTCCATGGTTAAAGAGACGGAAAAACATCAGGATAAGGAACTGCTTAAAAGGATCGCCAGGCTGGTAAAACAGAACAAGGATCTTTATGAGCAGGTCCGCCAGCTTGCCGAAAACAATGACAAGCTCGCAGAACTTGTTGATAAATATGAACGGAGGCTCGCAAGACTGAAGGCGGGCGAGGGAGAAGGTGAAGGTCCGGATGACCAGTCCGGTATCCTGAAATTCAAGATGGGTACTGTCCTGTTTGCCGATATCCAGGGATTCGGGAGACTCACCGAGGAGATGGATACACAATCGATGATGGATGACCTTGATGATCTGTTTTTCCATTTTGACTCGATAGTAAAAAAATATAAGCTACAAAAGATCAAGATTATAGGCGACTCCTACATGTGTGCCGGGGGTGTGCCGGCCAAGAACAGTACCAACCCGATCGATGTGGTGATGGCAGCGCTGGAGATGACCCTCTACCTGGATGAACTGAAGAGCAGGTCTGACAAGAACAAGGTCTGGGACATCAGTATCGGGGTGCATACGGGCCCTGTAACTGCCATTGCAACCGGCAAAAAAAAGGTGACATGGGAGCTGAAGGGAGACACTGTCAATATTGCAAGCCGGCTAAGTGCATCATGCGAGGTTGGCAAAATAAACATCTCTGCCAATACCTACGAGCTCGTTAAGGAGTTTTTCGCATGCGAGTATAACGGCAAGATCCCGGTGAAATATATTGGCGACCTTGAGATGTTTTACGTAAAGGGCATAATTCCCGAGATCTCTGTCAATGGTAAGGGACTTGAGCCAGACTACCGGTTCGACACCAAGTTCAAGCTGATCCAGTTTGTAGACCTGCAGGAGATCATTCTCGATAAGCTTGAGAAGGAGCTGCCGGGGTATCTCTACTACCACAATGTTAAGCACACTATCGACGTGGTTACCGAAGTCGAGCTGATAGGGTGGGCAGAAGGGGTGTCAGAGGAGGAGGTGCTTCTGCTCAAGACGGCTGCCCTCTTTCACGACGCGGGGCACACGGTGGGATACGACCGGCATGAGGAGCTTGGTTGCGAACTGGCCAGGCAGTACCTGCCGGAGTACAATTTTTCCGGTGAGCAGATAGACAGGGTGAGCGAACTGATAATGGCGACACAGATGCCGCCCAGACCGCGTAACCTTCTTGAAAAGATAATGTGCGATTCCGATCTCGACTACCTTGGGCGAAGCGATTTCATTCCGGTTTCAAATACTCTCTACAAGGAGCTTAAGGAACAGGACAAGATTGGCACGCTCAATGACTGGAACAAGCTGCAGATAAAGTTCATATCGGGTCACCAGTACTTTACCGAAACCGCCCGTAACCTCAGGGAGGTCAACAAGCAGAAACAGATAGAGAGAATTAAAAGCCTGATAGAGGAGTAACAGTGAATGTAATCCGGGCCCTATCCCATGATGGCCTTAATACCCGGCAGCTCCTTGCCTTCCATGTATTCAAGCATTGCTCCGCCACCGGTCGATACGTAAGAAACCTTATCGCCCAGATCGTATTTGTTGATCGCTGCCACGGAGTCTCCACCCCCGATTAGGCTGAATGCCCCCCTGGATGTGGCTTCGGCTATTGCCAGGGCAATACTCCTGGTCCCTGCCTCGAATTTCTCCATCTCGAAAACGCCCATGGGCCCGTTCCAGAGTATGGTCTTGGAATCCCTGATTATCTCGGTAATATGGTTTATTGATTCTTCGCCGATATCAAGGCCCATCCATCCGTCAGGCACGTTGTCAACGGCTGTCTTCTGAACCGAGGCTTCGGCATCGAACTTGTCCGCCACCACATTGTCAACGGGCAGGACAAGCTTGACGTTCTTCTCCTTTGCCTTTTCAAACAGCTCCAGGGCCATATCCAGCTTGTCCTCCTCAACGATTGACGATCCGATGCTGCCGCCCCGGGCCTTTATGAAGGTGTAGACCATACCGCCGCCTATCACAAGGTTGTCTACCCTGTCAAGCAGGTTCTCAATTATCAGGATCTTGTCAGATACCTTTGCGCCTCCCATGATGGCAGTAAAGGGCTTCTGTGAATCCTTCAGTACCTTGTCCATGCTTTTCAGCTCACTTTCAATGAGGTACCCGAACATTTTGTTCTCAGGGAAGAATTTTGCAATAATGGCAGTTGATGCATGTGCCCTGTGAGCGGTACCGAATGCATCGTTCACATAGACGTCGGCCAGCGAAGCAAGTTCTGCGGCAAACTCTTCATTACCCTTTTCCTCCTCCTTGTGGAACCGCAGGTTTTCAAGCAGCAGTATCTCTCCCGGCTTCAGGTTCTCAGCCATTTCAAGCGGTTTATTACCTATGCAGTCGCCCGCAAATTTCACATTTGCTCCTGACAGTTTGGAAATGTGCTTTACCAGGTGCCTGAGCGAAAACTTCTCCTCATAACCAGCCTTGGGTCTTCCCAGGTGCGACATGAGAATTACTGAGCCACCTGATGCGAGTATTTTTTTTATCGTTGGCATTGCCGCCCTGATCCGGTTGTCATCGGTTATTTCAAAGTTGCTGTTAAGAGGAACATTGAAATCGACCCTGATAAGGGCTTTTTTCTTTTTAAAATCAAATGTCTCAATTGTCTTCATTGCTGCTGTTTATTGTTTGTAATTCGATTTAAGCACCAGGCGGCATATGACAGCATATGTTCCGCATGTTTATACCACCTTTTTCGGCATGATTATTTTTAGATGCCGGGGGATGGCATGTGCAAATGTAAAAAACTATTTTTTATTTTAACTTTGTGCAGGGATGTTATTAAGAATTATTTCCCGGATTGCTTCAACCAGTTTACCACATGTGATATGCTTTTCAGGAATGTTGCCGGATGTCATGAGCTGAAGGGCAATCTGCTGCAGATTGCCTCGGAGAACTGTGTTCCCCATGCGATGATTTTTACGGGCAGGCCGGGAACCGGAAAGCTGGGGATGGCGCTTGCGTTCGCCAGGTACCTCAACTGTGAGGCTCCCGGGGCTGATGATGCCTGTAATGAGTGTCGCTCCTGCCGGAAATATGCCAAACTTGAACATCCCGACCTTCACCTGGTCTTTCCTGTGGCGAAACTGAAAAACGGGGAAAAGGACCCGGTAAGCGACACCTACATTTCACGGTGGCGTGAGGCGGTGCTTGAGAACCACTATCTGAGTCTCTATATGTGGATGGAAAAACTGGGAGTGGAGAACAGCCAGGGGTTTATAAGCATCAGGGAAAGCCAGCAGATCATGAAGAAACTTTCCCTGAAAAGCTTTGAGGCCCGGTACAAGGTGATGATAATATGGATGGCCGAGAAGATGAACCCGGCGGCCAGCGGCAAGTTGCTCAAGATCCTCGAGGAACCTCCGGCGGGAACTCTGTTCATGATGGTTGCCGAAGATACGGGCCGGATACTTCCTACCATTCTTTCCCGTACACAGATCTTCAGGGTGCCTCCGATAGATAAGGGGTCTATGCAGAGACTGATCGGGGAGAAGGGGATCAATGATCCTGATAAGGCCGGGCGGCTGGCAAAACTTTCTGAAGGCAGCTACCTCAAACTGCAGGAACTACTGGAAGAGGGAGATGAAAACAGTTACAATTTTTCAATGTTCGTGAAGTTTATGCGGCTCTGCTTTATACCCGACTTTGCCGGCATCATGCAGTGGACTGAGGAGATGGGGGCAAGGGGCAGGGAGAGACAGAAACATTTTCTTGAAACTGCACTCCGGCTTATAAGGGGCAACCTGATTATGAATGTGAAAGCTGGTGATATCGACCTGCTTCCTGATGAAGAAAAAGAGTGGTCGGTAAAGTTTTCAAAATTTATCCATCCGGGAAACGTTCATACTTTGTACGATGAATTCGGCAAGGCATCACTACACATCGAGCATAACGGCTACAGCCGCCTTGTTTTGTTCGACCTTGCCATCAAAACAGCCAGGTTGCTGAAAACCTAGTTTTTATTACTTTTGTTGCACAGGTTTAAACCAATAGTTGTAATGACCGACACTACAATATATTGCAGGGGCTGCTCAGCCATTCTATCGGGACAGGAGACAGATCAGCACGGGCACATGTCATGCAACAGTCTTGATGTGTATGACTGGCTCGACGACCTTCAGGATCCTCCCAATGGGCATGATATAGTTGAGGTAAGGTTCAAGAATACAAGAAAGGGGTTTTTCAGGAATGTCAACAAGCTGAAACTCCGCAAGGGAGATATTATAGCTGTTGAATCATCGCCCGGCCATGACATTGGCATTGTGTCGCTGAGAGGTGAGCTGGTGAGGGAACAGATGAAAAAATACCGTGTAGAGCCTGACGATGAGAACCATAAAAAGGTTTACCGTAAGGCGAAGCCGGCAGATATTGATAAGTGGAGGGAGACTATCTCGCTCGAGATACCAACCATGCTCAAGGCCCGTGAGCTCTCGGAGTCACTCGGACTGGATATGAAGATTGGCGATGTTGAGTACCAGGGTGACAAAACCAAGGCAATTTTCTACTATATTGCAGAAGAGCGTGTTGATTTCAGGGAGCTTATCAAGGTACTGGCCGAGGAGTTCAGGGTAAGGATTGAGATGCGACAGGTTGGTGCACGTCAGGAGGCCGGACGGATCGGAGGAATAGGGGCCTGCGGCAGGCAGCTCTGCTGCAGCACATGGCTGACTAACTTCACTTCTGTAACAACAAATGCCGCAAGGGTCCAGGATATATCTCTCAACCCCCAGAAGCTGGCAGGACAGTGCAGCAAGCTGAAGTGCTGCATCAACTACGAAGTTGCGGTTTACAGCGATGCCAAAAAGGAGTTCCCTGACCTTACCCGGATACTTGAAACAAGTGAGAGCAGCTATTATTTCCAGAAGGCAGATATTTTCAAGAAAACCATCTGGTACTCAACAGATCCCGAATTTCCGCTGAACATGGTGTCGCTCAACATAGAGAGGGTAAAGGAGATAATAGTGCTCAACAAAAGTGGTAAGAAACCGGCCAGGCTGATTGAGAGCACCGTGATATCGGGAGATCCTCCTGCCGGGGGAACGGAATATTTTTCAGACGACAGCCTGACGAGGTTCGAAGAAGCTTCCGGCCAGAGGAAAAAGAAGGGCCGCAGGAAAAAAAAGAAGTTAAAAAGGCCAAAAAATGACTGACAGTTATATTAACTACAATTGCGGCAGAGTGCCGGCAGGCCTTTTTTTGCTTTCAATAGTCTTCATGGTAATTGTTACCGCCTGTAACCCGGGCGTAATATACGAGCAGAACCGCCGCATTCCCGGCACCGTATGGGACCGGAACAACATACCTGTGTTCGGTGTGAGTATTGAAGATACCCTCGGTCTTCACAATCTGCTCATCAATGTCAGGAATACTGGTGAATACCCCAGGAGCAACCTTTTTCTCTTCATTTCGGTCACATCGCCCGGCGGGTCGTTTACCCGCGATACCCTTGAGCTGGTACTTGCCGAACCATCCGGAAAATGGAAGGGGAGAGGATTTGGAAGTATCTGGCAGAACAGGTTCTATTACAGGAGGAACGTACGGTTCCCCGAAAGGGGTATTTATGTTTTTGAAATAGAACAGGCAATGAGAATAGAGAAGCTGCCGGGAATAACCGATATCGGACTGAGGGTCGAAAAAGCCGGTATATAAACCTGGATAACCATACTGTAGTGGGAAAGAAGAAGTTGCTGAGATTTGCCGAGATGCGGGATTTTGATAACGTGGTGCAGGCCGGAGCGGATCAGGTGTACGGCGAAAGGCACCCGCTATGCGGCAAATGGGCTGAAACCTTCTTCCGGCGTAGCAGACCGCTGGTGCTGGAGCTTGGATGCGGAAAAGGGGAATACACGATTGAGCTGGCAAAGATGATGCCCGGGAAGAACTTCCTGGGAGTGGACATAAAAGGGGCAAGGATATGGAAAGGGGCCAGGTATGCCCTTGACAATAATCTTAAAAATGCAGGCTTTTTGAGGACACGTATAGAGCTGATATCCTCTTTTTTTGAACGTGACGAGGTTGATGAAATATGGCTGACCTTTCCAGACCCCCAGGTAAAAAAGGCACAGAAAAGGCTGACTGCACCCCAGTTCCTTTACAGGTACAGGGGGTTTCTTAAACCGGGGGGACTGGTACACCTGAAGACAGACAGTACTGTGCTTTATCAATATACCCTGTCATTGCTGGAGGGTAACCGGCTGGAAATAACTGATCACACAGATGATCTATACGGTACCGGTACCGGTGATCCTGTTCTTAACATCCGCACTTACTATGAAAAGCAGTTTCTGAAGCAGGGCAAGCCTATATGCTATATCAAATTCAGGATTGACGGAAACGGATTAATAAACGCGCCGGATGACCAGTGATAAGGAGAGCTTTTTTGAAAGGGTTTACATGGTGACATCCCGTATTCCCTACGGAAGGGTTACCACCTACGGTGCAATAGCACGCTGCCTGGGCTCGTCAGGTTCGGCCCGCATGGTGGGATGGGCGCTGAACAACTGTCACAGCCTGGAGGAATTCATTCCGGCTCACCGCGTGGTTAACCGCAACGGTTTCCTGACCGGGAAGAATCACTTCGGGACCCCCACAGCGATGCAGCAGCTTCTGGAAAATGAGAACATAAGTGTTGCAGACGACAGGGTGGTCAGGTTCAGGGAACTTTTCTGGGATCCCTGCAGCGGGCGCTGAAGCAGGCCTTGCAGCGGGCTTTGAGCTGGTCCTGATGGAGGCTCCGGCCTTGACTCTGAAGCTGGTTTTGCAACTGGTTTTGGTGCGGGCGCTGAAGCAGGCCTTGCAGCGGGCTTTGAGCTGGTCCTGATGCAGCAGCTTACGTCACCTGCCTGCTGTGAATTACCCCGGGACGGTCTGCTTTTTTTTATATATTTGCAGTCAGTTATATTTAGTTTAAATATTGATAATTTTGTCTTATGGTACCGACAAAAGACAAAGTGGTTGAAATACTGAAAAGGATCAACCATCCGGGTTCAGGGAAAGATATTGTGACATTGTCAATGCTAAGGGATCTGTCGGTTGATGAAAAATTTATCAGTTTCAGCCTTGATACCGGTGGCCGGAGAGACCCTTTTGTGAAGGCGGTCAAGATTGCCTGTGAAAAGGCGCTGAGATCAGCTTTTGGTGAGGGACCCGGACTGGAAATAGGCATCATTATGGATGCGCCTAAACAGAAGACACCCCCACCACTGCTATCGGGCGTCAAAAATGTTATTGCCGTGGCTTCGGGCAAGGGAGGTGTGGGCAAGAGTACGGTGGCCGTCAACCTTGCCGTGGCACTGGCCAAAAAAGGTTATGAGGTCGGTCTTCTGGATGCGGACATATTCGGGCCCTCAGTGCCGAAAATGATGGGTGCGGCGGACTCAAGGCCCAAGGTAAGGAAAGAGGGTGACAGAAGCCTCATTATTCCTGAGAAGAAATACGGGGTAAAGTTTTTGTCTGTTGGGTTATTCGTACCCGCCGATAACGCCCTGATCTGGAGGGGGCCTATGGCTACGGGTGCTCTGAAACAACTTATTGGTGACGCAGAGTGGGGAGATCTTGATTACATGATATTTGACCTTCCTCCCGGAACAAGCGATATTCACCTGACCCTTGTGCAGGAGTTGCCCGTAACAGGTGCGATCATTGTAAGTACGCCACAGGATGTTGCACTGGCAGATGTTACCAAGGGAGTAGCAATGTTCAGGAGTAAGGATATTGCCGTTCCGGTACTGGGACTGGTTGAGAATATGGCATGGTTCACACCCGCCGAGCTGCCTGAGAACAGGTACTACATATTCGGACGCGACGGTTGCAAAAAGCTGGCCGAGAAACTTGATCTGCCCGTGCTAGAGCAGATACCGGTGGTGCAGGGTATCTCTGAGGGAGGAGACAGGGGTACCCCGGTGGCACTTGAAGACAACGAGACTGCTGCAGCCTTTGAAAGGCTTGCTGCAAAAGTGGTTGAGGTGGTAGATGAAAGGAACAGGACCATGGAGCCCACAAAAAAAGTTGAGATAAAAAAGTAGTGATCATTAATAACAGATTTAATAACAACAATATGTCAAAAGAAGAATTGCTCAAGAGAGTAGCAGCCACACTTGATAAGGTGAGACCCTTTCTGCAGGCTGACGGAGGTGATATTGAAGTAGTTGAACTAACTGACGATAATGTACTTAAAGTCCGCCTTACAGGTGCATGCCACGGCTGTCCGTTCAGCATGCAGACACTGAAAGCTGGTGTTGAACAGGCGATCAAAAGTGACATACCTGAAATTAACGAAGTCGTTTCTGCCTGATTGGCCGTTTTTTTTGCCCCTGAAATAATATGCGGGGGTTTTAGCAGTTATTGTATTAGAAAGAGGTCAGACAGTTCCGTTACCAGCGGGGAGGGTGCAGTGCAACCGTTCCCGTTTTTATACGTCAGTAAAAACAAAATAACTGCATTTATGCAACCAGTAGTGAGATATGCTGCACTCCTTGTTATCATTATGGTCGCAGCCTCATGCTCCACGCAGAAGAACACCCTGCTAACAAGGACATACAACCAGGTTACTGCCAAATACAATGCTTTTTTCAATGGCAGGGAAAGTTTCAGGACAGGGGTGCGAAACATGGAGCGTAACTTCCGCTATGATTACAACAAGGTTCTGCCGGTATTCCTCTATACAGATCCCGACCTGGCCAGGTCTGCCGCTCCCCATATGGACCGTGCCATCGATAAGGCGTCAAAGGTTATAACCAACAAGAGTATTACCGTCAGACCCGAAGAGGGAAGGGGTTTCATGTTCGGGAGGGATGAGGACTTCTACCAACTGAATGAATATAACAAATGGGTGAGGCAGAGTTACCTGCTTGCCGGGAAGGCACATTTCCACAAGCACGACTTTGTATCAGCCGCCCAGGCATTTATGTATGTTATAAGGGAGTATGCCCTGAACGAGGAACGTCATGAGGCAAGAGTCTGGCTGATGCGTACCTATATTGAGAGCGGACGGTTCAACGAGGCGAGACTTTTGTTCGGACAGATCATTGATGACCCTGAGTTTCCCGCAGACCTGGAAGGAGAACTTTATGCAACGGTTGCCGACTACCACCTCAGGCTTGGTCAGCCCTCCAGGGCTGCGGAAAATCTGGAAAGGGCCCTTGAACAGACCCGCGGTAAAGATACAAGAGTCAGGTACAACTACATTCTCGCACAGCTTTATGAGAGCATCGGGGATTACTCCAGGGCCTCTGAATATTACGCACGCGTTATAGGAATGAACCCTCCGTATGAAATGGTGTTTAACGCACGTTTAGGCCAGGCGGGTGTTGTTGAAACCGGCAGCGGTGAAACCGGGCGGATGATAAATACCCTCGAAAGGATGCTCCGTGATGAAAAGAACAGGGATTTCGAGGATCAGATATATTATGCCCTGGGGAATATTTACCTGAGGGACGGCGATGAGCAGAATGCCATCAAACATTATGAGCTCTCAGCCACCGCAAGGGGGACCAACCCTTCTCAGAAATCACTCACCTTTCTTGCCCTTGCCGATATCTATTTTGCACATCCTGATTATGTATCAGCCGCAGAATATTATGACTCCGCAATTATCAATATGGACCGGGATTTTCCCGACATGGAGGCCTTACAGGCAAAAAGCGCTGTTCTCAATGCCCTGGTTGACAATATACTGATTTACCGTCTGGAGGACAGTCTGCAGCTTCTTGCCTCAATGAGCGAGACAGAAAGGAACAGGAAGATTGATGATATCATTGCCATGGCAAGACAGGAGGAGGCTGATGCGCGCCAGCGTGAAAGGCTTGCACAGCAAACACCCGAGTACCGTACTGCACGTACCGCCCAGTCGGCACGTTACCAGGCCGAGCGTACAGGCGGCGGCAGCTGGTATTTTTACAACCCCTCTGCAGTTACCTTCGGCCAGAATGAGTTTGAGTCGATCTGGGGTGAACGGAGGCTGGAGGACAACTGGCGCAGGTCCAACCGGCAGACCATCGCACCGGCAATGATGGCAGATGCAGGGAGTGACCCTGTTACTGATACAGAGGAGGAAGATGAGGATGCACCCGAGGCGGGAAGCAGGGAGTTTTACCTTAGAGATATACCGCTTACCGGGGAGGCCATGATGAACTCACACTACAGACTGGAAGAAGCCCTTTACAATATGGGACTGATCTTCAAAGATGACCTTCGCGATTTCGAAAGGTCAGAGGAGGCTTTCCTTGAACTTGTGAGCAGGTACCCTGAAGGTTACTATGCCCTTCCTGCACTGTATGACCTGTATAACATGAACATGGATAACAACAACCTCAGCGCGGCCCACAGGTATGAACAGATGATCGTTGACGGTTATCCCGGAAGCCCTTACGCAGCGATCCTCACAAATCCCGATTATTTCAAAGAGTATGAGGAGAAACTGCAGGCGGCAGAACGGTACTATGAAGAGACATTCTATCTTTTCAGGGACGGATATTTTGATGAAGTTTCCGAAAGAACCCTTTATGCCTCGGCCATGTGGCCTGAGAGTGATCTTATTCCAAGGTTTGAGTACCTGCGAACATTATCCTATGGGTCAAGGGGTAATATACCGATGTTCAGGGATATGCTGACCGAGTATATTTCCAGCTATCCCGGTACTGAAATGGCAGACAACGCGATGCAGTTCATAGCCTATCTGGACGATGACTACGCTGAAGCTGTCCAGTTTGCCGAGGTTGTACCCGAAACCGATATTTACATGGATGACCAGGAGGGCGAACACTATTTTGTCGTTATTGTCGATAACAACCAGGATATTATTAACAGGATGGTATTCAATATTGTGAATTTCAATGTCGACAACTTTGCAAGATTTGACCTTAATGTAAGCAGTGAGTCTTTTACGAGAAACTACCATATTCTCAGGGTTGAGGGACTTCCGGATCTGCCGGTTTCGATGGATTATTTCAAGCGATTCAGTGCATCGGAAGATGTATATGCCGAAACCGGGCGGACTGATTTTCCGCTGTTTGTCATTTCAAACGATAATTACGGGATTTTCATGAAGGACCGGAATATAGCCTCTTACCTTAACTTCTTTGAAGATGAGTACCTGGAAAGGTAAACTGCAGGCTTGCTGAAAAACAGAATTTTTGATGAAGCAGATAACTATACTATGGGCCGATGATGAAATAGACCTTCTGAGGCCCAATATACTTTTTCTTGAAACAAAGGGTTACGAGGTGATCACAGCCACCAACGGCCATGATGCAGTTGAGCTGGTAAAGACCCGTAATCCCGATCTGGTGTTCCTCGATGAGTATATGCCGGGCAAAAGCGGCCTGGAAACACTTGAGGAGATAAAGGGGGTATTCCCCTCCCTGCCGGTGGTAATGATAACCAAGAGCGAGGAAGAGAATATAATGGAGGAGGCAATCGGGTCAAAAATTTCCGACTACCTCATCAAACCGGTACATCCGAAGCAGATCCTGCTTGCCGTCAAAAAGAATGTTGACACAAGGATGCTTGTAACAAAAAAGATAACCTCCTCCTACCAGTCAGAGTTCGGAAAATTAGGCATGTCAATAAACAGTGCATCTTCTTTCGGCGACTGGGTGGATATCTACCGCAGGCTCGTTTATTGGGAAATGGAACTTGAGGACTCTGCCGATCCCGGCATGAATGAAGTTATCGCACTCCAGAAGCAGGAGGCCAATAATGAATTTGCCAAGTTCATCAAGTCTGAATACCCGGTATGGTTTGAAGATGAAAAAGACGGGAGGCCGTTGATGTCACACACCCTGTTCCCTTCAAGGATCATCCCGCTCCTTGACCAGTCCCGCAAAGTTGCAGTGATCGTGATAGATAACCTGAGGTATGATCAGTGGAAGGCAATAATGCCAGATATCAGCGAATACTTCCAGGTTGCAAATGAAGAGCTCTATTGCAGCATTTTGCCCACGGCTACCCAGTTTGCCAGGAATGCCTTTTTCGGGGGACTGATGCCGTGGGATATAGAAAGGCTTTACCCCCAGCTATGGGTTAATGAGGAGGAGGAGGGCAGCAAGAATCTTCATGAGGAGGCCCTCCTGCGCAATCAGCTGAAAAGGCTGGGCAGAGAGACCGGTTTTTATTATGAAAAGATACTGAACAAGACAAGCGGCAAGAAACTTTCTGAGAACATATCCTCCCTTGCGAGCCATCCGCTTACTGTTCTGGTTTACAATTTCGTTGATATGCTATCTCATGCCCGTACAGAGATGGATGTTATCAAGGAGCTGGCCGATGATGACTCTGCATACAGGTCGCTCACCAGGTCATGGTTCAGGCATTCCTACCTTCTCGACCTGCTCAGGGAGCTTAGCCGTCAGCGGGTAAAGGTTTTACTGACCTCCGACCACGGTTCGGTGAAAGTGGAAAACCCGGTCAAGGTGGTTGGCGACCGTAATACCACGACCAATTTACGTTACAAGCAGGGCAAAAATCTCAACTACGACCCCAGGCAGGTGTTCGAGGTGCGTAACCCCTCGAATATCCGTCTGCCCCGCAGTAACGTAAGCTCGTCCTATATCTTTGCCACCGGGCGGGATTTCTTCGTATATCCCAACAATTACAACTATTATGCAAATTACTACAGGAACACTTTTCAGCATGGGGGGATATCGCTCGAGGAGATGCTGGTACCGTTTATTTCACTTGATCCGCGGGAATGAAGAAAATGGTTTTCTCAACTGTATTTGACCTGAACGGTATTGACGAAGCCGCAGCCGGACTTAAGGAGGCATTCCCAGGTGCCCGGATATTTGCCTTTTACGGGGAGATGGGCTCAGGGAAGACCACATTCATAAAGGCTCTTTGCAGGATACTCGGCGTTGAACAGACCGTTACCAGTCCCACTTTCGCACTTGTAAATGAATATCGTGGCGGCAACGGCAATATCAGCTTCTACCACTTCGATTTTTACCGTATTGAAAACCTGGAGGAGGTGCTTGATATGGGTTATGAAGAATACTTTTTCGGTAATGATATCTGTCTGATAGAGTGGCCGGAAAAGATCGACGGACTGTTACCTCCTGATAGTGTCAGGCTTGGGCTGGAGGTGCTTGATGACGGAAGAAGAAAGCTCAGGGAGATTGTGTTTGCGACCACCGGCAAAAATATTTGATACTGTCAGCCATTTTGCTTAACTTGCTTTACTCTGAATTCACCAGGGTTTATTCAAAACACAACGGATGCAGCATCAGAAATTCTCCCACTCCTGGGCCCTTGGCAAGGGCAGCCTGATGCCCCAGGAAGAGGTCCTGGAAACAGGAAGAAGACGCAAACAGCTCGTAATAGGAATTCCAAAGGAGAGCAAGGAGGATGAGAGCCGGACGGCCCTTACGCCTGAAGCAGTCGAACTTCTTACCGGGAACGGGCACCAGGTGCTTATTGAGAAAGGCGCCGCGGCTGCCGCAAATTACTCTGATACCGATTACAGTGAACGCGGGGGATTCATCGTAGAGGAACGCGCAGCCATTTTCGCGCGCTGTGATGTGATCCTGAAGATCGCCCCTCCCGTCAATGATGAGATCGAGCATATGAAAGGCGGACAGGTCCTGATCTCATCACTTCGCCATATGATGCAGGAGAAGGAGTACTTTCGCAGGCTCATGAATAAAAAGGTTACCGCCATAGCTTTCGAGTATCTCCGCAACAACGACGACTCCTTTCCGGTCATCCGTTCGATGAGCGAGATCGCAGGGGGAGCATCAATCCTCATTGCTGCCGAATACCTTTCCAACCAGAACAAGGGAAAGGGTGTTATGCTTGGCGGAATAACCGGAATTACTCCGACAGAGGTGGTTATCCTGGGTGCAGGAACTGCTGCCGAGTCAGCCGCCAGGGCTGCAACCGGACTGGGTGCCTTTGTGAAGGTGTTTGACCACTCGGTTGACAGGTTGCGCCGGTTGCAGGACATTCTCGGGCAGAGGCTTTATACATCCATCTATCACCCCAGGGTTGTTGCAAAAGCCCTCAGAAGCGCCGATGTGGTGATCGGTGCCATACACCTTGGCACCGAGGGACCGCGGTTCCTTATTACCGGTGAGATGGTGAGCGAGATGAAGAAGGGTGCGGTGATTGTCGACCTGAGCATTGATCAGGGCGGATGTATTGAGACCTCGGAGTGCAGGACCCATAAATCGCCTGTATTTGTTAAGCACGGTGTTATACATTACTGTGTTCCCAATATACCCTCGAGGGTAGCCAGGACGGCCACTATAGCCCTGAGCAACATCTTTGCACCGCTCCTGCTTTCAATAGGGGAATCGGGAGGCATAAAGGCTTCCCTGCTGGAAAGCCCCGGACTCAGGAAAGGGGTCTATATTTATAACGGACTGCTTACAAACTCACTGATAGGGAATTTGTTTGACATACCAAGCAAGGATATTGACCTGCTGATGGCCGCCTTCTGACCCAGGCGATATCCCCGCAGCGGAACCTGCGGCATATCAGAAATAGGCCCTGACCTGCATGCCCCCGGTATGAATGAAGGTGCCTCCTGATGAGGTCCTGCCGTTGTATGTGAGACTGAGCTGCATGTTGCCGGCAATGGTCTGCTGCCACTGTACATTGAGCACAAGGTTGCTTCCCGGCCGGAGTCCCCCCAACATCTCCCATGCAAGTGGAGTGTTCACCCTGCCGGCGAATTCAATATAATAGTAATCAGCCCCTGCCGTTATGTTACCCCTTGACGGTACGGTGTAGCTTAAGCCTGCCCCCAGTTTTTTATGTTCCGCAGTTTCATTGCCCGGACGGTTGTTCTGCTTCCGGTGTTCAATATGGAGCGAGGTCTGGAACAGGTGACCGGGCTGTACCGATATGCCTGCCCTTGCCGATGTTGCTTCTATTTCGAAATCCCTTCCGGGGAAATATTCGGAAACGGATATCCTGGTACCAGCCTCAATTCTGCCCGTGTAGGTGACAAGGGGAGAATGCTCATAACGGCCGTGCAGAGCATCTGACCGGTCGCTTCTTGACTCCAGCCCGTTTACCAGCAGGTTGCGCGACCTGTTATCCTGGTGAAGGTACTCAAGGGCAAACCTCCGGTTGCGCGATCGGAACGAAAGGTTGTTCCTGAACGATGAGGAGAGATTTAGCAGGTTGCTGTCGGCCAGGTCGGCGTGAAAAGGGGAGATGCCGATGAGGCCGGAACCTGATGTTTTATAACCGGTCTGGTAGGCAGCGTTGTTGGAAAACAGTGAAACAACCCTCCTGACCCCGTTTGAGTCCTGCCATGACGGCGGGGCACCAAGGCGAAGTGTCTGGCTGAACTGTCCGCTTCGTATGCGCACAAAGTCGTCGGTCGGTACCATAACCCTGATATAGTTTGCCTGGTCGGGGAACGCGGCCGGCTCGAACTCATCGAGTTCCTTTATACCGTTCTCATTGTAGTCGGTCCACGTATGAGTACCCTGCCCGCGTGCAACCTCTATGAACATGTAATCTTTTTTCATTTCAAGTCCGGATCCCGTTTCATAGAACAGGTTCCCCCTTATCGCGCCTTGCAATCCCGACAGGTCTGCTTCGAGCCTGCCGTTGAGCGAGTTCTCGGGTTTGCCTTTTGCCGGGGTCGTTGGCGCAGGCTGAACATCACTGAATGTATTGCCGCCGACCTCAAGTGTGCGGTGGTTTATGCCGGCCGACAACCTGTTGCCTGCAGCGGGCACAGCCACAAAACCTGCCGACACCTCCCTTGCCAGTGAATAATGTTCCATCCGGCCATTTGCCGGCAGCCTGTCTTCCCGTTCCCTGTAGGCTGTACGGAAATGGAATGTTGCTGTATCGCGGTTCTTCAGGAAGACCTCACGCTGATGAAAGTTAAAACTTGACGGCAAGAGTGTGCCCGCGCTCTTCTCTTCCCTCCTGTTGTCCTCACCTTCGCTGCGGATTCCTAGTATGAGACGCCAAACGGGCCTGGCCAGCTCAGCCTCGTGCCTCATGAAGCCTGTCAGTGCATCGGGTGTGGCCGTGTTGAGGTAGCTCAGACTCAGATTGCCGTCAAAACCGGCAGCCATGGCATATGCATCAAGGGAATTGCGCCACCCGGTGTATAAACCGGGCAGTGACAGGTACTCGCCCCTGTAGCGTGCATAGCTGATGTTACCCGAGTAACCTGCGTGCCAGCCCACATTATGCTCGTCAGCCGCACCACGGAGGCCGGACAGGTTCCAGTCCCTTTCATATTCCGGGGGTTTGTATCTTTCGGTAGTATTGAAACTGCTTCCGGCAAATTCGTAGTCAATACCTCCTGCGAAAGAACGGCCTTCTGCACTGAGAGGGATGACCCTGTCAATCGCGGTCCGGAAGGCCATCCCGATATTGTCTTCATTGTCGAGCGGTGAAAAGGTGTTCATGTCGTTGTTGCTCACGGCAAGCTCGAAAGATGCATCGGTATTGCCGGTCAGCCGGTTCGATCCGCCCATGCTGACCACCTGTTGTTTCCTGGGAGTGACAAGCAGGGTAACCGGTTCGTGGGTCCCCGAAGGAACACCGTTTACCGGGGCTGTCCATGCAAACACCCTGCCGTTGGCAGCGCTCCTGACCTGCCTGTAATTGCCCCTGTTCTCGCCTACACGGGAGAAGCCTGGTCTGTAAAATGCCCTGTCCGGGTCGACAGAGTGCCGGTAGATGGTGTACATTACCCCGTTTACAATTGTATCGGTCTTTTCATAAAGGACCACATCGTTCCTGAACTCAACACTGTCAACCCTGGGGATCCATGCCCTGTGCAGGCTGTCACCCACCGATGCAAGCAGCTCAGTCTCCTCTTCTGAAAGCTCCTGTAGCAGAGGCTGGTTTTTTGCATCATGCTCAGAAAAAATGTTGATGAAGTAATTCCCGTTTCCTGTTTTCAGGGAGGTACTGTTTGAAAGCATGTACCTGGAATAGTTCCTGTCAGAGTATTCGAACTCGACAATAATACGCCTGTCTTTGTTTATGGGCATGTTCGAGGTAAAAGTTATTTCTGCCAGGTTGTAGTCTATCACATAGTGCCCGTCGATACCTCTGGTCATCAGGCGGCCATCTACAAACACCCTTTCGCTACCTGCAAGGACTATGATGAAAAGTTCATTATTGCTGCCGGTAAGCTTGTACGGGCCCTGGTTGCCTTCTGAACCGGTAAAACTGTTACGGGTATACCGCCCCCTGGCAATTGCCGCCGTGGCAGAGTTGCTTATCTCTGTAAAGGGTCCGCTGTCCGGTTCAGTGACTGAAGAGAACTGCAATCCCTGCGCTTTTCTCTCAAGCGGCAGTAAGATGCCCCCGCCTCCGCTAACCCCGAAATCACCTGCGGTAAGGGCAAGATTGTCATTGTAAAGCTGTATGAATACCCTGTCAAATTCATGTATCTGCATGGAATAGCCCTCCGGCTGCAGCGGGATGTTCTGATCGGATATGCTGGCGACTATATTGATATTGTCGTCAAGTTTGCCGGAAAGTTGCAGGTTCAGGTTTGAATTGACTATCACATCCTGGTTGTTGCCGAAACTGACTCCCCTGGAGATGCTTCCGCTGCGCATCAGCGTTTCCTCCCTCCACAGATCACCGGGGATGACCGGGGGACTGTAACGATGCAGGCGGGGGAACTCATCGTCGCGACTTACAGGAATGATGATGGTGGTATCTTTTCTGCTTGCAGTCATGGCCGGGTCAAGTGTATACACACGGTACCTGGCCGCAAGGGTTTTTCCCCGGTAAGGGAAGCCTTTATCAAAAACAAGCCGGGAGTTCAGGGGGTCGGCAGTGTAGAGGGTGTCGCTGACCGGTTGTCCGTGCTCCGTAGCCAGCTCAATCGTGCCGGAAACGATCCTGGCCGTATCGAGTATGACAGTATCGCTGTCCGCTCTAAACACCCTCTCCCGCAGGCCTGACAGCTCCTGGGCAAACAGGCCTGCCGGCAGGAAGAGGATCAGTATTTTTATAAATAGATTTTTCAAAGAGGCGCAGCTTGGTATTTTGTTCGTGCACTATTTGACTTTATTGACCTTTTCGGCTCTGTATCACACGGCTTGTGGCAGTAGAAATAACGAAAATAATAACAAATAGGTACATGTTTTTACAGATCACCTTTGAATTATTGAATTTCTGCGACTAACTTTGCCCGGAGCCTTCAGCTTAGCCTGATCATACATATATTAAACGATCCCGGAATATTGCCAAAAGCACTAATCTGCACTAATCTATGAGGAATTATCTGACAATTTTGCTTTTTGGGCTCACTGTCATATTCTTTAACGCCTATGGAAAAGAACCAGGTGCAGGGATATTACTGCAAGAGATCAATATGTCAGGAACTCCCCTGCATGACAGTATTTTCCTTTATGGCGAACAGAGTGCCTTTGCAGAAAACGCCGGAGAAAGATCAACTGACAGTTTGCCGGTAAGAAGGTATTTTGCCAATTATCTGTTAATACCATACAATGCCGGGCTGGAGATCATCAGAACAGACGAGGAGGGTTTGTCAAGAAACATTTTTGTTCTGTGTGTTATGGCAACTACACTGGCTATGGACCAGGCCATAAGGGATCTTGTGCAGGAGAGAATATATGCCGGAGAAAATTTCGCAATAAGATTTCTCAATGATGCAGGCAACAGAAAGTACTTCCTGCCCGTATTTGCCGGCGCCTATGGAATAAGCATCGTAACAAAAGACAGGTATTTTCACGATACTATGCTGCTTTCTTTCCAATCTCTGGTGGTAAGTCTTGGCTTTTCCGAACTTTTAAAAAACACTGTTTCAAGAAGCCGCCCCTACGACAGTCCGGATGATCCGTTTAGAAGAGAAAAAGGGCATGAAGCTTTCGTTTCGGGTCATGCGGTTGGTATGTGGTCAGTTATGACTGTGCTTGCAGGCAGATATCCAAAATTAAGGCACGGAGCCTATGGATTTGCAACTGCCGTTTCATTAGCCAGGGTATACAGAGATGCACACTGGACATCTGACATTGTAATGGGGTCTCTTATTGGTTACGGGATTGGTAGTCTGACTTTAAAGCTTGCGTATTCACCTGAAAATAATCTAACCATAACACCCTTTACTGATGGTATGGTGCAGGGAGCTTCCCTGAGAATGAATTTCTGACGGGTCTCTGCAAATCAAGCCTTATTTAGTTGCAGAACAGTCTCCATCCATGAAAACAGTTTCTCCTGATCCTCTTTTCTGCACATCTCCAGGCTTTGAACACACAGGAATTTTATGCGGGGGTTTTTTTCGCAAAGTCTGATTTTTTTGTCAATATAATTTTTCGGACGATTAAGCGGCTGCAAATAAGCCAGATCGGGTTTGGTGCTCTGCTTATTACCATCAATAAGCTCCAAATGACTGGATAATGCCGCAAAAACTAATTGTTTATGATTACGAAACCGGTATGCAATGTTTTTTTCCAGCAATTCCTTTTTGTCCGAAAAAAATTCTTCAACATTCTTGCGGTGAATTGCATGGGGTGTATGGCTGTATACGAAATACCTGCACTTCATCCCTAGAGTTGAAGCAGAAAGCCATTGGCCTAAATGAAAGGAAGGTCTGGGCTGATAATCAGGATTGTTCAGGAGATACTTATTTACAGTCTTCCTGATAAAATCCCATAAGATCCATGGTATGGGTATTGGAGACCATCTTCCGCGCAAGACAGGCCTGTTATTGATGAACCATTCTTCAGGCTGTATCTTCCTGATTAAAAAGGTATCATCATTGAAATAAACAAAATTGTCGGATAGACCCCTGATCCTCCATAACATGAACTCTATGGACCTGGAGTTGAAAGTCGGCAAATATTCTTCAAAATCTCTGAATATTTCAGAATGATCAACAATTCTGACGGAATCTCTCCTTTCGGGGAACCAGGTCCTGATATCTTCATCCAGGTTTGGGTACTGCCCGTCAGTGACGATAAAGATATTTCTTACAAAAGGTGCAAAAGTCAGGATGGATAAAACACAATATCTGATTTCATTGACAGAGGCAAATCGTGTGAGGTTGGCACCGGGATTATTGCGGCGGTCCTGCCCTTTTAAAAAAGGCTCCATTTTTTCCATTAATCGGCGATCATTGCCATCAACCCAGGTAATTACAACATCAACAGGAAGGCTTCTCTCGGGACTGGCGTTCGCCGGCATTTTTTATTTTTAAAAGTATTGCTTTTTTTACATTTTTTACCAATTTAGCTCTGAATTAATTTACCAGGTATGACAAGCTGCAATCAAAAAAAGATCGGAGTGATATCCATGGCGCGGAACGATCGCTTTTTTGCCGATAAATGGATTGATTATTACGGACTGCAGCTTGGCCCGGAAAACCTGTTCCTGATCCTGGACGGACATGATCAGCCCTTACCTGAACAGCACAGAAGCATAAATGTGCTGCAACTGCCACACCGTACATTCAGCAGGGCGAAAGGAGACCGTAACCGTGCAAGACTGGTCTCACACCTTGCCAGGGCATTGTTTCACAGGTATGAGATCATAATCGCCCATGATATTGATGAGTTCCTGGTTATTGACCCCGATCAGGATCAAACACTTGCCGAATACCTTCAGCGTCCAGTACGATCAGCCTCTCTTTCTGCCCTGGGATTGGATGTGGGGCAGCATCTTGAGCGTGAATCGCCGATTGACCCGAAACGCCCGTTTCTGGAACAGAGAAGTTTTGCGCATGTATCAGCCAGGTACACCAAACCTGTTGTAGCTGCCACTCCGCTTACATGGGGCTCAGGATTTCACCGCGTCAAAGGCAGGAACTTCCGGATCGATCCGAATTTGTTCCTGTTTCATTTTGGCATGGTTGATCATAATATCTCCAGGGATAAGACCGGTGATCAGACACTACTGAAAGCTGGCTGGTCAGGGCATCTTGACAGAAGGAACCAGCTCTTTGACCTGATCTTAAAAAAGACTGCTGTTGACGGTGATGAGTTCTTCAGGACTGCGAGGAGGAGACAGAGTCTTTTCCGTCCCTTTTTTGCACTGAATAAACCGGGGATGTTAAGTGAAAAACCGGTCGTTAAAATTCCTGAAAGGTTCAGGTCAATACTGTAAGCAGAAAAATATGAGCCTGTTATTTCGACTTAAAAAGTGTTATACAAAGGTCTTATTTAATTTAAGCGCATCAGAAAATTTTTTCTATCTGGCTTATTACAAATTCTTTTACAGCCCGAAACGTGGATCAATCGCAGTATAAACTGGCAATCAGCAACGAACGTTGGGCTACCGGGTTGGCAAGCTTCAACAGGGAGGTGTTGGTGAAGAAAATTGAGGATGGAAGCCTCCTGAAGCATATCCGCAGGCAAGGGATTATCCTTCCTGAAAATGAGGATGACATAATTGCTGCAGATGAAGTTCCTACAATCAGTCCCGAAACACTGTTGAAAAAGTTCAGCAAGGGGTGTTTTAAGTTATTGGCGATAGACACGGAGGGCTTTGATTATGAAATATTAAAGATGCTTGATTTAGGAAGGGTTTCCCCTGAAGTGATACTTTATGAGGAAGTCAACCTTGATGTAAAAAAAGCCCGGGATTGCCGGAAATATTTAGAACAACATGGGTATTCCTGCCGCGCCACCGGCAAAGATGTTCTTGCTGTTAAAATATAAGAACATATTCAAAAACCGGATATACCCTGTGTGTCGAAGAGAACTGTTAAGTGTTTTGCTGGCTTGAGATTCTTCCAATGTTTTAGTAATTTTATCCTGTTGCATGCCCTGTTGGCTTGCCAACTAATTCAAATATAGCTACATAAGTTAAGGCGCAACATTTTTGGTAAGAGTCGCCCCCCGAAAATATTGCCAACTGTGCTCTATACATATAAACTATCCATATGATTCGTTTGCAGGTATTTTTTTTAGTGGTTACGATTTTTAGTTGTTGCAGTCTCACTGCTCAAGGCATACGTGAAAGGCTTAACAATGAGATTAGTGTTTACTCAACTATCGGCACTGACAGGAATCAGGCTTTTTGGCTTACCCATAATCGTTTCGGGATGTTTGATGATGCCAGTGCCAATGCCCTGACAATGCTTTCCAGCGAGCTGAGAGTCAACAAGGAAAAAATATTTGATATCGGAGGAGGCATTGATGTGGTGGCCAGGGCCTCCGAAGGATCATCAATCTATCTGCATCAGGCATATATTGAGGCCAAAACAGGGTTTTTATATTTTAACGCCGGGCGGATGGAGTCAACTCATGGTATCACTTTTGGGGAATTATCATCCGGCTCAATGGGAATAAGCCGTAATGCCATGCCTATACCAAAGGTCTCAGCATACGTCCCCGATTTCCAGGAAGTACCCTACTCTTTTGGGTGGCTGGAGTTCAAGGGGCACTTTGCCCATGGCTGGCTGGAGAATGAAAGGTTTGCCAGTAACGCCTATTTCCACGACAAATCAGCTTATCTGCAAACCGGCGGTAATTCCGGATTTAAGTTATACCTGGGACTTGTACATATGGCCATATGGGGAGGGGAATCACCGCGGCACGGCCCTCTTCCATCAGGCCTTTCAGATTTTATCAGCGTTACTATGGCTAAAGGTGGTGATGAAGATGCTCCGACAGGTGACCAGTTAAACGCACTGGGGTTTCATACCGGGGTATGGGATTGGGGTTTGAAGGCTGATCTGGGTGAAACGGATCTGCATATCTACTATCAGCATAACTTTACTGATCATTCGGGCCAGACCTATAAGAATAAGGCTGACGGGCTTTGGGGACTGGGGATTAGCAATCCGTTTTCCAGCAGTTACATAACAGGCCTTCTTTATGAGGTGTTATATACAAAACACCAATCAGGGCCGGGATTATCAGACCCCGGTCCGCATGACTGGCCACCATTCTGTGAACAACCAAACTGTGGCTTTCCCTACGGTGGTCGCGATAATTACTATAACAACGGGGTTTATCGCTCCGGGCACTCTTACTATGGGATGTCTATCGGGACCCCATTCTTTTTAACAGATTATCAGCTGAATAAAGTAGATCCCGATGCAAGGACATATAGTTCCCAGTTTTTTGTCAGTAACAGGAATGTTGCACACCACTTTGGCATGAACGGGATAATTTCGGAAAATTTATCATACAGGCTTTTAACTTCGTATGTTCAATATTTTGGCACCTACCAGGGCTTAAACCTTGGTCAGACATTTGGTTATTTTGATCCGGCCAATGACCCTGAGGAATATTTTTTTAATCCTGCTCAAAAGCAATGGTATTTTATGCTCGAAACAAAATGGGGGCTCAGGAAAACAGATAATATTGAATTTACAGTTACTTTAGCTGCCGATAAAGGAGACCTGTTCAATAATATCGGGATTATGGCAGGGGTATCATGGGACATTGGAGCAAAATAGTATTAAAGCTGTACCTATACTGATAACAATATGCAGGATTTTGTCATATTGCACATATACCGGTTATTACGCAAATAATTCCCAGGCTCAGGTTGTATGATGGCTCAAGTTAACATATCAAGAAGATCAGTTCATTTCTGGATCTACTATTTTGGTTTGTGCCTGCTTGTTATATCCCTGCCTGCTTCTCGCTTTATGTTAACCATGAGTTTGATGCTGCTCTCCGTGAACTGGCTGGCAGAGGCTAACTTCAGGGAAAGGATCAAAAAATATTTATCCAGTAAGCCTGCCATAGCTTTTACCTTGATATTTGGATTAAATGCATTGGGATTGCTATGGTCGAAGGATCCTGGTTATGCATTTAACAATGATCTCCTGGTTAAATTACCGGCGCTCTTTATGCCCGTAATTTTTGTTACATCACCAATGCCGGACATAAAAAAAATCCGGATATTATTACTGCTGTTTATCTCGTCGGTTGTAACTGTTTCTTTTATCGGATTATCGGTAAGGATCTTTCAATCACCTGTTGATTTCAGGGAAGCATCTCCATTTGTGCCATCAATATATTATAGTATGATGCTTCTTTTGGCAGCTTTTCAGTTACCCTTATTAATAAAACAGATCAGCGACAACAGGATTTTGTATTTTATATGCCTGGCCATTTCCGGCTGGTTGATCTTCTTTCTTTTTTATCTGAGGTCATTGTCCGGGTTAGCATCTTTATCAGGTGTTTTATTATTCCTGTCAGTCCTTATTATCAAGAGCCACAGGAGTGCTTTTCTTAAGATATCGTTTACATCTGTTCTTATACTTCTGTTTGGTTTCGCATTATGGTTATCAGCAAATATGTATAAACGAACTCATCTTGAGGCTGAAACAGATTATCATGCATTACAGGAATACACCTTACAGGGGAACAGATACTTCCATGATACTACAAACATACTGAGAGAAAATGGTCATCTTGTCTATATCTACATAGCAGACGATGAGTTAAAAGATGTATGGAATGAGAAAAGCGAACTGGATTATTACGGGCATGATCTATCCGATAACCATTTGAGGCACACTTTGTACAGATACATGTCCTCAAAAGGGCTCAGGAAAGACAAACAGGGGTTCACCTACCTTACTGATAGTGATATACAGGCTGTTGAAAAAGGGACAACCAATCACCTGTACGTCAAATGGCCGGGAATGTTTATCAGGGTCCATCAAATGATGATGGGTGTCTATATTTATAAAAAGACCTCATATACAAACCCTGCCTGGAGCGTATTGACTGAAAGAATTGATCTTTGGAGGGCTTCCTGGCAGGCATTTATTAAATACCCTTTGCTGGGATGGGGTACCGGAAGTATATTGCACGCTGTGGAATATGGTTTGGAAAAAAATGATTCTGCGTTAACAGGGGAAAATATGAAGCCTCACAATCAGTACATATACATCTTGCTGAACATGGGGTTATTCGGATTAGTTGTTACTGTATTATTATACTCATTTATAATAATGAGAACCAAAGTGTATAGAATATTTATCTACAATGTATTTATAATAGTTAGTACCATAAATTTCCTTGCTAATAACTCTCTGGAAAGCCAGGTCGGTCATAGTTTTTTTGTGTTTTTTACACTCTTTTATTGCTTTCATTATCCCCGGCGTAAAACTGAATGAATATTTTTCAGTGAGAGACGAGCCTTGCAAACAGGGCATCTTCGAAAGGTATCTGAATTAAGGTGCCGGAGTTCCTGGTATCATTGTTGATAAAATGATGATATCTTGAATAATGCTCAACTTCTGTTATTATTCATATTTTCTTTTCTTTGTAATGCCTTGTATTGTTGCGAGTGGTGATGACAGTAACCCTTTGATTATTAGCGATCAGGCAGCAGGGTGCCCGGACAGGAAACAGTTTAACAATTATTTAATATCACGTGCCCCGGTTTTTTATTACCGGAAGTTAACTTTGTAATCTCTTTCCAGAAATTTATCAATATCTGAATAAAATTTTTATTAACCCTTAAATTTTAACTATGAGAATAATGAGAAAACTGGCTGTTATGCTTGCTTTTGCAGGTATTGCAGCAGCTTCTTTTTCGCAGGGTGTGACAACTGCGGCGATGAATGGCCGGGTGCTTGACGGCCAGGGGCAGGCGCTTCCCGGCGCCACAATAATGGCGCTTCATAACCCGACCGGAACAGCCTACGGGACAACGACCAGGCTGGACGGCGGGTTTAACCTGCCCAACGTGCAGACCGGCGGTCCGTACACGTTGACTGTTAGCTTTATCGGGTACCGGACCGAAGAGCTTACCGGCATCAGGCTCAGTCTTGGTGAGGACAGGAACTTTTCCTTCACACTTGTGGAAGATCATGTTGCACTTGAGGAGGTCCTTGTTACAGCTATGACCGACAGGACATTCAACTCGGGACGCTCGGGTACTGCCACCAACATTGATGCAGAAGCTATCCAGTCGGTGCCGACCATCTCGAGGAGCATCAACGACCTTACCCGCCTGACACCGCAGAGCAGCGGGACCAGCTTTGCAGGGAGGGACAACCGGTTTAACAACTATACCATTGACGGTATAATATATAATAACAATTTCGGACTGGGTACGGCTCAGTTTGCCGGATCTAATCCTCTGAGTCTTGAGGCCATCGAAGAGATTCAGGTAAACCTGGCCCCCTATGACGTGCGCCAGGGCGGCTTCTCGGGTGCCAACGTGAATGCCATTACCCGGAGGGGTGGCAACCAGTACAGGGGATCAACATATACATATTACAACGACGAGAGATATCTCGGAATCAATATAGGCGATGTTGAGTTGACGGCTGCCGAAGCTTTCACCCGTATCCTGGGTGCGTCAGTAAGCGGCCCGATCATAAGGGACAGGCTGTTTTTCTTCGTAAGCGTTGAGCAGGAAACAGCTTCCAACCCGGGCCTCCAGAAAGTCGCTGCACGTCCCGGACTTCAGCCTGACGGACTCACAGTCTCCAGGGTCCCTGCCAGCGAACTTGATTTTGTGCGTGAACAGATGAGAAACCTGTATGACTACAATACAGGGCCCTATGAGGGATACGATTTCGGTAACGAAGGGCTTCGTCTCAATGCCCGTATCGACTTCAACATTAACCGTAACAACAACCTGATGGTCCGGTTCAACCGTTATGAGGCTTTCAGGGATATTACCGTTAACGGGAACAGCCTTCGATACCATCCCTCTGCCCTCCGGTATTTCAACACCAACAGGTTCGGTATCGAGGCGATGAACTTCCGTAACAGCCACTACTCGATCGACAATAACGTTACTTCAGTAGTTGGTGAGTTGAACACCATCATCAGCGCCAACATGGCGAACAACTTCAGGATAGGGTTCAATATGGTTGAGGATCCCATCAGAAGCGTATCGGGGGGGCAGGTTTTCCCGTTCATCGAGGTGCTTGAGTTTGACGGCACCACTCCGCTTTATTATATGACTATGGGTAATGAACTGTTTACGGTTGGAAACCAGTTGGCAAACAATATTTTCAATATTACCAACAACTTTTCATATTACGCCGGAAGGCACAATTTCACCTTCGGGTTGAATTTTGAGTACATGACCTTTGCAAATGCATTTAACCCGGTCCTTAACGGCCTTTACCGGTTTAACTCATATGACAGCTTTGTTGCAGCAGTTATTGACAGGGACCCGAACGTGAGGCCCGACCTTTTTCTGCAGGGTTATTCATTCGAGGGTCCGGGGGATATTCCGCTTGACGAGACGGCATTCGGTCAGTTCGGCATATATGCGCAGGACAGGTTTGAGGTGAATGACAGGCTTAACCTGACATTCGGACTGAGGATCGATCTTCCTTTCTACCCGATAGACCTGCCCAGCAATCCCAACCTGGATGCGATGAACCTCTCGTTCACCAACCCGCGTACAGGTGACAGGATAACCCCCGATGTAAGTGTGCTGCCCCCGGCTCTTCCGCTGTGGTCGCCCCGCGTTGGCTTCAACTACGACGTGTTCGGCGACAGGAGTCTGCAGATCCGGGGCGGTTCGGGAATGTTCAGCGGTCGCGTACCGTTCGTGTGGATATCCAACCAGGTTAACAACAACGGGGTTACAAGAGGCGGATACGGTCTGACGGCCGACCAGTGGGGCGTTGGCGACAACCCCCAGTGGCAGGGGTTCCAGCCTGATGTTACCTACTACAGGCCCGATCCGGCCACCCTTGATGCCCAGGTTTCCAGGAACCTTGCCATTACCGACGAGAACTTCAAGCTTCCCCAGGTATGGCGCACAAACCTTGCGGCCGATATTGCCCTGCCGTATGAGCTTGTTGCAACAGTGGAGGGTATCTACTCGCTCGACATAAACAGTCCCCTTGCGGTTAATATCAACGCCACCCAGCCCACCCGCAGGCTGAGCAACCCGCATCCCTACCCATACTGGGAAAGTTCAGGTGCATATTATGACAACAATGCGTTTACCGATGTAATTCTGCTGACAAATATCAATGAGGGTTACTATGCGTCGATAACCGGTGAGCTGTCGCGCAGTTTCGGTGAGTACGGCAATGCACGGGTTGCATACACCAGGAGTGTCTCCAAGGATTACGGACTGATTGGCGGATCACAGGCCGCATCGCTGTGGCCCAATGTGGTAGTGGATGACAGGAACAATCCTGAAGTTGGCTATTCAAGGTTTGACCAGCCCAACAGGCTGATAGCCCATCTTTCGCTGAATACAAGGGCACTCGGCAACCGCCTAAACACCAATGTTTCGATAATTTATGACGGAGGCGAGAGGGGCCGCTACAGCTACACCTACTCAGGCAGGTTCAATGATGGTGCGGCACGCCTTATGTACATACCCAACTCGTTGCAGGATTCATACCTGGTCGACAGGGTTGAAGGCGGCGTGGTTACACAGACCGCAGCACAGCAGTGGGCAATCCTTGACGCCTTCATCAGCCAGGATCCCTATCTGAGCGCCAACAGGGGCAGCGTAGCAGAGCGCAACGGCGCCAAATTCCCATGGCAGCACCGTTTCGACCTGCGTATAGCACAGGATTTCATGTTGCAGGCGGGTGCGAACAGGTATAAGCTCCAGGCGTACCTTGACGTGCTCAATTTCGGCAACCTGATCAATTCGGAATGGGGTGTGGGAGAGACCAACGTGCAGAACAACCTGATGAACTTCCAGGGAGTTGATGCCAGCGGCAACGGTATGTTCACCATCAATACCATCTCTGGTACGGATGAATTCCCGGCCACTACCTACAGGCCGATCTTTGCGCTGAGCCAGACATGGTCGGCACAGATAGGATTGCGTCTTTCATTCAACTAAAAGATACGGACAGGTAACAGTCCGTTACCCCAACAGAGAGCCGGTTCCCCGTGGGGCCGGCTCTTTTTTGCCGGGTCGCCTTCACCGTTCTGTCCTGCATACGACCCGTTTACCGGTCCACTACCCGGCCCCCAAACGGAGACGCCTCCTGCCCGGCATCGTGACCGCAGACTGGTTCGCCATCCGTTGTCCGGACCCCACCCGGCCACTCCACTGGCCCGTCAACCTGTCGCTCTTCGGCCGCGCCTCTGGCCCGCCTTCCGGTCCCGCTCCTGGCTAGTTAGCCTGGCGTTCCCCGGCCACTCCACTGGCCCGTCAACCTGTCGCCCACATGAGAATGGTTGCTATGTTCCCTGTTTGAGTGCCCTGTTCGCACCTTTTTTGAATGAATTTCAGGGGCCGCGACGGCATTTATTCAGGGTCGTTTAAATAACAACATGCGTTTGTCCTTACCACCGGTTGTTTTGTCCGCCCCGCTCATACATTCGTAAAAATAGTGTCATCCTGAAGTGCCATGTGTCATTTTTTTGACAAGATGCCTCTGCTTCAGCAGTCAGCAAAATTCGTTAATAACCCGCAGGCATTTGTTAATAAATTGAAACGGGGAATTGGAATAAAGTAAGCGGCAATATGTAATTTTGGTAGCCCGTGCCAGTGTCATCTGGTTTTTTCAATATAATCATATTAAAATCTTCCAATATATGCAGGGCAAGGATATTTCAGTTCAGAAAAAGACCGGCGTTGACCCGGCACCGGCAAAGGAAAAGGATGTTGTTCAGCCTGGCAGTTACACCTATGATGAGGCTTTCAGGCACTCACTTGAATATTTCAAAGGTGATGAACTTGCTGCACGTGTATGGGTAAACAAGTATTCGCTGAAGGATTCTCACGGTAACCTTTATGAACTGACTCCTGACGATATGCACCGCCGGCTTGCACGGGAGATCGCAAGGATTGAGAAGAAATACCCGAATCCCATGACCGAGGAGGACATATACCAGCTCATGAAGGATTTCAGGTACATTGTACCGCAGGGCGGGCCAATGACGGGCATTGGCAACGATTTTCAGATAGCATCCCTTTCCAACTGCTTCGTAATAGGCAGCGATTCGGGGGCCGACTCCTATGGCGGCATAATGAAAGTTGACCAGGAACAGGTGCAGCTCATGAAAAGGAGGGGAGGCGTTGGTCACGACCTGTCGCATGTAAGGCCCTCGGGTAGCCCGGTACTCAACTCGGCACTCACATCCACGGGTGTTGTGCCTTTTATGGAAAGGTATTCCAACTCAACGAGGGAGGTAGCGCAGGACGGACGAAGGGGCGCCCTGATGCTTACCATATCGGTAAAACATCCTGATGCCGAAAAGTTCATCGATGCCAAGCTGAAGGCAGGAAAGGTAACCGGTGCAAACGTGTCGGTCAAGATTGATGATGAATTTATGAAGGCTGTAACGGAGAAAAAACCTTATGTCCAGCAGTTCCCCGTTCACTCCGACAATCCTGTGATAAGGAAGGAGATAGATGCAGGCAAGCTGTGGAAAAAGATTGTTCACAATGCATGGAAATCAGCCGAACCCGGCATCCTCTTCTGGGATACCGTTACCCGCGAATCGGTGCCCGATTCCTATGCCGACATGGGATACCGGACTGTCTCGACAAATCCATGCGGGGAGATACCCCTGTGCCCCTATGACAGTTGCCGGCTGCTTGCCGTGAACCTCTACAGCTATGTGGATGAGCCCTTCACCGAAAATGCCAGGTTTGACTTTGAAAAGTTCAGGGATCATGTAGGATACGCCCAGCGCATCATGGATGATATTATCGACCTGGAGCTCGAAAAGATTGACAAGATACTCGACAAGATCAACGGGGATCCCGAAGACGAGGAGATCAAGCGCGTTGAACGCAAGCTCTGGGAGAACATCAAAATCAAGGCTGAGGAGGGAAGGCGGACCGGTGTAGGCATAACGGCAGAGGGAGACATGCTTGCTGCACTCGGGCTGACCTACGGCACAGAAAATGCTACCGACTTTTCAACCGAGATACACAAGACGGTTGCACTTGAGGCATACCGGTCGTCGGTGAACATGGCAAGGGAGAGAGGGCCGTTCACCATATACGATGCCCAGCGTGAAAAGAACAATCCCTTCATAAACCGGCTTAAGGCAGAGGAAGAGCAGCTACACCGCGACATGGTGAGATATGGCAGGAGGAATATCGCCCTGCTCACTATTGCTCCTACAGGGACTACAAGCCTCATGACCCAGACCACTTCAGGCATTGAGCCGGTATTTATGCCCGTATACAAGCGCCGCAGGAAGGTGAATCCCAACGACAGGAATGTGACGGTGTCCTTTGTCGATGAGGTTGGAGATTCGTGGGAGGAGTACAATGTGTTCCACCACAAGTTCATCACCTGGCTTGATGTCAAGGGTTATGACGTTGAAAAGGTAAAGGAGTATGATGATGAGGAGATAGGGAAAATAGTGGAAAAATCTCCCTATTACAAGGCTACATCAAACGATGTGGACTGGCTGAGCAAGGTAAGGATGCAGGGCGCCATACAGAAATGGGTTGACCACTCAATAAGCGTGACCATAAACCTCCCGGCCGACGCCAGGGAGGACCTGGTAGGCAAGCTTTATGTTACTGCATGGGAAAGCGGGTGCAAGGGAGCAACCGTTTACCGAGACGGTTCACGTGCGGGTGTGCTCCTGTCGGGGAAAAAAGAGAAGGAGAGCACCGCACCGAAAAAGAGGCCCGAGGTGCTGGAAGCAGATGTGGTCAGGTTCATGAACAGCGATGAGAAGTGGATAGCCTTCGTCGGAAAGCTTGATAGAAAGCCGTATGAGATCTTTACGGGTAAGGAGGATGGCGATGTGCTGCCTATTCCCAAAACCGTAAACAAAGGTTTCATTATCAAGGTCAGGCATCCGGACGGCACCAAGAGATATGATTTCAGGTATGTTGACAGGTCCGGGTACGGAACGACATTCGAAGGCCTTAGCAGGACATTCGACGCCGAGTTCTGGAACTATGCCAGGCTAATATCAGGAGTCCTGCGTCACGGCATGCCGATACCTGATGTGGTAAACCTGGTATCGTCGCTTCGGCTGGACAGCGAGAATATAAACACATGGAAGAACGGCGTTGAACGCACGCTGAGAAAATACATACCCGACGGAACAAAGCCAAAAAAGGGGACAATATGTCCGGCTTGCAATTCCGGAAACCTTATGTTCCAGGAGGGATGCCTAACATGCAAGGATTGCGGCAACTCTAAATGCGGTTAGAGAGCGCGGGTTACCGCCGGGTCAACTGATCACCCCGAGCTCACGCCCGATCCTGGTAAATGCATCAGCGCACTTGTCAAGATGCTCAGTCTCGTGGGCTGCGGAGACCTGCACCCTGATCCTGGCCTGCTCTTTGGGAACAACAGGATAGTAGAACCCGATCACGTATATTCCTTCATCAAGAAGCTTTGCTGCAAAATCCTGCGACAGTTTTGCATCGTACAGCATTACCGCAATAATGGCCGATTGTGTGGGCTTAATGTCAAAACCTGCAGCCTTCATCTTGTCCATGAAGTATTTTGTATTCCTGTGCAGCTTGTCCTGGAGCTCATGCGTCTCTGCCATCATATCGAACATTTTGATCCCTGCATTCACCACTGAAGGAGGCAGTGAGTTTGAGAAGAGATAGGGCCTTGAACGTTGTCTCAGGATCTCGATAATTTCCTTTCTGCCCGTTGTAAAGCCACCAATAGCACCGCCGAATGCCTTGCCGAGAGTACCTGTAATGATATCAACCTCGCCCCGTATACCGAACTGCTCGGTAACACCTCTACCAGTTTCACCAACCACACCTGCAGAGTGACATTCATCAACCATGACCAGTGCATCGTATTTCTCTGCCAGCTCTACTATCTTGTCCATTGGTGCAACATTGCCATCCATGCTGAACACACCGTCTGTAACGATAATGCGAAAACGCTGGCTTTGTGCCTCTTTAAGCTTCTCTTCGAGGTCTGCCATATCGGCATTGTTATAACGGTAGCGTTGTGCCTTGCAAAGTCTCACTCCATCGATGATCGATGCATGGTTCAGGGAATCTGAAATGATTGCATCCTCATGGGTCAGAAGCGGTTCGAAAACGCCCCCGTTTGCATCAAAGCAGGCGGCATACAAAATGGTGTCTTCGGTCCCGAAAAACCCGGCAATCTTTTTTTCCAGGGTCTTATGGAGGTCCTGGGTGCCGCAAATAAACCTTACCGAAGACATGCCGAAGCCCCTTGAATCCATACCTTCCTTAGCCGCCTTGATGAGAGCCGGATGGTTTGACAGTCCGAGATAATTATTGGCACAGAAGTTAAGCACCTTCTTACCGCCTTCGACCGTGATCTCAGCATCCTGTGCTGATACTATTATCCTCTCCTTTTTGAAAAGTCCGGCAGATTCGATGCTCTCCAGCTCTTTATCAAGATGTTCCTTTATCTTTCCGTACATATTTGTTTTTTTTATTGGTAATACACAAAGATAATTTTTTTCGGCCTCATATCGCATCTTCCTTTTTATGTTGAAAAACAGTGCGCGCAAATGAAAAAAATCAAGGAAATTGACGATGATTTTATTTTTATTTGTATAAATCAATTAGTTTGGAAGATCAATAATTAATTCAAATCATAAAACACCTTAACAGATGAGTAAAATACTGGTAATAGGCTCGGCCGGACAGATTGGATCGGAACTGACACTGCTGTTGCGCGAGATGTATGGCGGATCAAACGTAGTAGCGGGAATACGCAAAACAAAACCTTCGGATAAGCTATCTGAAACAGGGCCCTGCGAGGTGGTCGACGCACTCGACACTGACGGGCTTGCTTCCGTGGTAAATAAATACAAGATTGATACGATAATTAATATGGCTGCCATACTATCAGCCACTGGTGAGAAGAATCCCATGCTGGCCTGGGACGTCAATATGAACGGCCTTATCAATGTGCTGGAGATTGCCCGGGAGCACAGGATGAAGCAGGTGCTTGTGCCCAGCTCAATTGCTGTCTTCGGACCGTCAACCCCCGTTGACAACACACCACAGGAGACAGTCCTGAAGCCCACCACCATGTATGGTGTAACAAAAGTGGCCGGCGAACTGCTTGGCGATTATTATGTAAAGCGTTACGGGCTGGATGTCAGGGGACTCAGGTATCCCGGCATTATCAGCCATGAGACGTTGCCCGGAGGCGGAACCACCGATTATGCCGTTGCAATCTATTATGAAGCTGTAAAGAACAACAGGTACACCTGCTTTGTCAAAGAGGACACACGTCTGCCAATGATGTACATGCCCGATTGCCTCAAGGCGACCATAGACCTGATGCAGGCTGATTTCAGCAAGCTAAGGCACCATTGCGACTTCAACGTTGGCGCAATGAGCTTCAGTGCGGAAGAACTGGCCGCTTCAGTCAAAAAACAGATGCCCGGTTTCGAGATCAGCTATGAGCCCGACAGCCGGCAGGATATTGCAGATTCCTGGCCAAATTCGGTTGACGACTCAGCAGCCCGCGAGGAGTGGGGATGGCAGCCTGAATATGACCTTGATGCCATGACTGCGGATATGCTGCGTGCCATAAAGGAGAAGCATGATAAAGGCCTGATCTGAAACCGTTAAGCAGGCTTGCATAATTCAGGCCCGGGACCTCCGTTAATTTTTGTATTTTTACATTTCAAATGTGATGGAACCCTCATGTTCAAGAATGCAGTGTGGACAGCCTGAGAGATTAGCTCATCGTCATCATGTAACTGAACCCTCATGTTTAACCATGCTGGTGTTTGCCGAATTCTGATGGGGGTTTTATAATATAAAAGTTAATCCTATGGCTGATACCGGAGCAGCGAAAGCTGACAGAACAGGCACCGTAAGGGTGCGCTTTGCACCAAGTCCCACCGGCCCCCTCCACATAGGGGGGGTGCGTACGGCGCTTTTCAATTACCTCTTTGCCCGCAGGCACAATGGTACTTTCATTTTGAGGGTAGAGGACACCGATCAGCAGCGCTACGTTGACGGTGCAGAGAGCTATATAATCGATGCTCTGAGGTGGTGCGGAATGGAGATTGACGAGGGTGTGCCGGCAGGAGGCCCCCATGCACCTTACAGGCAGAGCGAAAGAAAGGAGATATACGGCAGCTATGCCATGCGGCTTGTGGAGGGCGGAAATGCCTATATCGCTTTCGACACGCCTGAGGAACTTGATCAACTGAGGCATGAAAAGGAGAAGGCGGGAGAGGTGTTCCAGTATGACCATACGGTGAGGGGCACCCTCAAAAACTCACTGGTGCTTCCGCCCGGGAAGGTGCAGGAGCTAAGGGACAAAGGAGTACCCTGGGTTGTAAGGTTCCTTATGCCGGAAAACAGGGAAGTGGTTATAAGTGACATCATCAGGGGCGAAGTGCGGGTGAACACCTCCACCCTTGACGACAAGGTCCTTTTCAAGGCCGACGGCATGCCTACATACCATCTTGCAAACGTGACCGACGACCACCTGATGGAGATAACCCATGTCATCAGGGGTGAGGAGTGGCTGCCGTCTTTGCCGCTGCACGTGCTGCTTTATGAAGCCTTCGGATGGGAGGAGAGCATGCCTCAATTCGCCCATCTGCCGCTCCTGCTTAAGCCCGGTGGTAAGGGCAAGCTAAGCAAGAGGGATGGCGACCGGCTCGGTTTCCCTGTGTTCCCGCTGCGCTGGAAGGATCCCGTTACCGGGGAAGTATCCGAAGGTTACCGGGAGGCAGGTTATTATCCCGGGGCTTTTGTCAACCTGCTGGCACTGCTGGGCTGGAACCCGGGTACTGACCAGGAGATATTCACCATGGAGGAGATGATAAGCCAGTTTTCATTGGATAAGGTTCACAAGGCGGGCGCCCGCTTCGACCCTGAAAAGGCCCGTTGGTTCAACCACCAGTATTTGCAGTCGGCCGATCCCGGCAGGGTGACGGAGGAATTCATGCAGTTACTCAGAGAGAAGGGATATGAACCGGACCCCCGTCGGGCCGGGCAGATATGCAGCCTGGTACGTGAGAGGGCTGACTTTGTTCACGGGATATGGGACCAGGCATCATTTTTCTTTGAGAGACCGGCCGGGTATGATGAGAAGCTGGTTAAGAAAAAGTGGAAGGAGGATACACCCATGCTGCTCCGTAAGGTGTCGGAGCTGCTCAGTGATGTCGCACCCTTTGATGCTGAGAGTATCTCTGCAAGGGTCAGGGGATACATGGAAAAAGAGGGCACAGGCATGGGGAATGTCATGATCCCCGCACGGCTCGCCCTTGTCGGCGAAGGCAGGGGGCCCGACCTTTTTTTGATCATGGAGATCCTCGGTAAAGAGGAGACGATCAGGCGCATAGACACAGCAATATCAGAGCTGGGATGATAAGAGGCCGTCAGGCCCTGTTCCGGAAACCTGGCATCAAAAATATGACCGATGCATCAGGCACGCTTTTACAGTACCGGTGCCAGCAGTGAGGTAACCTGCCGCCTGTGCCCCCATTCCTGCAGGATAGAGGATGGCGGAAAGGGGAAGTGCAGGGTACGCGTGAACATTGGAGGGCTGCTGTTCGCCGCTGCCTACGGGTATCCTGTTTCCATGGCTTCCGACCCCATTGAGAAAAAGCCTCTCTACCACTTTTTCCCCGGAAGGGAGATATTGTCGGTCGGAACAGCCGGATGCAATTTAAGCTGCACATTCTGCCAGAACCACACCATATCACAATCTGCCGTTGAAGATATCCCCGGTCCCGGGTATGTTGCCCCTCTGTCGGTTGTGACCAGGGCAGTATCTCTTCCCGGGAATATAGGGATTGCCTATACCTACAACGAGCCGGTCGTATGGTACGAGTACATGTATGATATTGCTGTAAAGGCAAGGGAGCGGGGACTGAAGAACGTGGTGGTAAGCAACGGCTATATAAACAGGCGGCCGCTGGCTGAGCTGCTTGAAATTGCCGATGCATTCAATATTGACCTCAAATCTTTCAGCGATATTTTTTACAGGGATGTGGCGGGAGGGTCCCTGGCGCCTGTTAAGTCCGCCCTGAAAGCAATAAGAAAGAGGGGGCTGCACCTTGAGATCACCCACCTGGTGGTTACCGGTCTGAATGATGATGAGAGAATGTTCAGGGAAATGACAGGATGGCTAGCTGGGGAACTGGGTAGAGATACGGTATTGCATATTTCCCGCTATTTTCCCTCCTGGCGCTGTGATGTCCCGGCAACACCGTTGCCCGTGATGGAGAGGTTCTATAACCTTGCTGCCGGCTCCCTGAATTATGTTTACACCGGTAACATGCCCCCTTCACCCGGAGGAAGCGATACAAGGTGTGCAGGCTGCAGCAGGGTAGTAATCAGGCGAAGCGGATACAGCACCGATGCTGCAGGAGTCGATACAAATGGCAATTGCCGCAAATGCGGGACAAAGATCGTTGTTGCCGGGTGACCGGCTCCGGCTGGCAGGCCCCGGCTGTCAGTCTGATCCGGACGGTTTGGGCCGGGTTGACATTATACCTGGATTAACCGGCATGATGCCAACGGGTGACGGCCTCAGGGGCTGTTGTCAATTGGGAATGATTTTGCTAACTTGCACTGATGATACCGGCGTTAACAAGACAATACCATTACCTGGCATGGCCGCAGATAAAACAAATACAAGGCCCCCCGGTGTTGCCGGCATGTTCTATCCCTCCGGCAGGGAAGAGGTTGGCAGACTGCTGGACCGGCTCCTGAGGGAGGAAAAACCTGTTGTCGACAAGTCTCCTGTTCCGGGTGCAGTGCTGGGCGGCATTGTGCCCCATGCCGGTATGGAATATTGCGGCAGGCAGGCTGTCCATTTCTTTGAAGCAGCGCTGACCAACCTTTTTATTGCCGAAACGGTTGTAATTGTGAATCCTAACCATTACGGACTGGGCCCGCCCATATCGGTTGACGATCACCATTACTGGGAGGTGTCGAACGGAACGGCGGCGACAGACCTGGAGTTTGCCGGGGAGATGAAGCTGCCCTTCTCAAAGGCTGCCCAGCGAAGGGAACATTCAGCCGAGGTGATAGTGCCCTACATAAAACATTTCTTCCCCGGTGAAACAAGGATTGTATGCCTCAACATGCTGGACCAGGATCATGATGCCGCGGTTGAGGCTGCGGGCAGAATCCATACCGCTGCAAGGAAGACCGGCAGGAGGGTGCTGCTGATAGCCTCTTCCGACTTTTCCCATTTTGTGTCGCGCTCTGAGGCATACAGCAAGGACGATATAATATTGAAGGCAGTTCTTGACAAGGACAGCAGTGGTGTTTATGAGAAGGCAGTTGATCATAACCTTTCCGTTTGCGGGTGCGGCCCCATTATGGCGCTGATGGAATACTCTGATATTGTTGAACCTGATTACAAGGTGAGGATACTGAGCAGGGGCGATTCCGGTTCTGCGGGAGACACCTCAAGTGTGGTAAGCTACGTCTCTGCGCTGTTCTATATTTAATGTCCGCCATGTCCTGCCGTGAACCTTACCAGGCAGGGCAGGTAAAGGTATAAGTAAACGTTTCGACACCCGGATAGTATTTATTTTTGAACCGGGCAATCTGATAATCATACCGGCCATGAAAACACGCACACTGGTAATAGTAGGATTTATTGCCGCATTTACCGCTTGTGAAATGGAGGAGAGGACGGCCCCACCGAACCTGGTCACCCTTGAAGTCCGCGAAATATCATCAAACTCAGCCAGGAGCGGGGGACATGTGTACGGTGATGGTAACCGGGAAATAACCCGTGCGGGTATTGTCTGGAGCAGTTCGCCGGGCCCCACTATTGAAAACAACACCGGGTTTACCAAGGAAAAACCCGGATTGGGTACCTTCAAAAGCTTTATGACTGATCTTGATTACAGGGTGAAATATTTTGTGAGGGCATATGCCGTCAATTCGGAGGGTACATCCTATGGGGAGGAGGTAAGTTTCATAACGGCCTGCGAGGATATTACTGTCTCGCATTCCGCAGGCGTCGTAGCTCCCGAAAGTGTCACAGTGACCTACCGTACTGTCAAATCCTCTCTGAGTGGTGAGCCCAGGTGCTGGATCGTACAAAACCTTGGTGCGGAAAGGCCGGCATCATCTCCCACCGATGAATCGCCCGAAGCGGCCGGCTGGTACTGGCAGTTCAACAACAAACGGGGCTACCTGGTAACGGAGATGTTACCGGAACCGGGATCGGAATGGTTGACAGGGATTAAAGAGGACAATCACTGGCTGTCGACAGAAGATCCCTGTGCGCTTCTGCTGGGGCATGGATGGCGCCTGCCAACGGCAGAGGAGTGGGAGACGGTACACCGGCAAGACGGATGGAACAGCTTTATGCATGCCTTTGAATCGGAGCTCAGGATGCATGCTGCGGGGCTGCTCGATCCTGATGACAGAATGCTGATTGGGCGAGGAGTCTACGGGGCATACTGGACCGGTTCACAGCACAGCGAAACCTACGGCAAATACCTCTATTTCTATGGAGGATCAAGCACTATGTTCCACTATGCCTTCAGCCGCTATACCAAACCGACCGGCATGACCCTCCGTTGCGTGTCGGAGAGGCTTTACTGAGGGCAATAGCGCGGCAGCATATCAGATACCGGTAAAATCAGGAAAGGCTTTTGAACCACCGGCATCTTTCGTGAGGCATATCTGGGAAGCCCCGGCACTTTTTACCGCGGTGCACCCTTCTGGCCTATCCTTGCCCAGGCATCCCGCAGGGTAACCGTGCGGTTAAAGATCATTTTGCCTTGCGCTGAGTCCGGATCGACGCAGAAATAACCCAGCCGCTCGAACTGGAACTTATCGAGGGCACTGGCGCCTTCAGTTCCCGATGAGATGTATCCTTTGGTAACCTTTAGCGATTCCGGGTTGAGGTTTGATTTGAAATCCAGCCCCTCTTCAGCATCGTCAGGGTTCTCTTTCATGAAAAGCCTGTCGAACAGCCTCACTTCCACCTCCCGGGCATGCGGCTGCGATACCCAGTGTATGGTGCTTTTAACCTTGCGGTTGGCATCGGGCATACCGCTGCGGGTCTGCGGATCGTAGGTGCAGTGCAGTTCGGTTATTTCGCCGGCGTCGTTTTTCACAGCCTTCTCGCACTTTATTATATAGGCGTATTTAAGTCTTACCTCCCTGCCCGGCGCCAGCCTGAAGAACTTTTTCGGGGGGTCTTCCATAAAGTCGTCCCTTTCTATCAGTATCTCGCGCGAGAAGGGCACTTTCCTCCTGCCCAGCTCAGGCATCTCGGGGTTCACCACAGCCTCAACCTCTTCCGGCTCCCCTTCGGGGTAGTTGGTTATGACCAGTTTGAGAGGGTTAAGGACCGCCATGACGCGGGTTGCCTTTTTGTTCAGGTCCTCTCGCACGCTGTGCTCCAGCAGCGCCACATCAATAACGTTGTCGCGCTTGGCAACACCTATGCGGTCGGCAAAGTACCTGATCGACCCGGGGGTATAGCCCCGTCTCCGCAGTCCGCTTATTGTCGGCATTCGCGGGTCATCCCAGCCTGAGACATGCCCCTCTTTCACCAGTTGCAGCAGCTTTCGCTTGCTCATTATGGTATAGCTCAGGTTGAGCCGGGCAAACTCTATCTGACGGCTCGGGAAGATCTCCAGCTCGCGGATGAACCAGTCGTACAGTGGCCTGTGTACCTCAAACTCAAGTGTGCAGATGGAATGTGTGATGCCCTCTATGGAATCTGACTGCCCGTGGGCGTAGTCGTACGTGGGGTATATGCACCATTTGTCGCCCGTCCGGTGATGCGACGCATGAATGATCCTGTAAAGCACGGGGTCGCGCATGTGCATGTTGGGTGAAGCCATGTCGATCTTTGCCCTTAGAACCTTTTCACCGTTGGCTAGCTCTCCCGCACGCATGCGCCTGAAGAGATCAAGGTTCTCTTCAACACTGCGGTTCCTGTATGGGCTTTCGGTACCGGGTCTGGTCGGGGTCCCCCGGTGTGCGCTGATCTCTTCAGCGCTGAGGGCACAGACGTATGCCTTTCCCTTTTTTATCAGCTTTTCTGCCCATTCGTACAGCTGTCCGAAATAGTCGGAGGCATAATAGAGTCTCTCTTCCCAGTCGAATCCGAGCCACCTTACATCCTCCATTATGGAATCGACATATTCCACTTCCTCGGTAAGGGGATTGGTATCATCAAACCGCAGGTTATAGTATCCGTTATACCTGTCTGCAAGCCCGTAATTAAGGCAGATTGACTTGGCGTGCCCGATATGCAGGTAACCGTTAGGCTCAGGCGGGAAACGGGTGTGCACCCTTCCTTCGTTCTTGCCATCGCGTATATCCTCTTCAATTATCTGCTCAATGAAATTGAGGGAGCGTTCCTCCTCTTTTTTTCCCTTACCGGGGGATTCATTCTGTGTCATATTCTTGATTTTATTGCTCCGGTCCCGTTTCTCTTCCTGCTACCAAACCTGTGATACAGGTCGTTCCCGTTACACCTTGCATGCAATGGTTGTGTCTGTTGTACCGGGGTTCCTTTTCTGTTGCTACCAGGGTTTACAAAAGTAAAAGTAATTAATAAATACTGCAGGTGGCCGGGCGCTTTTTTTTCATTCCCGGCTGATTTACGGAAGGAATTACTATTTTTGGCGCAAAACTCGGAGAAATGGGAATTATCAGGATAGAGAACATGGAATTCCATGCTTACCACGGATGTTACAGGGAAGAACGAATGACGGGCAACAGGTT
The DNA here is from genome assembly GCA_007132715.1 of Bacteroidales bacterium. Classification (GTDB taxonomy): domain Bacteria; phylum Bacteroidota; class Bacteroidia; order Bacteroidales; family PUMT01; genus PXAP01. The sequence goes on from SLOE01000049.1 coordinate 42,013, forward strand.
CCTGGTGGACCTTGAAATATCGACTGGTCTCGGAGAAGCCGCCGTAACAGATAAACTGGCCGACACTCTTAACTACCAGCTTGCATATGAAAAAGTGAAGGAGCAGATGGAAATGACGGGCAACCTGCTTGAAAATGTGGCAGGCCGTATCCTTGAAAGCCTCTATTCAAGTTTCACGGGCATAGCAAAAGCAACCGTAAAGGTCTCAAAAATGAATCCGCCGATGGGCGGCCAGATCGGACGGGTGAGCGTAACAATGTCGAGGTAACGGCTGCATCTGCAAGTGATATTCCTGGCCGCATCCGGGTATTCTGCCAGTGAAAGGCTATGGTAAAAGACTGAGTGCACAATTTTATTCCGGGGGGATCGTGGCGGTCTGCTTGCAGCAGGTCAGTTTGAAGCCGTTTTCTCTTTTTCTTCGACAATCTCTTGTGCCCTCAGCAGGGCGGGGGCAATATCGTCAAAAACGTTTTCCCTGCCAACCTTATCCAGCAGCCCGGACTGCTCAAGAGCCACCATGGCACCCGGATGCACGCCTGAAAAGATAAGCTGTATCTTCTCTCCCAGGGATTTCAGGTACAGGTTCTCCAGGTTATTCAGTCCCGTCGAATCAATAAA